>JACAAY010000131.1 GCA_013377095.1 Desulfuromonadales bacterium
GATCCGGATAAGGCACTCTGTGACGGCCCCAACTCCATCGCACTGAACGACCTGGCGCCCCTGCTCAAAACGCTGAAGGCGATCGATGCCGTTGTAAAATAGTTTTTTTGTGCCCATAGTTTACATCAAACGGGATGCCGCCATGGGGCGGTGTCCCGTTTGTAGTTTTCCTGGAGTTATTGTTGTGCTGTGCGCGAAACTGTTTTGTGAGGGGCTTGCATGAAGAAAACTCGTCTGGCAGCCATTGACATTGGCACAAACTCCATCCGCTGTATTGTTGTGGATGTGGATCAGCAGGGCAGGTTTATGGTTCATGATGACGAAAAGGCTACCGTGCGCCTGGGAGAAAACCTGAACAAAAGCGGTGTTATTTCCGAGGCTGCCAGTGTGCGTGCCCTGGAGGCCATCGCTCGTATGCGCAAGCTGATTGAGGGGCTCAGGGTCAGCGCGGTGGAGGCCGTTGCCACCAGCGCCATTCGCAATGCTGCTAACGGCAGTGAGCTGGTGGCAGCGCTCAGCCGGGAACTGGGTCATGATATCAGGGTGATTTCAGGTGTGGAGGAGGCTCAACTGGTGGCGCTCTCCGGTCTGCACAACTTTGCCATGACCGGCAACCGCTATGCCATGATCGATATCGGTGGCGGCAGTGTGGAGATTGTCATCGCACTGGGCAGTCACATCGAGGAGTGCTATTCCCTCGATCTGGGCGCGGTACTGATGACCGAGCGCTTCTTTGTCAGCGACCCGCTTAAGATCAGCGACTATCGCAAATTCCAGCAGTATGTCAGGACAATGTTGAGGGAACAGTTTGGCGATGAAAATATTATTGTGCAGAGTATCATAGGATCTGGAGGGACCATGACCTCTTTGGCGGGCATGGCCATGAACCTGCGGAGGCAGGCTTTTACATCGGTGCACGGTCATGAACTGCTCCGTTCCGAGGTGGTTCACCTCCTTGCAATGCTGATGCGCAAGACCATGCAGGAACGCCGCGAACTTCCCGGATTGAACCCCGAACGCGCCGACATAATCGTTGCAGGGTGCGGTGTGGTGGATGAACTGATGAACTTTTTTGGCGCAAACATCCTGCGCATCAATGAACGTGGTATCCGCGAGGGGCTGGTGATCAGCTGCATGCGCAGACTGGGCCTGTTGCCGGTCCAATCCGCTCCGCGCAGCTGGCGAAAATCGGTGCTGGAGTTTGCCCACTCCTGTCATTTTGATGAAGCGCACTCCAGGCATGTGGCTAAAATGGCCCTTGCCATCTTCGATCATCTGGCAGGTGTGGAAGGGCTTAAAAAAGCGGATCGCAAAGTGCTGGAATCAGCGGCATTGCTTCATGATATCGGTTATTTCATCACCTATGACAGCCACCATAAACATTCCTATCATTTGATTCGTCATGCCAACCTGTTCGGTCTGACGCCCCGTGAGCGTGAGATGGCCGCCCAGGTAGCCCGTTATCACCGCAAGGCGCTTCCAAAGAAAAAACATCAGGAGTTTAGTCTGCTCAGCGAGAAAGATCAGGACGTTGTCAGCAAGCTGGGTGGTATCCTGCGACTCTGCGACGGCTTGGATCGTCGCAGAAACGGTTTGGTGGAGGTGGTTAATGTGGAAAAAGTCAACAATCTGTTCAGGGTAAGACTGTTGGGGACTGAGGATATTTCCGTAGAGATTTTCGGCGGCAATGCCAAGCGCGACCTTTTTGAGAAAGCCTTTGGCGCCGAGTTGCTGCTGGTCGATGAGTGACAAGAAATAAAACTACACAACATCCCGGAGATATCGTTCTCCGGTCAGAAAGGAGCTGCTATGCCCACCATGAAGGGACTTGTTGAATCACACTATCAGGAAACCTTTGACACGGTCTATGCGGACGCCACGGCCTTGGTTGAGAAGGACAGGGTGCAGGGGATGGCCCAGATACGGGGTCTCCTGCGCAGCATGTATACCCGCCAGGGAAACGACATTGATGGTCGCGGCCATTTTGGGGATTCGGACCTGGCAGCCACGATAGCGGCATATGAACTGGTGCTGTCAGACATGAAGAAGCATGCACCGGAAAAAGTGGATGAAACGACAAAGGTTCAGTGAAAATTAACCCCGGTCGAATCCATCACCTCAATCAGATCCCCCCCGGCAATGGTCCGGTGGTCTACTGGATGAGCCGCGATCAGCGCGTGGCCGACAACTGGGCGCTGATCCATGCACAGCAGCTGGCATTGGAACGTCAGGTTCCGCTGGCGGTGGTGTTTACCCTGGCCGATTCCTTTCTGGGCGCGACCCTGCGCCACTACGGCTTCATGCTGCGTGGTCTGGCGCAGGCAGCTGCATGCCTCCATGACCTCTCGATCCCTTTTGTCCTGCTGCGGGGCAATCCCCCCGCTGAAATTGATCGTTTTGTCCGGCAACTGAACATCGGCATGCTGGTAACCGATTTTGATCCGTTACGGATCAAGCGCACCTGGCATGATCAGGTGGCTCGAAGCATCTCAGTAGGCTGTATCGAAGTGGATGCCCATAATATCGTTCCCTGCCGGGTCGCTTCACATAAACAGGAGTACGGAGCCTATACGCTTCGACCTAGAATCAATCGTCTGCTCCCCGGTTTTCTAGATAGTTTTCCCCCGGTTGTGTCCCATCCCATTGCCTGGCCTTTGCCGGTTGATGTTTTTGATCTCAACGCCACCCTGGATGGATTAACGGTTGACCGGTCAGTGGGTGAGGTCGCCTGGTCCCGGCCCGGCGAGCAGGCGGGCAGGGAGCGACTTGTCGACTTCGTCAAGCATGGGCTTGCCAACTATGACGAGCGACGTAACGACCCCTGCCGTGAAGGACAGTCGGGGTTGTCACCCTGGTTGCACTTCGGTCAGATTTCGGCACAACGGGTGGCGCTGGAGGTAGGGCGGCAGATGGATGCTTCAGCATCTGTTGAGGCTTTTCTGGAAGAGCTGATCGTGCGGCGTGAACTGTCCGACAATTTCTGTTTCTACAACAGTAACTACGATAGTCTGGAGGGTTTTCCGGCCTGGGCGCTGAAGACAATCACCGAGCATCGCCACGACCCGCGGGAGTTCCTCTATACGCCGGAACAGTTTGAAACGGGAACAACCCATGACCCGCTCTGGAATGCCGCCCAGCTGGCGCTGGTAACCACCGGCACCATGCACGGTTATATGCGCATGTACTGGGCCAAGAAAATTCTGGAATGGTCTCCATCCCCCGAAGAGGCTATGGCAACGGCCATCTGGCTGAATGACCGCTATCAACTGGACGGTCGCGACCCCAACGGTTATGCGGGAATTTCCTGGAGTATCGGCGGTGTACATGATCGGGCCTGGGGCGAACGGCCGGTGTTCGGAAAGATCCGTTATATGAATGCCAGGGGTTGTGTGCGGAAATTTGATGTTGCCGGATATATTGTCAGATACCGTGATGGAGCTGTGGGTCAACCCGTAAAGCCTGCGCATAAAGCTAAAAACCGGTCAGCAAAGTCGTGCCCTCCCTGACGGGCATCCCGGACCCTGTTTTAGGTTTTCAGATGGCCAGTTCCCGTATGGAGGTGGCACTCAAAAGTTCATCAGCTGATCAGGTTTGTTTGTCATGGTGATGCTCTCACTTTTCGTCTCCGTTCTGGTGGCGATCCCTCAATTCTAAAAGTATGCATTCATGGGCAGCAATGGATGCCTCAATTCCGGCATTGCAGGCAGCTCCCCGCCCGGTCCAGTCGAGCCCCTGATTGATATACAGATTCCGTAATATGCCCCGTATCTGCTGTTCCGCCTGATCCGGATTCCGCTGTATCATTTTAACCAGCGCCCCGTAGACCGATGCAAAGGTGTCGTCCTTATGCTCATCAATGTACCTGTTCATGGGTAATACTCCTTTATTGATGGACAGATAAATTTTTACATGTTAATTTTACATATAAAAAATATTTTGTCTAGGACAAAACAGGATGGCAAATACACTGTTTTCAATTACCGAGATAGAGTGTGAAACCGGTATCAGTCGCGACACCCTGCGGGTCTGGGAGCGCCGTTACGGCTTTCCGGCACCATTGCGCAATCAACGTAGCGAGCGGGTCTACAGCGGCAAAGAGCTGGAGCGATTGCGGCTGATTAAGCAGCTGCTTGACAGGGGCATGCGGCCCGGAACGCTGGTCAAGCTGGATGATCAAAAATTACGACAACTGGCTGATGAACATAAAAATGCCGTGCCGGTCTCTCCGGATGTGGAGGAATTGCTGGAAATTCTGGCCAGCGGGGCCAGCCACGCCCTGCAGCCCCGTTTGGAAGCGAAGCTGCTGCAGTATGGACTGAGAAATTTTGTGTCAGAGGTGGTGGCGCCCATGAATCACGCCGTAGGGGAGGCCTGGTTTGCGGGAAAAATTGGCGTGCTTGATGAACACTACTATAGCGAGCAGGTGCGAGCTCTGTTGACCACTGCACTGTCCGGACAATCCCCGGGAGCGGGAACTCCCCGTGTGCTGCTGACCACCCTGCCGGGTGAGCAGCATGGCATCGGGTTGCTGATGGTGGCGTGCATGATGAGTCTGGAGGGGGCAGCCATACTGTCACTGGGGGTGCAGACGCCTCTCGAGGAGATTGTTCGGGGAGCGGTCGAGGGGGCGTGTGACATTGTTGCTCTGTCCTGCAGCGACTACATGGGGCGGCGCACCATCGCCAGGCAACTGGTCAGGTTACGAAAGTTGCTGCCTCGGGATATTGTTATCTGGGTCGGTGGCAGAGGCGTCAACGGGATTCGATTCATGCCTGACAAAATCCGGCTGTTCAATGATCTGCAGCAGATAGCCCCGGCAATCCAGGCAGAACAACGTCACCCCCCGGACCGCTCAGAAATGTAAATTTTTAGCAAATAGGAAGACTCTGTCATGAAACTTGCTGAACTGTTTGCCAATACCGGTCTGGGAGTGATGTCAACATCTTCCTCTGACGGCAGAGTCAATAGTGCCATCTATGCCAGGCCGCATATCATAGATGAAACAACGCTGGTCTGGGGCACGACCGATAAACGAACTCACCAGAACCTGACCCGGAACCGTCACGCGGCATACCTCTTCAAAATCAGCGGCCCGGATTCAGCGGTGTGCGCCTGGCACTTGAACTGATCAAAAGTGAATCGGATGGTGACATGCTGGCATTGATCAAAAAAAATGCCGATGCCGTTGTCGGAGTGGGGACAGGCTTGGCCGTCACCCATGCTGTCTGGTTCAGGGTGGTCGAGGTCAGGCCGCTCATCTGACCGGCAGGTACCCATGAAGATTATAAATATCGACGGAGGCATATCCGGCCTGACCTCGACCATAAAGTTGTGCGGGGAAACATGCGACCATACACTTCGAGGCCAGCAAATACCTGGGATCTCACGCCAATACCCTGGAGGTGGCGTTCATGAAACAATCAATCCACATCATGATAGTGGCAGCGGTTATATGCACGGGAGCGAAGAGTGCTGTGGCGATAGAAGAAGCTCCGTACAAGATAGTGCTCAGGAACGACAAATTTGAGATTCGAGACTACCCTCCCCACCTTCTCGCCGAAACCGTCGTCGAAGGAGACCTTGAAGGGGCTGGAAACAAGGCCTTTAAGAAACTCTTTCGCTACATCTCCGGCGATAACCGGTCACGCAAAAAAATAGCGATGGCGGCTCCCGTTGCGCAGGAGCCCAAAGGAGAGAAAATCAAAATGACTGCTCCCGTCGGGCAGCAGCGAGTTCAGAACAAGTGGGTCGTAAGCTTCATGATGCCTGCCGCGTACACACGGGAAACACTTCCGGTGCCAGATGACCCCGAGGTAACTCTACTGCAGGTTCCGGCGCGTCGGATGGCTGCAGTGCGCTACTCCGGTTTGTGGAGCGAGAAAAACTATCTTAAAAACAAGTTTGAACTGGAGTCGTGGATTCATGGAAAGGGATTAACGGCTATGGGAGATCCAACCTGGGCCCGTTACAATTCACCCTTTTCTCTCTGGTTCCTGCGTCGGAACGAGATTCTCATTCCGGTAGCTGCAGACTCTGCAGTCCACAGTCGCTGAAAACAGCGAGTTAGAAAAAAAGGGAAGGTTGCTGTTCGGGGAACACCTGCTCAGGGATATCCATTCCTGGTATGGAAAAATGATCCGCTTTGAAAGGAGAGTAATGTGGACAAGATGAATATCGATGCCGGCATGCCGATCGCTTTAACTCTCGACCCGGGGATATATTTTCGCTGCACCTGCGGCAGGTCACAGAACCTGCCCTTCTGCGACGAATCCCATCACGCCAGTGGCAGTCTGCCGATCCGTTTTGAGATCAGGGAACGCAAAAAGATCTATCTCTGCAGTTGCGGCAAGAGTGCACAGGCACCCTATTGCGATGGTTGCTGCGGGGTGTCGCTGCCGTAAGGCCAATTGATTGGCATACTGCTCATTGTAGAATTTTGGATTGTGTTTTTCGACGTCTTCCCTCTTGAGAGATGTTTGCCTGCAGTACCGCCAGAAAAACCACATGTCGAAGACCGCCCCGGCCGGGACGTCGGGTGGTGACCATGAATCCGGCGTTCTTCAACCGTTTATCGAACCCCTCGTCATAGGCTTCTCCCCAGACAGCCAGCACTCCACCGGGGTTGAGTGCTGCGCGGGCGTTTTCAATGGCCCGGCTGCCATAGAGCGGATCGTTACGCGGATCGGTTTTGGCGTGGGGGCCGCGGTACAGGTCGAGCACAATGGCGTCAAAACGTTTTTCAGCGTTGTCCTTGCTGCTTTTGCTGATCATGGCGGCAACATCACCGATTTCCACCTCAACCCGTGGATCTGTTACGGCACTGCTCGTCAGGGAGGAAAGGGGGCCACGGCACCAGTCGCTGACCACCGGATTCAGTTCTGCCACAACAACCTGGGCAGTGTCCGGCAGGGTGTCCAGCATAGCCCTGAGCGTAAACCCCATGCCCAGGCCACCCACCAGTACCCTCGGCTGCAGGTGTTCTTTCAGGTGGCCACAGCCCAGTTGGCCGAGCACCACTTCGGAACGGTTTGAAAGGCTGTTCATCAGCACCTGCGCTCCGATCATGATCAGAAAGTCTCTGTCTCCGCGCTGGCGAAGTTCCAGGGTGCCTTCAACAGTGTCAATGCGTGCGATGGTTTTCCAGGGTTGCGCCATGGGTAGGTTCCTTCCGTTGTATGTATAAAAAGGGCTGAACGGTCATAACCGTCCAGCCCTTGTGAGCATATGCCCTGTTCAGGGGATGGGCCCGGTTTTCTCCGTCGAACTAACTGCGCCGATTTCCCACGAGCCTCAGCAGCATCAGGAACAGGTTGATGAAGTCGAGATACAGTGTCAGGGCACCCAGGATGGCAGGCTTTCTTCCTTCCTGTCCCTGGGCAGCCATGGCCTTGATTTTCCAGGTGTCATAAGCGGTCAGGCCGGTGAAGACGATCACACCGATCGCCGAGGTGAACCAGGATACTGCGCTGCTGTGGAGGAAGATGTTGACGATGGAAGCGATTACCACGCCAATCAGCCCCATGAACAGGAAGCTGCCCCAGGAGGTCAGATCGCGTTTGGTCAGGTAGCCGAAGGCGCTCATGGCGCCGAACATGCCGGCGCTGATCACAAAGGTGGAACTGATGGAATCGGCGGTGTAGACCAGGAAAATGATCGAAAGCGTCACGCCGTTGAGTGCCGAATAGGCCAGGAAGAGCAGCGTTGCGGTTGTGCTGCTCAAGCGGTTGATGGCTCCTGACAGCACGGCAACCAGTCCGAGTTCACCGATCATCAGCCCGTAAAAGATCAGCTTGTTGCCGACTATCGCCTGAAGCAGGTCGGGGGAAGAGATGGTGACCAGCGCCATCAGCGCGGTAAGGAGCAGCCCCAGCCCCATCCAGGCATACACCTGTCTGACAAGGGTGTTTTGGACAACGATGATCTGTTCATTGCTTCGAGTGGTTTCCATGTTGTAGCGGTTCATATCTTTTTCTCCTGGGTATCCTGTGCGTTTTGGTTTGGCAAGTGTTGTATGATTACCTTTTTTCAATGTTTTGTCCAGCATCAGATTGCGGTCACGTTCTGGAGTGTACTCAAAACGCGCTGTGAATACGATCTGTTGAAACGTTTCATGAACAGATCTTGCTTGACGGGGTAGGTGCGGAACATGTAATGCTGTCAAGGGAGGAACGCCATGACCCGTTTTTTCGGAATATTTTCGATTCGCATACAGTTGCAACGTGTGGCGCTGAATGCGCTGTGTGTTGTCATCTGTGTGCTGATACTGTCCGCCTGCAAGAATGAGCATGCCGGCGCTCCGGAAAAGGCTGGCACGATGCGTGTGGTGACGACACTCTTCCCGCTGTTTGATTTTGCCAGGACAATCGCGGGTCAGAGCGCCCAGGTGTCGCTGTTGATGCCGCCAGGAGTTGAGCCGCACAGTTTCGAGCCGAAACCGGACGATATTGTGCGTATCAGCAAGGCAGGTCTGTTTATCTACACCAATCCTGTCATGGAACCCTGGGCAGAGAAAATCATTCTGGGTGTTGACCGGAAGGGCCTGCGGGTGGTTAACGCCGGAAAAGGGATCACGTATCAGTCCGTTGCGCCCATGGATGACCATGACGACCATGATCACCAGCATGCCGGGGGGCTGGACCCCCATATCTGGCTCGACTTCGGTGATGACCAGTTGATAGTGGACAACATTCTGGCCGGTTTTGTAGCTGCCGATCCCGCCAATGCCGGCTACTACCGTGCCAATGCCGCACTGTTGAAAAAACAGCTGGTGGAGCTTGATACGCGTTACCGCGAGGGGCTGATATCCTGCGCCACGCGAGATTTTCTGCATGGCGGGCATTATACCTTTGGCTATCTTGCCAAACGCTATGGTCTGAGCTATCGTTCCCTGAGTGGCGTTTCCTCTGAATCGGAGCCCTCCGCGACGCGCATGACCGCCATGATCCGTCATATCAAGCAGAGCGGGGTGAAGTACCTGTTTGCCGAGGAGTTGCTGTCACCACGTCTGACCGAAACCCTGGCAACTGAAGCCGGAGTTGAGGTGATCAAGCTGCATGGGGGGCATAACCTGTCCCGGGATGACTTCCAGCACGGTGTGACCTTTATCCAGCTGATGGATAGTAACCTGACAAATCTCAAGAAGGGGTTGGCATGCCGGACGAAGTAGTCAGGACCGTAAACCTTACCTGCAGTTATCGGGTGGGACCGGTGCTGGAGGATATCTCCATCTCGGTCTCAGCGGGCGATTATGTGGGTATAGCAGGTCCGAACGGCTCCGGAAAAAGTACGCTGGTGCGGGCGTTGCTGGGGTTAAACAGCCTCAGCTCCGGATCGGCGGCGCTGTTTGGTGTCCCCTGCGAACGTTTCAGCGAATGGGGCAGGGTCGGCTATCTTCCGCAGCATGTGAAGTTGTTTAATCCCGTATTTCCCGCCACGGTGGCGGAAACCGTCGGACTCGGTCTCTTGTCGCTCAAGCGTTTTCCCCGCAGGTTGAAGCGCCTGGATAAGCAGAGAGTCCATGCGGTTTTGGATGAACTTGGGGTGAGTGATCTTGCGGGAAAGCTGATTGGTGAGCTTTCCGGTGGCCAGCAGCAGCGGGTATTGCTCGCCCGGGCACTGGTCAATAATCCTGAACTGCTGATCCTGGATGAGCCGACGGCGGCCCTTGACCCCGAGACACGGGAGCGATTTTATCGTCTGGTGAGCGACATCAATCGCAACCAGGGAGTGACGGTGCTGCTGGTAACCCACGACATGGGAACCATTGGTTTGCACGCCTCAAAACTGCTTTACCTGGATAAACGGGTGCTGTTTTACGGCAATTTCGACGAGTTCTGCCACTCTGCGGAGATGTCAACCCTGTTTGGCGAACATTCCCAGCACATGATGTGCCACAGACATTGACATGAACCTGATCGAGTTCCTCTCATACGGATTTGTTCAGCGTGCCCTGCTTGCAGGCACACTGATAGCGGCGCTCTGCTCGGTTCTGGGGGTTTTTCTGGTTTTGCGTCGCATGTCGCTGATCGGCGACGGTCTGGCCCATGTAACCTTTGGAAGCTCGGCCATTGCCCTGGCTCTTAAGATGTATTCTGCCTCTTCGCTGCTGGTAACGCTGCCGGTGGTGCTGCTTTCTTCACTGGGTATACTCAAGCTGACGGAAAAGGCCCGCCTGAGTGGTGATGCGGCCATCGGCATCGTGTCGGCCATGGGGATTTCCGTGGGGATTATTCTGGCAAGTATTGGCGGGGGGTACAACGTCGATCTCTTAAGCTATCTCTTTGGAAACATACTCTCCATAACCGGTGAAGAGGTGCTGATCGCCGCCGCTCTGTTCTGCGTGGTTATGCTGCTGCTGACGCTGTTTTACAATGAACTGCTGGCCATTACCTTTAACGAAGAGCTGGCCAGGGTTTCCGGTATAAATACCGGTCTGATCAATGCCGTTCTGGTGTTGTTAACGGCCCTTTCGGTTGTCCTGGCCATGAAACTGGTGGGTATCATGCTGATCTCGTCCCTGCTGATACTGCCGGCTGCCTCGGCCCTGCAACTGGCGCGCAGCTTCAAGGCCTGTGTTGCGCTGGCAGTGCTCCAGGGCTGCTGCTCGGTTGCGGCGGGAATCTTTGTTTCATTTGCCACCAACCTGCCTGCCAGCGCAACGGTTGTCCTGCTCAATCTTCTGCTCTTTGGCTGTGCTTTTCTCCTGCGTTACCTTCGCAATCCTCAGTGCAGCCGTCAGTGACATACGAGTCAATACCGGATCATGGCCTGTTCTGCTACGGGAAAGACATCAGCAACACAGATCAGCAAAAACATCTTACGATTCCATGAATGAATGGACTTTCATCAGGTCTGAGTATATAAGAAATAAAAATTCAATCGGGGAGGGTGTATGAACAAATCGGATCTCGTTGCAAAGATTGCGGTAGGTGCTGAACTGACCAAGGTCCAGGCGGAAAAAGCGCTCAATCAATTCATTGCTGAAACCATTGCCGCTCTGAAAGCCGGCGACAAAATAACGCTTGTCGGTTTCGGTACCTTCAGCGCAGTGGCCCGCGCCGCCCGCACCGGCAGAAACCCCCAGACCGGCAAAGCCATCAAGA
>JACAAY010000132.1 GCA_013377095.1 Desulfuromonadales bacterium
AAATCGCTAATATTTCAACCGGTTGTGGCTAAAAACCCAACTGCGAAAGTTGAGTAAATAATGATCTCTAACGGTGACGACATACGTCCCTCCCCCGAGGCGATGCTCAGGCTGGCCAAGGCTGAAGAGGCCGCGGCTGAAGAGGGGCAGGGCAAGCTCAAGATCTTTCTCGGCTATGCCGCCGGTGTCGGCAAGACCTATGCCATGCTGGAGGCCGGCCGTCTGCGCAGACGTGAGAGGCGCGACCTGGTGGTGGGGTATGTGGAGTCCCATGGCCGGGCCGAGACCGATGCCCTGCTGGAGGGGATGGAGATCATTCCCCGCAAAACCATCCCCTACCAGGGAGTAGCCCTGCAGGAGATGGACCTGGACGCGCTGCTGGCCCGCAAGCCCCAGATCGCCCTGGTGGATGAACTGGCCCATACCAATGCGCCGGGGTTGCGCCACGAAAAGCGCTGGCAGGATGTGGAGGAGCTCCTGGGCGCTGGCATCGATGTCTACACCACCGTCAACATCCAGCATTTCGAGAGCCTGAAGGATGTGGTGGCCCAGATCACCGGTATCGTGGTGCGCGAAACCATTCCCGATCGCCTGCTGGAAACGGCCTTCGAGATCAGGCTGGTGGATATCCCACCCGACGAACTGCTCCAGCGCCTGAACGAGGGCAAGATCTACATCCCCGACCAGGCTGCCCAGGCGATTGCCAAGTTCTTCCGGCCGGGCAATCTGATGGCCTTACGGGAACTGTCCCTGCGCCGCACCGCCGCCCGGGTAGATGACCAGATGCGGGCCTACATGGAAACCCAGTCCATTACCGGTCCCTGGCCGACCATGGACCGCTTGATGGTCTGCGTCAGCGGCAGCCCCTACAGCGAAAAGCTGATCCGCGCCACCTGCCGTTTGGCCGAAGAGTTGAAGGCCAACTGGTTTACCGTCAACATCGAAACCCCCCAGGGGAGCAGGCACGCCCAGGAAAATCGCGAACGGGTTTGGCAAAACCTGCGTCTGGCCGAAAGCCTGGGGGCCCAGGTGGCAACCGTTACGGCAACCTCGGTGGTCGATGCGAGCCTTGACTACGCCATTCGACACAACATCACCAAGATCGTGATGGGCAAACCGAACAAGTCGCGCTGGCGTGAACTACTGCGCCCCCCGATCGTGGACCAGATCATCCGCCACAGCGGCCCGATCGACGTGGTGGTGGTCAGTTTCGAATCCCTTGACCAGCAGCGTCCCCGCACGGCGGCTCCCAAGCGGCGCGAACCGTTCCAGTTTCGCGGCTATGCGGCCAGCCTGATGCTGGTCTTGGCCGTTTCCGTGGTCTGCGAGCTCCTCAGGCCTCTTCTTGACCCGACCAACATGGCCATGTTCTATCTGCTGGCTGTTGTTGTCGCAGCGGTTCGCCTTGGTAGAAAACCGGCCATCGCCGCCTCACTGCTGGGGGTGCTAGCCTTTGATTTCTTCTTCGTTCCGCCACGACTGACCTTCGCTGTAACCGACTCCCAATACCTGATCACCTTTGCCGCCCTGTTCACCGTGGGCATGGTCATCAGCACTCTGGTGGCCCGGGCCCGTGAACGGGCCGAAGCGATGAGGATTCGCGAATTGCAGACGGCCAGCCTCTACTATCTGAGCCGGGATCTGGCGGCGGCGGCCGAGATCAACGCTGTGATGAAGGCTGTTGTCAGGAATGTGGAGGAGGCGCTGAATGCCCGAGTCGTTCTGTTTTTGCCGGAAGGTGAACGGCTTGACATCGTGGCTGCCAGCGAGGGGCTGACCCTTGACACCAAGGAACAGGCCGTGGCGGACTGGGCCTTCCGCAATCGCCACGTGTCCGGCCATGGCACGGATACACTGGTTTCTTCCGCGTTCATCTACCTCCCGCTCCAGACCACAACCAGCATACTGGGGGTGATGGGCGTTCACCTGGAAAAGGAGGTTGACTATCTTTCCATCGAGAGCCGGCGCCTCCTGGACGCATATGCCACCCAGACCGCCATGGCCTTGGAGCGAGTGCAGTTTTCCTGCCAGGCCGAACAGGCCCAGATTCTTCAGGCGCGGGAGAACCTGGAACGGGCCCTGCTCAACTCCATCTCCCACGATCTGCGCTCCCCGCTGGCCTCGGTTACCGGCGTCCTCACCAGCCTCAGGGAGGGAGGGGCGCAGCTGGACGAACATGCCCGGGCAGAACTGCTGGAGACGGCCTGCGGCGAAGCCGAGCGTCTGAACCGTTTTGTCGGCAACCTGCTGGACATGACCCGCATCGAGGCTGGCGCGGTACGATTGAAAATCGTTCAATGCGATGTACAGGATCTGGTGGGATGCGCCCTGGCAGCCCTGGAACCGCGTATCAGTAAGCGGGAGCTGTCACTGAGGATGCATCCGGTCATGCCGCTGGTTCCCATGGACATGGTCTTGATGATCCAGGTGCTGGTCAATCTTCTGGAAAACTGTTTGAAATATTCCCCACCCGAAAGTCCGATCGAGATCGTCGCCTCGACCGAATCCTCCTGGCTGCTGATCGAGGTTGCCGACCGGGGTGCCGGTGTACCGGAACAGGACCTGAAACGGGTCTTCGACAAGTTCTATCGCATACCGGTTCCCGAGGGCGCCGGCGGAACCGGGCTGGGTCTGTCGATCTGCAAGGGGATCGTCGAAGCCCATGGTGGCAGGATCCGGGCAGAGAACCGTTCCGGCGGAGGGTTGAGCATTCAGATACGGCTGCCATTGGCGGCAGCTGTGGGAAAAGCCCATGACAGCTGAGCGGGCAGCAAAAAACCTGCCCCGAATTCTGGTTGTCGATGCTGAACTGCCCATACGGCGATTCCTGCACACAACCCTGTCCAGAGAGGAGTTTTACCTGTACGAGGCGGAAAATGGACACGCCGGGCTGGCTGCTGCCGTGGCGGTTCGGCCGAACATGATCCTGCTGGGCCTGGGGTTACCGGATCTGGATGGACTTGAGTTTATAAAACAATTCAGGGAATGGTCCCAAGTCCCGATCATAGTGCTCTCGGAGCGTCAACGTGAAGATGACAAGGTGTCCGCTTTGGATAGCGGGGCTGATGACTACCTGACCAAACCGTTCGGAATCAGCGAGCTCCTGGCCCGTATCCGGGCAGTGCTGCGGCGTTCATTGCAACAGATACCCGAGTCGCTATTCAGCTGCAACGACCTGAAGATCGACTTTGATCGCCGCCTGGTTCTCGTCAATTCTGAAGAGATTCATCTCACTCCGATCGAATATGACATCCTCTGTCTCCTGGCTGCACATGCCGACAGGGTAGTGACCCACCATCAGCTCCTGATGCAGATTTGGGGAAGTGTTACCCCTGAGCACGCCCATATTCTGCGGGTTAACATCAGCAACCTTCGCCGCAAGATCGAGGCGAACACCTCCCATCCCCGACACATCATCACCGTAACGGGCGTTGGTTACCGCTTGAAGACGAGGGGCGATCGGAATGGTGACGAAATCCGTTAAAAGGGGAGAGGTCCCTCATCAACCCCACGAGCCGACAGAAAGGACTAACGACTGCGACCGTGAATAACGAAGTTGCCCTGACAGACTTCTGTTCGAGCAGGATCCGCAGCCATCCCTTTAAAAAATTACGGGTGACAGGGAGCGTGCAGAAAAGGCTTTGATTTGGAAGTGGAATTACGTCAACCCTGCGGCAAGCTCCCGCCAGTATGCTGTTGCGCTTGTCCGTTGCCGCAAGAATCGCCTCCAGCTCCAGAAGCGAAAGATCCTGCCCCTCATCCACAATGATGTGGGCGTACCAGTCGAGCGCCTCGCGAATCGGACCCTCCTTTTCGCGCAGCTGACAGAGACGTAGCAGCACGCTCAGGTCGGCAAACGATACCGCCTGGCTTCTGACCGAGTAGCGCAGGCGCAGATCTGCCAGAAATTCTTCTCTCCCCTTTCCATCGGCAAACAGGGCATCCAGAACGTACGGCTGGCCGTAAAACCGCCACAGATCCTGAAGCGGCTCCACCTCCTGCACTTCCGTGACATAGCGGGCCAGCAGACCGGACAACTGCGATGATTTCTTCTGCGCCGTCAGGGCATCGCCCACAACCGGCTTGATGACCTTGCCGGTCAGGGCGGTGATGGCGCTCAAGGCCCAGGCGCTGAACGTGTCCACCCGCGTGCTGCCGAGCAGGTCGGAGGAGGTCTGCCTGACATAGTTACGGAGCACCTTATTGAACATGAGGACAAGGCAGCGGTCTGGGTTGAATCTTTCGGGGTCGTTGAACTGCAGACACGACAGCCGATGGAGGCTGACCACCGTCTTGCCGCTGCCGGCGCCGCCGGTGATCAGGGTACAGCCGTCAGTGGCTTCCGCCGTAATCATGTGGAACTGATCCGGAGAGATCAGCGAAACGATATCCACCATGCGATGGTCCTGGTTCGCCAGCTTGGTGTCGGTGGTCGAGTAAAACTGTTTTGCGTTTTTCACCCATCCGCCACCGGCCAGTTCGTACAGATCATCGCCGCATTCCATGCGCCGCAGCAGGCGTTTCGCGATCTCCACCGTGTCACGCCGGGTTATCACCCCTTCCCGCTCTTTGCCCTGGATGGTTTCGCAGTAGTCATCCCCGAGCTCGTAGTCATAAAAAAAGCGGGAGATGGGGGCTTTCCGCCAGTCAACGACCAAAGCCCGGTTGTCATGGGATACGAATCCCTGCTTCCCGATCCGGTATTCCCTGTCGCCGAGCCTCCTGTCGCTGTCTTTGATCCCGACAATCCCGAAGTACGGGCTGTCGGTCATCTGGAAGGAGGTCAGATATCGGGCGGGATCAAACGCGTCGTTCTCGATCAGCTTTTCCGTCAGCGAGTTTTTTTCGCGCCAGCTGACCGACTCAAGTCGTTCCTTCTTCAGTTCGGCCATACCGGCATCGTGACAGGCGATCTTGGCCCGGTTCTGCCTGGCTGTCTCTTCGATGGAGGTGAGCAGTTCAGACAGACGCTGTTGTTCCTGCAAAACCATGTCAAACTGGGGTTGTTCACTCATATATATGCAGACCGAAGCCAATCCTGTCTTGTATTAAAATAGGGTAAATAGGGCATGTGACAACACACGGTTATCAGCAAGGGGACAGTAAGCTTACCGCTACGACTGACAAAGCGAAAGGCTCGGAATTTACAGGGGTTACCCCCTTTTTCCAGAGCCTCGTGGTGGAAAGGTTGTACTCATTTCGAGTCTTTATATACGTCATAACCAGCTGGGCTGTCAACCTGTCTGCCCCGCCCCGGTTGCACCAACTAACGTCCGCGATTGTGAATAACGAAGTTGCCCTGACGAAGCTTCTGCTCGAGCCAGATCCGTAACCATCCTTTCAAGAGGTCACGGGTGACGGGGATCAGAAAGAAAAGGCCGATGAAGTCGGTAAAGAAGCCGGGGGTCAGGAGCAGAATCCCGCCCGCCAGGATCAGGGCGCCGTCGAGAATATGCGCGGCCGGCATACGCCCCATTGCCAATTCTTCGCGGATCGCAAGGATGACCCGAAAGCCCTGCGACCTGGCCAGCCAGGCGCCGGCCATGGAGATGGCCAGCAGGATCGCTATGGTCGGCAGCGGGCCAATTACGCTGCCGACCTGGATCAGCAGCCAGATTTCGATGATCGGGACAAGGGTAAATATCAGGAACAGGCGCAGCAACATGGAGTTCTATCCTCACCCTGATAAACAGGATAAGTAAGTTCACGAAGTCATTTTCTGTCAGAAAAGCGCAGAAAATAACTTCTAACTTACTAAAAGATCTCAGAAATGGAACTGGACGACCTGATCAAGGAGCGGCAGTTTTCTCACCCTGAACTCTTCGGATGAGCGATCAGTGCCGGTGCGTTCCGTTTCCACAAGGCCCATGAATTGGGCAAAACGTTCCAGACAGCGTGTCGAATAAGCGAGCCGCACTACTTTCTCCGGCGAGTAATAGCTGCCGAACGGCTGCACCTGGGAGAGCAGATTCGGGAAGGCCCGCAGGAAATTGTCTTCGTAGAAGATGCTGGTCTGCCACTCTCCCCCATATCTGCCCAGCAGATGGAGGCTAAACAGAAATGACTGTTGGATAAAGGGAACCTCTACCAGACGGCCCAGATAGGCCCAGTTGTATTCCCGGACAAAAGAGCGGAACAGCCGCGGATAGATGCCTGCTTGTCCCTGTTCAGCCAGCAGCTTCCGGCATTCCTTGCCGAGTATGAACTTCCCCTTGTATTTCGTGATCAATCCGGCCAACTCACCGACCAGCCTGGTGACATGCATTTCCCTGAATTCCGGCTCGGATTTGATCTCGCCGTACCGCGACCAGCGCTGGTACTCCTCTTCTCCCAGATAGGCTTTGGCCGATTCCCGGCAGAAGTTCCGTGGAAGATTGCCGGTGGCGGTTGCCTTCAGGCCATCGTCGCCGATGGCGCCCGCCAGCAGTTTGAACAGTGACAGGATCGGTGCTTGGGGATTGCTGACCGGAGCGGACGCAATACTGAACAGCTGGGGCGTATCAAACGGGAAGTGAAGCAACCGGTGCATCTGCTCGGATGACAGCCCGTGAAAATCATCAATCGGCGCCTGATTGCGCTGCTGAGTGTGTTGACTAAGGAATGCATTGGCCTCATCAAGAGAACCGAAGCTCTTACCCTGGAGCAGTCCCTTCAGTTCATCCATAACAGTCCCCATAACGCTTTGATGCTCACTGGCCTCCTGCTTGTCGGCGCAGCATTTCTTGTACTTGAGGCCGCTGCCGCAGGGACAGGGGTCGTTTCTTCCGGTTTCCATGGTTGGTCCTTCATAAGGGAATGGGGTTTTATTAAATCTGGCTTCGTTTGACCTTCCGTTCACCCTCAATCTGAACTCTTTCCATATTGGAAACAGTTGCCAAAGCATCAAGCTCGCCGCTAGCCAGAATATTACGGACATGCTTCGATATAGCCGGAACATTCACGTCAAACAGATCCGCAAGCTGGGACTGGGCAAGCCAGGTTGGGCCGGGAGCGCGGTTGAGGGAGGCGAAGTATTTTATGGTGATGGTGAGTGAGGTCATGGTTTTTAATTATTGTGAATCATTTTGGAGGCCGAGACTCGACAACTTTTTTCCCGGGCAAAAATCACCCGAATTCTGCCGGCGCGAATACAACTTTTATCTGCTTTTATTTGGCGTATTTTCCTGTCCGGCTTTTTTGTGTCGTTCGGCGGCATTAACTATCTTGCCATCCTTGACTACATAGCAGGGCGTATGGGTCTTGCGGGCCAGTTTCAGGGCGTGTGCAGCAGAGCGTTTTATTGCCAGGACCGAGCCCAACAGATCAGAGTCTTTTGGCAGATTTTCTTTCTTCATTATTTTTCTCCCCACGCAAGCATCCTTGGCTTGCTCTCGGAATTATCGTACAGCATCCAGGCATCAACTTGTTTATTATAAATCGTGTCAAAGTTCTTCAAGCCGGCATCAAATCTACGTCGGATAACATTTTCAGGAATATTGTGGCCGCCTTGAGCGACGCGGGCTGCTACCCTTGCAACCGCAACATCGGCATTCGGCAGACTCAGAAACAACAACTTTACGTGATATCCAAGCTCCTGCCATTGCCGGATTTTATGCAGATATGCTCGTCCGCTGAGGGTTGTTTCGAAGGCAAAACTCTTGCGATTCCGTACCTGGCCCTCAATTTCCTCCAGCATCAATCGACCAGCGCGTACTGACACCGATTCCGGGGCAAATGGCGAAATGCCGGCGGCAATAAGATCCGCATTGATGAACGTCGGGCAGCGGGCCTCATTGGGGAGGAATTCACGGGCAAAGGTCGTCTTGCCTGCGCCGTTAGGTCCGGCAATAATCACTATTTTCAATTCTTCAGTCATACAAGAGGTGTCTCCATTAGGTGACTTGACCCGACTGTTATGATTGCAACTTTGCGAGCGTGAGCGTAATTTGGTTTGCAACTTCCTGCACATTTTTCTTAATATCACATTCCCACACAACAAGAACCTGCCAGCCCATTTTTTCTAAATCGTCCTGATTAGATTTGTCACGCTTTATGTTTGCTGCGATTTTATCCTGCCAAAATTCAATATTTGTTTTGGGCATCCTTGATTTGATGCACCCTTCGTGATGATGCCAGAAACAACCATGTACAAAAATTACGGAGTTGTATTTCGGCAGGACAATATCGGGTTTTCCGGGGAGGTCTTTGCGATGCAGTCGAAATCGAATACCAGCGGAATGAAGTGCTGATCGAAGGGCAAGTTCGGGTGCAGTCCCTTTCGTTCTGACCCAACTCATCATTCGACTTTTTTGTTCGGAGGGCACATGTCTCATTTTTAACGTTTATGGCAGTTCCATGGCATCGAAACCGCATTTAAGGGGCTTTTACCATACATTTTTGCCCTTCTGGATTCTTACAAGGCACTGGTTTTTTAGTCTTGAACTCTTTCAAGTTGGCAAAAGTAATTCCAACCCTTCCGGCATTTCCAAATGCATGGTTAGCGATCCGTTGAGTATAGTTTTCCCTTTGAGTGCATTGATACATAAGCTCAATTTTCTCATTTTTGAATTTTGCTTTGACCGGTTTTAAGAGATTTAGATTTGAAGTTTCTATATGAAGACTAAAAGGCTTGTCTTCCCATGCTAGGCAAATCACATTACTGCTGTCATCTCTAATAAAAGATTGGAACCCTTCATCTCCAGTCATTAGTCCGTTTTTTGTGGCTATAATTTTACCTGCAACAAATAAGAACATGTCATTGATTTTTTTTGGGCGAAGGCAGTCACAATGAGATGTAATGCAGAGAAGATATGGAATTTCCGGTGAACTCGTCTTGAATATATCGCCAAAACGTAAAGAAGATGGAGGAGTTGGCTCCCATCGCAACATGGAATATCTTTTATTCAGATATGCCAAGGGGGCAGAAATATCATTTCCTTGAGTCTTAATTATAGCTGTAAGCCGTTCATCGAATTTGTGTTCAGCCTTGTAATCCTCAATGACTTCAAGAGTTTTTGGGCTATGTCCATGCCAGTCGCCTGTTACTTGTGAATTCCATATATCTTTCATGAAGAATGAAAAATGGTCGTCACCATCGGTCTCTTTTTTTATACATTCTTGATGATACAAAAATGCATCTTCATCAATTGAATTCAACTCCCGTCCGAGGTTCTTAGCTTTATCTCGGAAATAGTTTCGAAACTCAAGACCCAAAAGAGATACAAAATTGTGGGGTCTTTTACAAATTGCTTGAGACAAATGTTCATACAGTTTTCCCGGTGGAACGGAGCCTTCAGGGCCAATCTTTTTGTATATTTGCACTATTGCATTATCAATTAAAAAGGAATACTGGCAGCCGATAGCCTGTATAGGAAAAATGTCAATCCGTTGAGTTTTCTTGCCAGACTTAAGATAACCACAAGAGCTCAACGAAAAACAGATCAAGATGTCCTTGAGTTCCGTCATGCTAAACAACGTATTACCTTCAGAGATAATGATTTCCTTAGCACCTTTCCCAAAAACTTCATTAATGCATGTGCTTATTTCTTTAAGAATGCTCTTTTCTCTGGAAGGTGTTTTGATTATATCAAGTGTTTTAACAGCAATTTCCTTAAATTTATCCTCATCAAAATCAGCAATATTTTCTTGAAGACTGCTTAATAAGTCATTTCCTTTACGTTCAATCGAATCTTTGTCTTCTTTACCAAACCAGAAATATGAGAAAATATTTTTTGCAATAACATCAAGATCAGGGGCATGAGTATAAATACACACAAACGGAAGTCCTGGTTGTTGAATCGCTTGATGTAGGATATACAGTGAATTTGCGTATTTAGGCTCACTCTTGCTTAATTCCCAATCAAGAATCAAAAGATCTTTTTTCCCAAGATTTTGTTTCTGTTCTCCATCCCATTTCTTTTTGGTAGTAAAGCGTGCAAGTTCCAGAGAACAGCCAACCTTTTGAAAAGAAGCATATAGCTCCTTTGACATTTTTCTGTCTCCGGTTTGATCTGAATATGGCTCAATAATCTCATCATCGATAGCATACGCAGTTCGTATTGAGTTCTTTACAATTTCTGCGGCAACCTCATCAAAGGTCATTTTCATCCCTCACATTTGGCTCGATTACAAAACAAGCACCACCCAATTTGTTAAAGGCTCTATCATTTGTCGCATAAATTTCGTAGCCAATTGTGTGTAAATTAGTTTTGGCCAGATACAATCCGATTCCTCTACCACCTGGTCTTCTTGAAAAAAACAATGTGAATATGTCTTCAAGATAAACATCATCTATTTTAGGACCGGAATTAAGAATTCTAATTTTCCCATCCTGCATTCTGATGGTAATTTGTCGATCATTTACCGAGGTCAGCCAATACATTGCATTGTTAATGATATTTACAAAGACAGGCTTGATTACCGACTCAAATGTAAAAAATACGTAATTATCAAATTTGCTGTCAGTATTAAATTTTATCCGGTGTCTTTTAAAGCGCGTGTAGAAAAACTTTTCCAAATATTCTCTTATTTCTGCACCTGTAATTTCGACTCTTGTTCGGCGTGAGGTTCTATAAAGAGGTGTCAGCAATTGATGATTGGTTTCAAGGTGATCGAACGCCTGTCTTAGCTGTCGGTAATTGTATTTAATCTTGGGATTATCATCAGAGAATTGTTTGAAAAATCGAATAGCCTGGTCAATCTCGGCATAAAGAACATTAAATTGATGGTCAATTATTTCTATGGCCATACCAAGCTGTGATAGCTCGTGCATAGCCTCGACCTTTTTTTCAATTTTTTCATATTCTTCTTTGTACCAGCCGACCAATGAATCTTCATCAATTTCAGTGTCTAAACCCTCCAAGTGGGCAGTTAGATGTTCATATTTGTTCTGAGTATCGTTTAGGTATTCATCATAGCAGGCCTTTGAAAAATGGCTCTATTTTTGACCCTGCTTCCCGCCCAGCATT
>JACAAY010000133.1 GCA_013377095.1 Desulfuromonadales bacterium
AGATTGCTCCACTCTCCTCATACGCTGGCGTGACGATACCCCATATCCGTGGGCATCAGAGTTCAATGCCCTGGCGACTGGGCTCATCCTCGGAGGGGATATAAACCGATTGACCGATTATCCGTCGCTCGGAGAAGCAGCACGTCTGTCGATCCCCACCAACGAGCACTATCTGCCGCTTCTCTACGCTCTGGCTCTCCGGACTCCAGACGACCCGGTTTCCTTTTTTGCGGATCAGATCGTTCTCGGCTCGATCTCGATGCAGTCGGTGAGGATAGGGTAAATTTGAAACATAGATAGGAGATTTCATGAAAAAATCACTTGGCGCAAAAACATTGCTTTTCCCCACACCTGTATTGATTGTCGGTACCTACGATCAAGCTGGCAAGACAAACCTCATGACAGCTGCATGGGGCGGTATCTGTTGTTCCGATCCCCCCTGTGTAACCGTATCTTTGCGTAAAGCCAGGCACTCCTATAACAGCATCGTTGAGCGTAAAGCGTTTACTGTCGGAATAGCCAACGAAGCGAAAATGACTGAAGCAGACTATGTCGGCATTGCCTCTGGACGCAACGTCGATAAATTCGCCGTTACCGGTTTGACCCCTGTCAGGAGTGAACTGGTGGACGCACCGTATGCAGCAGAGTTCCCGCTGGTTCTTGAGTGCCGTCTGCTGCATACCCTGGAAATCGGGATACACACCCAGTTCATTGGCGAAATCGTCGATGTAAAGGCAGACTTGGATACCTTGAGTGATGACGGCTTCCCCGACATTCTCAAAATAAAGCCGCTGGTCTTCGATACCGCTCACAAGGGGTATCATTCGGTCGGGCCACTTCTCGGCAAGGCGTTCTCTATCGGGAAGAAACTGTTATGAGTTCGGAAACATCTTCTCTGGACAAAGCCCTGGCAAAGATATGCGAACTCTGTCCGGTCTGCCGCCCGTCCCTTTCCAGCTCATGCAACGGTTGGGCAAGATAGCAGAAAAAAGTCTATGAATTCCTGACTACGAAGAACCATCATTGCCAAGTCAAATGCGAACAACAGGAGGCCCCACCATGATACGAATATTAGCCTGGCTACTTATCAGCCTATCTTTCGCGGCACAGGTTCAGGCAAAAGGCCCTGAGCTGACCAAAGACACGTTTGCTGTCATCCATTCCAGAAAAAGTGTACGATCTTTCACCGGGGCGCCTATCAGCAGGGAAAACCTCGAAAAGATCGTCCGGGCCGGAATGGCCGCGCCAACCGCAGTGAACAAACAGCCGTGGTCATTTGTTGTGGTAACCGAAAAGAAGACAATCAACACTTTGGCTGCTGGACTCCCGACCGCTCGCGGCATCGAAAAAGCCGGAGCGGTGATAATTGTCTGCGCGGAACCGGAGAAAGCCCATATGCAGAGCAAAGACTTAGCGGTTGTTGACGCATCCCTGGCCAGCGAGAACATCCTGCTGGCGACCGAGGCCTTGGGTCTAGGCGGGCATTGGACCGCTTCATTCCCGTATGAAGACAAGATGAAACATGTGCGTGCGGTACTCGGCATACCGGCCAACATAATTCCTCTGAACGTCATCTTGGTCGGTGTCCCAACCGGTGAAGACAAGCCGAAGGACAAATACCAAAAGGATAAAATTCACTGGGGAAAATGGTAAGCTATTCAAAAAGGAGAATTATATATGGACAAGCCACTAACAGGTAAAACTGCGATTGTAACCGGTGCCAGCTCCGGTATTGGATACGCAACAGCTATCACATTGGCTCGTGCAGGCGCTGCTGTGGTGACAAACGCCCGGCGCAAAGACCGACTGGAAAAGTTGGTTGGGGAAATAACTGCGCAAGGAGGAAAAGCACTTGCGGTAGCAGGTGATGCGGGAAGTCAGGAGGATATTGACCTGCTGCTTGAACAGACTTTGACTTGGAAAGAGAGCTGCGGTAAGTACGATATTGTCGTCGCAAACGCTGGTCGTGGATTGGCAGGAGGTATCCTTGACAGTGATGACTCACAGTGGCAGGAACTCTATCAGACCAACGTAATCGGTGTAGCCAGCCTGATACGACGGGTAGGTCAATATATGGCTCAACAAAAAAGCGGCGATATTGTGGTCATTGGTTCGGTCGTGGGGAAAAACATTTCTCCATATAGCGGTTTTTACGGTTCCAGTAAATTTGCAGTCGGTGCTCTTACCGAAGCACTGCGCCGTGAGATTTGCCAGTACGGAGTACGTGTTTCCTTGGTAATGCCGGGAATCGTGACCAGTGGATTTCAGGAAGTGGCCGGATATAATCAGGAAAACTTTGGTAAATCAATTGCCCAGTTCGGGAAAGTACTCGAACCTCAGGCTATTGCCGATAGTATCCACTGGCTGCTTACTCTGCCGCCTCATGTGAACATCAATGAAATTATGGTTCGCCCCACAGGCCAGAGTTTTCCATGACCCCATATCAAAAGGAATTATAAATGCTCGATTTCATAGTGAACCATCAGACTTGTACAAAGTGCGGCCAGTGTGTCACCGATTGTCTGGCGACAATTATCTCTCTAAACGAAGACGGACCCTTTATTGCTCCGGAAAAAGAAGCCAACTGCTACAGATGCCAGCACTGCTTAACCATTTGTCCAACAGGTTCTATTTCCATTTTGGGTTTCGATCCCGAAAAGAGCCTGTCGTTGTCAGGCAATTTTCCAGAGGCTACGCAAATGGAGCTTCTTATCAAGGGGCGTCGTTCTATCAGACACTACAAACCTGAAAATTTGGAACCGGAAGTGGTGCAACGATTACTAGACGTAGCTTCTCATGCACCAACCGGAAGGAATGACCGTCAGCTTCTTTTTACCGTTGTTGACGACCGTGATAAATTGGCAAAACTGCGTGAAGAAATGATGAACGGGCTTGGACGGATAATTCGGGAGAAATCACTTCCGGAAGGCCGAGAATTCTTTGCCGATATTTATAAAGCATGGGAAGAACAACGTATCGACACCCTATTTCGTGGTGCCCCGCATCTTCTATTGGTTTCTGCTCCCTCTGACACTGCAACCCCCGTTCAGGACTGTTTGATAGCCATGACCACGTTCGAGTTGTTCGCCCAGACTCTTGGTGTTGGCACTGTTTGGGATGGGCTGCTCAAATGGGCTATCTGTGACTTGATGCCTGAGTTCCGCAGTCGTTTAGGAATTCCAGAGAATCATGTATTTGGCTACGCTATGGTATTCGGAAAACCAGCGGTACACTATGCACGGACTGCCCAGCGAGAAACAGCTCAAATTCATCGTGTAGACTGATATATCATTGAAGTTGTCACTTAGACCGCAGAAAAACCGGTTGCATAAATTTTGTGAGCTCCGAATTACGAGGAGGCATTATGATAAAAACAGCAATGATCTTCTTGATGTTGGGCGTATGTGGTGCCGGTACGGCCAATGCAGCGGACCTATTCGAGAAGGATGTTTTTCAGACAGCTGCAGGGAATCTTGAAATAACCTTCATCGGCCATGGTTCCCTCATGATGAAGTTTGGCGGCAAAGTTATCCATGTCGATCCTTACAGCAAGCTTGCTGATTATAGCAAAATGCCCAAGGCCGACCTCGTATTTATCACCCATGAACATCAGGATCATCTTGATATGGTCGCCCTGCAGCAAGTTACTACCGCGAAAACAGTAGTGGTGCTCACTGAAAAATGCGCGGAGAAGGTGACGGGTGGCATCATCATGAAAAACGGTGACGTTAGGAAGGTTGAGGGAATCACCGCTGAGGCCGTACCGGCCTATAACATCGTGCACAAGCGCGACAACGGCCAACCTTATCACCCCAAGGGAATCGGCAACGGGTATGTGCTGATATTTGCTGACAAGCGGCTCTATATTGCCGGAGACACGGAAAACATTCCCGAGATGAGTCTGCTGAAACGGATCGACATCGCTTTCTTGCCGATGAATCTTCCTTATACGATGACACCGGAAATGGTAGCCGATGCTGCCAAGTCTTTCCGGCCCAAAGTGCTTTATCCCTACCATTTTGGGGAAACAGACACTGCCCAGATTGTTACTTTGCTCAAAGATAACCGAGATATTGAAGTGAGGATTCGCCGAATGAAGTAGTGCATATCGGAGGGCAGGGCTCAACCGATATGCAATTTCAGATGGAAACCACCCGAAAGGAATAACCTATGCAGCTCACCGGCAATACAGTTCTCATAACCGGAGGAGCAACTGGCATTGGTATGGCAATATATGATTGAATTGAAAAACGTAACCAAACGATATGAATCGCTTACGGCTGTTGAAGATGTATCCTTCTCTGTCAAGACTGGTGAGTGTTTTGCTCTGCTTGGACCCAATGGGGCGGGGAAAACGACAATCGTTAAGATGCTGCTCGACTTTACCCGGCCGACATCGGGTAGCTTATCATTACACGGCATCCCAAGTTCACAGTCCGAATGCCGACAATCAATTGGCTACCTTGCCGAAAATAACCATATTCCACCATCTCTTTCGGGGTGGCAATATCTCCTACGCTGTGCTGAGTTATTGGAAATGAAACGCACCGAGGCTACAGATCATTGCAGGCGCATTGTCGAGCTGATTGGAATGCAAGGTCGGGAGAATACAAAGGTCGGCACATATTCCAAGGGTATGGTTCAACGGTTCGGATTAGGCGCTGCACTCATGGGAAATCCGAAACTGTTAATTTTAGATGAGCCCACCTCCGGTTTAGACCCCATCGGTATCAGGGAAATACGCCAACTCCTTGAGTCGCTTAAAGGTCAAGGCATGACTATCTTTCTGAATTCACACCTACTGTCGGAAGTTGAAAAAATCTGCGATACCGCTGCTATAATCAACCGTGGCAAGCTTTTGGTAAAAGACACAATATCCGCCATAGCCAAAGACGGTGAAACGCTGGAAGATGTGTTTGTAAGACTCGTGAAAGGTTGACATGGAAACTTCTAAAACGCTTCCCCCCATTACAAGGATTACTAAATATACACTTATTGATGAAGTGCAGCAGAGAAGTTTTGTCGTCATGTTTGTTTTCTGCGCAATCTGCGTATTTCTTGTTCGTGGTTGTTATCAAGGCAATTACATGGTGAACGGACAAGCTCTTGATGCAGGAACAATTGTCCGAACTTTATCAAAAGCGACCTTCCACGTTATAGGTGCTGGCGTAATGGTTATAGCAGCCTTACTTTCTATGCGAATATTCAGGCGCGACCGGAATGAGGGCATGCAGTCGTGTATTTTGTCCAAACCGATAGCCAGGTGGCAGTATGTAATGGGAAAAATCCTTGGATTATGGAGCATATCGGCACTATTCATGTTCACCTTGCATAGTATCGTGTTCTTAATCACATCCATCAATTTGCAGGTTTTTATGCCGGAATACTTTGTTGCCTCACTGCTATGCTCTATCAACCTGCTCTTCGTTGTTATTGCTGTGCTTCTGTTGTCACTACTGATGCCAGATATTGTCGCTTTTCTTTGTGTTCTGGGTGTTGGCATCGTTGGTTTTGTTGCTGACGGTATTGCTGCCGCCAGCAACAGTCAAATTGCGCAGTCGATAGTGCAGCAATCGGCAACCAGTCCACAGTCGGAATTAACCTGGTGGAAAATTCTATATTATTTCTGGCCGAAGCTGTTAGGCGTTCAGCAACTGGCATCCACGTTGATTGAAAGAGAAGCATTTCATGGATTCGGCTCTCTCTATCCACTCATCAATATCATTATTTACTGCCTTATTCTTGGGGTATTACTTTTCAAGCGTTTTGGAAATGAGGATATTGTTTAGAAGCCCAGTAAGAAAATCAATATTTCAATTTATTGAAAGCTTGGACCGGGAATATTAATATGATTTTCCACTGCACTAAGGCGCTATCGAGATGCACAGCAAGGTTGTTCAAGCTAAATAGCCGATTAGGGGACCAAGTGAATGCCAGTCTACGAATATCGATGTGACACATGTGACCACCAGTTTGAACTCCGTCAGAAGATTTCCGACCCACCTGCCGACAGTTGTCCAAAATGTGGTGGAGCTGTCCACAAAATGGTTTCCACTGTTGCATTCAGCCTCAAAGGTGGTGGGTGGTATGCTGAGGGCTACGGTGCGAAAGCTGAAGCTCCCAAAGAAACTGAGTCAGCAGCAACCGGGGCTACAACGGAAGCTTCTCCAAAAGAGTGTCAAGCAGACTCTACTCCGAAAGACACGACAGCGGCTCCGGTTGCCCCTGCCTCTGCTCCAAGTCAAGCTGAACCGAAGATTACTGCTGCTGAAAATCCGGCAACTGTAGAAAAATCTAAGTCGGAATAACGCAGTAAATTGTAGCGAAGTATACTTAAGAATTTGGAGTAAATTTCCATGGCATTATTGAAGTGGAACCAAGAATACGAATTAGGTTTAGAGACAATAGACAAGCAGCACAAGCAGCTATTTGGTATCATAAATGAGCTTATCATCGCTACGGAATACACTCGAACAAACACCGAACTGCTCTCTATTGTTGAACGGCTAGAATCCTATGCGACATCACATTTTGGGGCTGAAGAAAAACTATTTACTCAGTTTGGTTTTACAGGCAGGAACGAACATGAAGTGGAACATGCTAAATTTATCGATACAGTCAAATATATCCGCAAACAGTGTAAAATCATTGATGCTCCTATGGCACCGAAAATGAGGGACTTTCTGCTGAGTTGGTTAAGTCACCATATTCTTACCAAAGATAAGGAGTACAGACAGGCCATGTAGAATAATAAAACAAGATGAAAATAATCCTTTATATCTTGTGTTGGTTGCCGATAAGATACTCAGAACGAAAATTGAAGGTCTCGGAGGTTATCTATATGTCAGTCTCGGGAGTATCATCTGTCACAGCAGCAAACACGCCACCACCGATTCAGCAGCCACAGCCTACCAAGGCACCTCAGCAAGCTCCTAATACGGATACAGTAAATATTTCCAAACAGGTTCAACTGATGGCATCTGATGGGGACCCAACTGCTTTAGAAGCTCAGGAAAGTTTGGCAGAGAAAGCTGGTGAAAGTGCAAGAGGCAAGGCTTGATTTGACAATGTGAATCAACTTACTAATTGTCATTTGATTATGCACTTACAAACAATCAAATATACAAAAGGCCACACCTTTCGATGTGGCCTTTTCCTTTAAGGGGGTTTAATAGAGAGTACGTAACCGCTGATAAGGCCAAGGTGTTTCATAGCCTACGCCACAATGAAACTGAGACCTTGAAGCAAGCTGGTACTCAGGAAGTGGTTATAGCCGAGATCATGGGGCATGCTAACGATTCTATGACCATGAGCCGGTACGGTAAGCGATATCAGCCCAAGGTTCTGCTGGATGCTCTTGGTCACTTGAACTATGGCATTGAGATCCCAGCTTGGAAAGTGTTACTCTGAGTCTAGTGACTTGTATTCGCAGATGAATAAAGTGGCGATTGTTTGATAAATTCGCTAAGCACCATAGTATCGTTGAGCATGTGGGTTATAAAAGTCTCTCTTAGCTTGATAAAGTCATTTAGTGTGCTGACAGTATGGCACTGCTTGTTATCGACTTTAAACTGATCAAGAGTTGCCAAGAACAAATCATGTTGTAGCTTGTGATCTGCGGCCAATGGATATTTGAGATCATCCATCAACTGCTCTTCATCCAAGTAATGAATTTGACAAAGTATTTCAAGCTGATCCAATAGGCCATTGATCGAATCACATTTGTTCCCGAAATCTGCAATATCACGATATATCATAGTCATGCATTCAAATATTCTTTTGCGTTGAGCATCCATTGATTCAATCCCCGAATTGAATTTGTTTTCCCAAATAAATGATGCCATGCTGATCGTCTCCCAATCAGTTATTATAACCGAGGCGTTCCTTCATCTCAGTTAATGGGACTACTGACCACCTTTGACTGTTGCGATCAAATACTGGAACCTGACCTTTGTCATGTCTTGGAGGTGAAGTTGTTGTGAGTCCATCAACATATTTAATGAGATGGTCGTCTTCAAATGTCTCGCCTTCATATAGACCACTTTCAACATTGTACATATAGGCTTTCATGGCTGCCCCCCTATATCAGATGACCTTTTCCTATGATTGCATGCTATCAGGAACGGAATAAAGGTTGTGTCAATATGAGGTGCGAAGCCATCAAGAAAACATCAAAATATATTGGGGTGCAGTATCGGCCTGTAAGGTTTGATGGACTATGGGATTGAACTCAGTGTTGCAGGTGTAGGAAGGCTATAGAGCTAAAGTGTATTGAAAAAGCCGCACCTATCTAATCCGTAATAATTCGGCACTAATTGTGAGTTGGGTGCTACCCATCTCAGTTAATATTCGATTATGTTGCGGGAGCAAGAAAGGGGCGCACTTGACATCGCAAGTCAGAAAAAAAGAAAAGTGTAAATCGGTTCTAAAAGTTAATTAAGCTACACTTCGTTGTCCCTAATTACCCCTTCCCAGACGGCTCTCTCCTCGGAAATGTCATGTAGTTTATCTGTGTCAAAGCCCTTTCCAAATACTCTGATCACCTGAATACATGATGTCCACTCCCATATCGTTGACCAACTGCAACATGAACTATTCCGATAACATCCAACCAAACCATAAATATTGATGGGTTGTAACGTCTTCAAGGAAATAACTTGCGATTATGTGTGATTGTTGATTTAATTAGTCATATACGGGTCGCAAATTGACTGCTGTATCAAGGGGTAATTTATGGTTTTTGTGTTTGAATATGAAGTGATAAAAGCTTGTTGCTGTGAGGAGTACTTAAACCTGGTGCGGGTATATTGAAACCAGAGATGAAATAATAGCAAAAACTACTTATGCGTCGGTTTATGACAAAATAATTCGAAATGAAGGCGTTTAGCGTGAAGCCGGTTATAGGTTTTAAGTGTGCCATCAGCGCAACAGTCTAAGACTGGCTGCTTTCTGGCTCCTCATTTTACGGTAATACGTACTGCAAGTATCCTGACTGGACTATGTTCACGTACAGTATCTGGCACTGGGTATAAATGTATACTAATCGAACTGTTTTTTTCGGTCACAATAATTTAAATTAATGAGGTGAAGAATGTAGTAGTGTAGATCAACGTACCTTCTTCATCAAAAGTAGAAATCTGCAGAGAATTTTACAGTACTAATAGCGACGGTACCCAGAATGTTCGCTGAAGGGGGGTGAATATGGCGTAGAGCCCTGAATACACCGAATTTCGACGGCTTGATGCATAGCGATATTATTACCGCTGTGGAATTTTATCCTACCGTTATCAGCAATGTCTGCTCACCTGATTTCCAATGCTGTCCTTGTCGGGGCGCCATAGAAAACGAGATTTTGAATTACTTATGCATAAAAAATATTATTAATTTGTGGATTTGCGGAACGCTCCGAGCATCAAAAGCATTAATTGAATGTTCTTAAACTCGAGAGTTTAAGTTCGTCAACATACGAGTGGTTTCGACAACCGACCTACACATTAGAGCTGGAGCAGCTTGGAATCTCATGACTGATAGCTATTGGTTGCGCAAAATTCCGTCACTACACCAAAGTATTACCAAACATTTCTCCGTTTTCTGAGGTGATCCCCAAAACACCTATCTAAGTACGATGACTCACATTGCATTGTTTTTATGTAAGTAAAGCATTCCGCTCACACCCAAAGAGCAGGAGGATCAGACTTGCAACCATCAATCCTATTGATCGAAGACGATGACTCCACTCGTTTCGGTTTTGTCAGGTATTTTTCTAAAGAAGGGTACCAGATTTATGAGGCAGCGACCCTTTCTGATGCAAAAGAAGCCATTTCTAACAGAACATTTGATGCAATCATTCTTGATATCACCCTGCCAGATGGCAATGGTATCGACTTCATTACCTCTGTCAGGGCAATCGATTCCAGCATACCCATCATCGTTATTACCGGCGCAGGAAATATTCCCCTTGCGGTGAAAGCAATGCGGTGCGGTGCTAATAATTTTCTCACTAAACCTGTTGACATGTCTTCTTTGGGTGCATTTGTACGCAAAATATTTGATACCGGTTTTATATCACATCATCTTACCTCAAGAAAACGACTTGAGAGACATGATGGAATTTTTTTTGGAATAACACCTGCAATGCACGAGGTTCTCCAATTAGCGCAATCCTCGACCTCGAATGACAGCCCTGTCTTGATCATGGGTGAAACGGGTACTGGCAAAGGTGAGCTTGCCCGCTGGATTCACCGACAGAGCGCACGTGCTGCGCATGAATTTGTAGAAATCAACTGTTCCGGTCTGCGGGGCGATATGCTTTCCAGGGAATTGTTCGGAAACGTGCGGGGAGCGTATACATCGGCTAATCAGGATCGTAATGGTCTCCTGGATTTAGCCAACCGTGGTACCCTGTTCCTCGATGAAATCGGTGATATGGAGTTAATCACTCAGGCCCAGTTCCTCAAAGTATTGGAGGATAAAAGCTATCGCAGGCTGGGGGATGTAAAACTCCTGAGAAGTGATTTCCGACTTATCTGTGCTACAAACTATGATATCGAAACTTTGGTAAGCACAGGCCGGTTTCGGCAGGACCTGATGTACCGCATCAACCTAATGTCAATCACCATTCCGCCTCTTAGGGAGCGGGTGGATGACCTGCCGGCCCTTGTCTCCTATCTGCTGCGTGAACTCGGATCTTTAGATACGGTAATTTCTAAAAATGTTATGAGCATACTCACTGCCTACAGCTGGCCGGGCAATATCCGGGAACTGAAAAACGTACTCGAAAGGGCGCTGATGCTCACCCCTCCAGGG
>JACAAY010000134.1 GCA_013377095.1 Desulfuromonadales bacterium
TCCTGGGGCTTTCCATCGGAAACGAGATCGGACTGGCCGGCGGCCTGCTCTACATCCTGATGCACAGCATTGCCAAGGGCGGGCTCTTCCTCTGCGCCGGCGTCGTGGAGCAGAAACTCCATGTCAAGGACATCACCAAGCTGGGCGGATTGATCAAGACCATGCCGATCACGGCCGTCTCCTTCCTGCTGTGCGCTTTTTCGGTCATGGGCATCCCCCCCTTCGGCGGGTTCTTCAGCAAGTACATGGTTATTTCCGGGGCGATCAAGAGCGGCCATTACCTGCTCAGCGCTCTCTTTGTCCTGGGGGCCTTTCTGACCATGGTCTATCTGTTCAGGATTTTCGCAATGATCTTCCTTGGTGAAGCCAAGACCGAACCGGTTGCCGAAGGAGCTCCGGTGATGGTCGGGAGTGTGGCCGCGCTGGCGTTCCTTTCAATCGCCGGCGGTATCTTGATCAATTACCCGTCCGAATATGTCCAGTCCACTGTTCACCAGATCTTGAGGATAGCGCCATGATGGAAAATATGATGTTGTTGACGATTGCTCTCCCGGTTGTTTTCGGGATTGCTGCCCTGGTTCTGCCGAAGTTTGCACGCGAAGCAGCCACCTTTCTGGCTGCGACAATAAACCTGATCCTCTGTCTGCGGATGTTCAACCATGAAGCGTTGCTTTCCCTGCCCTGGGGAGGGTATGGCATGCTGTTCGAGCTGCGGCTATACCAGTTCAGCTCATTCATCCTGGCTGCCGCGGCCGGGTTCGGGTTCCTGATCTCGCTCTATTCGCTCCATTTCATGAAGAACAGTGAAAAGAATAACCAGTTCTACGCCTACCTGTTGATTTCACTGGGCATGGTTAACGGAGCGGTTCTGGCCAACAACCTGGTTCTGATGCTCTTCTTCTGGGAAGGCTTGCTGGGAACCATCTTCGGTCTGATTGCCATCGGCACCAGGGGGGCCTTCACATCGGCAATCAAGGCCTTTATCCTGATCGGCGTTTCCGATGTTCTGATGATGGTGGGGGTCATGATGACCGGTTATCTGGCCGGCACCCTGACCACATCCCGGATCCACCAGCTTCCCCTCAACTCCGTATTTTCCTGTACCGCCTTTATCCTGCTCGTGATCGGGGCAACCTCAAAGGCCGGTTGTCTGCCGTTTCACAGCTGGATTCCGGATGCGGCGCTGGATGCTCCCCTGCCGTTCATGGCCCTGATGCCGGCCGCGCTTGAGAAGCTGCTGGGCATCTATTTCCTGGCCAGGATCACCCTGGACCTTTTTGCGCTGAAACCGGGAACTGCCATGAGTGTCACCCTCATGACCCTCGGTGTGGTGACCATCCTGATCGCGGTCATGATGGCCCTGATCCAGAAGGACTACAAACGGCTGCTCTCCTACCATGCCATCAGCCAGGTCGGCTACATGATCCTGGGTATCGGCACGGCCGTTCCGGTGGGGATCGTGGGCGGTATCTTCCACATGATCAACCATGCCATGTACAAGAGCTGCCTGTTCCTGACCAGTGGCGCCGTTGAATCCCAGACCGGCACCACCGACCTGGAAAAACTGGGTGGCATCGGCAGACGCATGCCGGTCACCTTTGTCAGTTTTGTCGTGGCCGCCGCAGCCATCTCCGGGGTGCCCCCCTTTAACGGTTTCTTCTCCAAAGAACTGATCTATGACGGCGCCCTGGAGTCCCACTGGATCTTCTATGCCGGCGCTTTGCTGGGATCCTTCCTGACCGGCCCCTCGTTCCTGAAACTGGGGCACGCCGCCTTTCTGGGCCAGAATGACACACATGCCAAGGTGAAAGAGGCGCCCTTCAGCATGCTGTTACCCATGGTCGTGATTGCCGCCGGGTGCGTGCTGTTTGGGGTTTCCAACCAGCTTCCGCTGGACAACCTGATCGTCCCGATCATCGGCGCCCAGCGGGCCCTGGGACATCATTTCTCCGGGTTTCCCGAAAACACCTTCCTCGTGATCATGACCATCACCGTGCTGGTGGCCGCCTATCTCAACCATATCTTCGGAGTGGGCAGGAGCGGCAAGGGCACCGGCGCCGTGGATCATATCCACTATGCCCCCGTGCTGCATGAGATCTACGACCGTGCCGAGAAGCGCGAGTTCGACCCCTATGACCGCGGCATGATGGTAATTCAAGGGATCGCGGGTGCGTCCTGGAAGATCGATCGGAGTATTGACTGGCTCTACTCTGTCATGGCGGTCGGGATAGCCCATAGCCTGTCGCGTACCATACGAAAACTGCATAACGGCAGCTTTGCAACCTATGTGGTCTGGACCACGATCGGCGGTGTACTCGTGTGCATTGCCATGAACCCATGATGATACTGATAAGGAGGTTGCCGCAGTGACAGTGCTCTTACTTGTTATTCCGTTGATTGGATTCATCCTGGTGAATATTCCGCCCCCCGGAAACCTGAGGAAATTCCTGATCGCCTGCCCTCTGCTGCTGTCGGTGACACAGGTGGCCCTGATGCTGTTCCCCCGGGCCGGATGGTGGAACGGATTCGACGTCGGACGTTTTTTCCTTCCCTTCCTGCGGGTCGACGGTGTCAGCATGCTGATGCTGCTGGCCATCGGTCTGGTGGTCTTCGCCTCATCCGTGGTCAGTATTGCCCTGATCAAGGATGCCCGGCAACAGTACAACTTCATCAACCTGGTGCTGCTCTCGCTCCTGGGCATGAACGGTATCGTCATGGTCACCGATCTCTTTTCCCTGTATGTGTTTCTGGAGATCGTATCGGTTTGCTCCTTCATCCTGATCGCCCTGCAGCGTGAGCGCGAGATGTTCGAGGGCGCCTTCAAATATATCTTTCTTTCCGCAATTGCCACCATACTGATGCTGACCTCGACCGGCATTCTGTTCATGTATGCCGGGGGAACTTCGTTTGCGGCCCTGGCCGGCGCCATCTCCTCGCATCAGGCCAATTCCATGGTCATCTTCAGCGTGATCCTGTTTCTGATCGGCCTGTTCATCAAGGGCGGGATCGTTCCCTTCCACGGCTGGCTGCCAGATGCCTATTCGGCCTCGGCTGCGCCGGTCTCCATCCTCCTGGCCGGGATAGTTACCAAGGTTTCCGGTGTCTATACCCTGATCCGGCTGGTCACGGAAGTCTTCGGGGCAACACCCAAAACGAATCAGGTTCTGCTCTTCGTTGGCGCGCTGTCCATAGTCGTGGGAGCGCTGGCCGCTCTTGGACAGAAGGACTTCAAGCGCATGCTGGCCTATTCAAGTATCAGCCAGGTCGGCTATATCATCTTAAGCCTCGGGGCCGGATCTCCGCTCGGTGTGGCCGGCGCCATCTTCCATCTGTTCAACCATACCATCTTCAAGGCCCAGTTGTTCATGAACGCCACGGCGGTGGAAGTGCAGACGGGAAAAAGAGATCTGGACAGCATGGGGGGATTTGCCTCCCGCATGCCGATTACCGGAACGACATCCATCATCGCCTTTCTGTCCGCCGCCGGAATCCCGCCCCTGGCCGGTTTCTGGAGCAAACTGGTGATTCTGATCGCGCTCCTCAAAAGCGGGCACCACGTCTACATGGTGATCGCCGTTCTGGCAAGTCTGCTGACTCTGGCCTATTTCCTGACCCTGCAGCGGAAGGTCTTTTTCGGAGAACTGGCCCCGGAACACGAGCATGTCAAGGAGGCCGGCTGGCTGCTGACGGCTCCTGCGCTGGCGTTCACCATCATTATCATTGCCACGGGTCTGGCGCTGCCGTTTCTGTACAATACGATCATTCTTCCCATAGGGAGCTTCCTATGACACTGACACACCTCTTACTGTTTCTGTTGATGCTGACCGGATTGTACGCGGTTCTTTCCACGTCGTTGATCAAGGCGGCCATCGGCCTGGCCGCCGTAAGCGCGATCCTGACCATGCTCATGTTCACCATGAATTCCCCCCTGGCGGCTGTGTTCGAACTGTCGGTCTGCGCCGGTTTGATCACCGTGGTTTTCGTGAGTGTCATCAGCCTGACCAAACCTTCGGCACCCGGCGAGCAGAGTGACACAGAACCACATCATTATCTGAAGTACGCCCCCCTGCTGGTTATCGGCGCGCTCCTCTGCTGGGCCATGCAGTATTTCCTGGGGGATGCTCCGCTCTCGACGATTTCCGTGTCAGCGGGTCCGGATGTCAGGATTGCGCTCTGGACGCTTCGCAGGACCGATATCTTCGCCCAATTGGCGGTCCTGTTCGTGGGGGTCTATGGGGTAATCGTTTTGTTCAAGGAGTTGAAACATGATTAACGAAATGACATTGGCGGCACAGAATCCGTTTTGGCAGTACTTTATCTTCTCCGTTCTGCTGATCCTGACCGGTGTCTATTGCATGACCGTAACCCGAAACCTGATCCGTGTGCTGATCGGCATGGAACTGATGACCAAGGGCGTTACGCTGATCCTGACCGCCTCGGGCTATCTGACCGGCAATACCGGTCTCTCCCAGGCGCTGATCGTGACACTGATCGTCGTCGAGGTTGTGGTGATCTCGGTTGCGGCCGGTGTGGTGATCGGTCATTTCCGAAAAACAAAATCACTCGACACGCACACCATGAACAGCCTTCAGGGCTGAAAGAGAGGTACTGATTGTGGCAACATTGCTTTTGACTCCACCCGTAGCACTCCTGATTCTGACCCTGGTCGTCGGTTTTGAACTCTGGTCCATGCGGGCCCTATCCGCCAAAGGGGTTGCAAGCACGGGCAAAACAAAACCCTATGCCTGCGGTGAGGACATCACCCATCACCGCACCCAGCCGGACTACAGCCAGTTCTTTTCCGTGGCCTTCTTTTTCACCATCATGCACGTGGTCGTCATGATCATTGCCACCATTCCGGCCGGCTCACCTGAGGCGTCCGGCATGGCCGTCCTGTTCACGCTCTGTGCGTCACTGGGTCTCTTCGTGCTGTTCAGGAGGGATGTGTGACATGAAGATCATCGATAGAATCGTCAACTGGTCGCGCATGAAGTCGCCCTGGGTGATCCATTTCAACACCGGTGCCTGCAACGCCTGTGACATCGAGATCGTGGCCACCCTGACTCCGGTATTTGACATCGAGCGTTTCGGCTGTCTGTTGAAGGGAACCCCGCGTCATGCCGACGTGCTGCTCTGTTCCGGCCCGGTAACCCGCCAGATCAGGGATCGCATCATCCGGATCTATGAACAGATGGCGGAACCCAAGTTCGTCGTGGCGGTCGGAACCTGCTCCTGTTCCGGCGGTGTTTTCCAGGGCTGCTACAACATCCTGGGCGGTCTGGACTCCGTGATCCCCGTATCCGCCTACATCCCCGGATGCCCGGTGCGTCCGGAGGCGATCATCGACGGCGTCGTCAAGCTGCTCTCAACCCTTGAATGGAAAGAAGAAGCGACCAAGACAGTGATTCAACCGGATTCCGCGGTATTCCAGCATGGAGGAACCTGATTCAATGACACCAGAAGAAAAGGCAAGCAAACAGCTGATCAACCGTTTTCCCGAACTGTCCGACAAAATTCTGATTGCACGCACGAGAAGGATGTTTGCGGATGTTCCAGAAAACCGGTTTCTTGAAATACTCGACTATGTCCTCGATGAAATCGGATTCCCGATCCTGTGCCTGATTATCGGCCTCGATCAGGGGGAACAATTCGAGCTGATCTACGTCCTCTCCTCCTGTGAGGGATGCATCATCAACCTCAAACGGCATATTCCCCGGGAAACCCCGGTCATCCAGTCGGTCTATGACAGACTACCGAATTCAGAGATCTACGAACGGGAACTGGTCGATCTGTTCGGCATCACCGTACACGGTCTTCCGGACGGAGCCCGCTATCCGCTGCCCGACGACTGGCCGGAAGGTCAATACCCGCTTCGCAAGGACTGGAAACCTGAGATGCTTGACCAACGGGAGGTAGCACACAATGGGTAGCGTAACGATTCCAATCGGACCTCAACACCCGGCTTTGAAAGAACCGGCCAATTTTTCCATCACCGTTGCGGGTGAGAGGATTCTGTATACCAGCTCCCGTCTCGGCTACAAACACCGCGGCATGGAAAAGGCCTGCGAAGAGCGCACCTATATCCAGGATATGTATCTCCTGGAGCGGATCTGCGGCATCTGCTCCCATTCCCACTCCACCGCCTTTATCCAGTGCGTTGAAGAGATCGCCGGACTCACTCCGCCGCCCCGGGCGCTCTACATCCGCACCCTGTTCGGAGAGCTGGAACGCATACACAGCCATCTGCTCTGGCTTGGTGTTGCCGGCCATGAGGTCGGCTTCGATACCCTGCTGATGTATTCCTGGAGAGACCGGGAGGTGGTGATGGATCTCCTGGCGCTCTTAAGCGGCAACCGCGTCAACTACGGCATCAACACCATCGGTGGCGTCAGGCGTGACATCACCGACGAGCAGATCATCAAGGCGCTGCATGACGTCGATATTCTCGAAGAAAGAACAAAGTACTACATCGACATCGCCACCACGGAACAGAGCTTTATCGGCAGGCTGGCCGGCGTGGGGTACATTTCCCACGGGGATGCGGTGCGTCTCCAGGCGGTGGGTCCCACCGGACGCGGCTCCAATGTGCCCCATGACATGCGGGCCAGCGATCCCTATGCCGCCTATGGCGAGATGGATTTCAAGGTCATCACCGATAACCATTGCGACGTGTACGGCCGGGCGGTGGTCAGGCTGCTGGAACTGCTGGAATCCTGCAAGATCATCCGACAGGTTCTGCGGGAAATTCCGGATGGTCCGGTGACCGTCAAGGCACCGCGCAAGATACCGGCCGGTGAGGCGGTCAGCCGCGTTGAGGCGCCCAGGGGCGAGGATGTGCACTACGTCAAGGGCAACGGCAGTGACAAGCCGGAGCGTGTCAGGGTGCGCGCCTCCACCATGGCCAATATCCAGGCTGTCAACAAGATGATGGAGAACAACTATCTGGCCGATGTGCCGATTATCATCGCCGCCATCGACCCCTGCTTCTCCTGCACCGACAGATGCATCGAAGTCATTGGAAGTGAGCACAAAGAGTTCGGCTTGAAGGCCCTCCGTCAACACGGTACCGATTGGTATCGTGAAAACCGGGGGATCGATTTCACTGAACTAACTAAAAAATTGCAGAGAAGGCGTGGAGAACGATAGTCATGACTCAATCTCTCTTTGGAATGCTCGTATTTCCCGGTTTTTTCTTTTTATGCCTGATCGGGGCCTGTGCGGAATACTTCGACCGGATTTTTCATGCCCGCATGCAGAACAGAAAGGGGCCGCCCTGGTTCCAGCCGGTTGCTGACTTCATCAAGCTTTCCGCCAAGGAGGACATCGTCCCGGAAGAGGCCGACCGGTTCATGTTCAAGGCCATGCCGGTGGTTGCCGTCGCTTCCGCGGTGACAGCCGTGCTCTATATCCCGCTCTGGACCACCCAGGCCATGTATGCATTCGAGGGTGACCTGATCATCGTCCTCTACCTGCTGACGATTCCGACCATGGCCTTTTTCCTGGCCGGATGGTATTCCACATCGCTGTATGCCGCGGTCGGAGCGGTGCGAACCCTGACCCAGCTCTTTGCCTATGAAGTGCCGCTGTACATCTCGGTGCTGGCGCCCGCCGTCCTGGCCAACACCTGGTCCCTGAGCGGCATGACGAAATACTATGCCGCCCATCCCGGGTACTGGCTGTTTAACCTGCTCGGGTTTGCGGTCTCCCTGGTGATCCTGCTGGGCAAGCTGGAAAAGGTCCCCTTTGACATTCCCGAAGCCGAGACCGAAATCGTGAGCGGGGTATTTACGGAGTATGGCGGACGCTTTCTGGCGTTCTTCCGCATGGCGATCGATATTGAGGCGGTTGTCGTCGCTTCCCTGGTGGCCACCGTATTCCTTCCCTTCGGTTTGGGGCTGCCCGCGTGTATCGGTTTCTTCCTCTACATGGTTAAAGTGGCGCTGGTAATTGCCGCTGTCTCCTTTCTGCGAACGATCTTTGCCCGTCTCCGCATTGAGCAGATGGTGGACTTCTGCTGGAAGTACCTTGCCCCGGCCGCCATAGTTCAAATGCTCATTAACCTGATTTTAAAAGGAGTGTTGCCGCAATGATATCCATTCCAGGAAAGATGGCGAAAGAGGTCCTGAGACACTCCATCAAACCACCGGCAACACGCAATTATCCCTTTGACAAGCCCGAGATGCCGGAAAATTTCCGTGGAAAGATCGTCTTTGACACGGAAAAATGCATCGGATGCAAGATCTGCGTCAAGGACTGCCCTGCAATCGCGATCAAGATAACTAAAGTGGTGGAGAAGAAGTTCGAGGCTGAATTCTATCTCGACAGGTGCATCTATTGCGCGCAGTGCGTTGATTCGTGCCCGAAAGAGGCACTGATAAACACAAAGGAATACGAGTTAGCCCAAATCGACAGAAAGAAACACAGGATAACCTTTCATGCACACACAACTAGTGGAGATACTGAAAACACGCCTTGACGGATGCCGGAGACTCGCACTCCTGGGGGTGGGCTCGGAACTCCGTGGGGATGACGCGGCAGGGGTTCTGGTTGTCCGTGAAATGCGGGAACTGCTTGCAAACGCTCCCTTTGACTATCTGGAATTTGAGGGATTTGAAGGAGCGAACGCGCCTGAGAACGTGACCGGCTACATAAAAGCCTTTGGACCTGACCACATACTGCTGGTTGATGCAGCAGAGATCGGCGCGTCTATCGGCGAGTGCCGGGAGATAGCAATCGCTGAGATTTCTGAGACGCTGTTTTCAACGCATACGCTGCCCATGAAGGTCGTGACCGACTACCTTGAACAGGCCACCGGGGCCGTCATCACGGTCCTGGGGATGCAACCCGGTTGCGTGGATTTCGATGCGGCACCCACCCCTGAAATACGTGCCGGAGTGGAGACGTTTTCGCACTGTTTGTACGAGCTGTTGCGAGAGTTCGACCTGAAGAGCCGCTGATGATGTCGTTAATCCGCCATTGCTGACGGCGTTTCTCTTGCGCGCATAGAGTTATCCCGTCTGAATCCGCGTCAGAAAGAACTGTAAAAACTGCCATGTGCCGACATGCGTTTACTTGCAGACCGGACGTACTCTGTTTTTACTGATTGAACGTTTATTGCTCTTGCATAACTCCAGTCTCGTGACTGTTGGTGAGTTGTATACAACTTGAGTTTTATCAGATTTTTACTGTTTAAAAAAAACACTTGACAAACTAATACTAAAATAATGTATAAGGCGTATCATTTTTGGAACAGAAATAAATCTGTTCAGATTTGCTCCGACCCGTCCTTCCTAAGGCGTCAGCTAGGGAAACCGGGCTATGGGTGCCGCCGGAAACAGCGTTGCCTCCCCGTTTGGAAAGGAGTAAGCATTGCGTGGTCAGTTGCGGCCGACGGATGTTTATTCCGTCGGCCGTTTTTCGTAGATCGGTATTGAACCATAGATTGCTCTATGGATAGCTTGCACAGGGTAGGTTAAGCTCATGGTCCATCCACTCCTTTTTCTCGAGTTTCTCCGCAAGCTGCTTGCGCCGCTGCACCTGTCCGAAGCCAGCGCTGACGCCGTCAGCTACACATGGGTGATCATGGCGCTTTTGCTGCTGCTCTCCCTCCTGACCACCAGGGCACTCACAACCATCCCCGGCGGGCTGCAAAATTTCATGGAAGTCGTCATCGGCGGCATTGAAAACATGATCGTCGAAACCATGGGAGAGCATGGGCGACCCTACTTCCCGCTGGTTGCAACCACGGGTATCTTTGTACTGGTCTCTAACCTGATCGGACTGGTTCCCGGCTTCTTTCCCCCCACGGCCAACATCAATACCACCGCCGCCTGTGCAATCGCCGTATTCCTCTCAACCCATGTGGTGGGAATCAAGCATCATGGCCTGCGCTACTTCAAACATTTCTGTGGCCCGATTGTCTGGCTGGCTCCACTGATGTTTTTTATCGAAATCATCGGCCATCTGAGCCGCCCGGTTTCCCTGACTCTCCGTCTGTTTGGCAATATGAACGGCCATGAGCTGGTTCTGATCATCTTCTTCGGACTGGCTCCCTTCCTGGTGCCACTGCCGATGATGCTGATGGGTGTACTGGTTTCCTTTATCCAGGCTTTTGTGTTCATGCTGCTGACCATGATCTACATTTCCGGCGCGCTTGAAGAAGCGCACTGACAACGGCGCTGACCCGGTCAACGCGCTTTGTGATGAACTTATTCCACATCCTATATTGTGTAGGATACTTCAAACTCCAAAGGGAGACATACGATGAACTTTTTTACAATGTGTGTGTTTGGTGCGGCAATCGGCATGGCGATCGGTACCTTGGGTACCGCCATAGGACAGGGTTTGGCGGTCAAAAGCGCGGTTGAGGGCGTTTCACGCAACCCGGGCGCTTCCGGAAAGATCATGACCACCATGATGATCGGTCTGGCCATGATCGAGTCCCTGGCCATCTATGCCCTGGTTGTCTGTCTGATCATCCTGTTTGCCAACCCCTACAAGGACATCGCCCTGAAACTGGCTGAAACCGTTGCCAAGTAGTTTTGAGTGTGTGCGTGTGTAATTTTGTCGGAATGTCCGTAAGGGGTCGGTCGTGATTGAACTAAATGCAGCGTTCATCATCCAGTTGATTAACTTTTGCATTCTTGCTTTCATACTCAATATTTTTCTGTTCAAGCCGATCCGCACGGTGTTGGCTGACCGTCGCCAGACGCTCGCCGCTTCCCGTCAGCGGACCGAATCGGTTGACCGTG
>JACAAY010000135.1 GCA_013377095.1 Desulfuromonadales bacterium
GGACAGTTGGCGAAAATGGTACATCAGCTTCTAACAGATCTTAAAATGTCAAACATGACACGGTGATGTCCGGTGATGTCCCCGGTGGCTGGACTTGGAGTCTTGGTTTTGGCGACATTTGGCGTGGCAGTCGGAGCCTTAATGGGAACACTGACGATATCGAAGAAACCATCAAATGAAGCGAAGTGAAGATAACTTCTGAGTCTTCAAGGATTCATTTCAATAGTGATCGCGACATTGCGCAATCAGGAGAGTATCGCCTTCGACTGAATATACTAAACGGTGGCAACTGTCTATTCTGCGAGACCAGAAACCAGCCAGTTGATGCTTGAGCGGTTCTGGCTTGCCTATACCGGCAAAAGGTTCTCGCTGAATATCCCGAATAAGCTGATTGATGCGTTTAAGCATCGCCTTGTCGGTCATCTGCCAGTAGAGGTAGTCTTCCCATGCTGCGGTTGAGAATTTGATCATCATTCCGTTAAGTCTCTGATCTGTCCGCCGCCCGCACGCAGTTCCTCGACTGATTCAAGCAGTCGCTTAGCCCCTTGAGGATTCCGGAGCAGATATGCGGTTTCTTCAAGTGCATGAAAATCATCGAGGGAAAGGATGACAACGGGTTTACCACGCTGGCTAGTCACCACCACTGGAATGTGGTCTTCGTTAACTGATCGCATGACCTCTGCCAAATGCTGACGTGTATAAGTATAGGTAAGGGCATTCATTGATAGCACCTCCTTGTCAAGTATGTACAAAACATAGTACACATAGGTAGAAAAATCAAGGAATGAATCTTGGTGAAACATTGCTAACTTTCAACCAGCTCGAATTACGACAAAAATCTCCAACAAAGCGCAACAGCGGTGAACCCGCAATGCTCTCATCCATACCGTTGGGCTTCACAAGCTGCACGAGCAATTGCCAATTCGCCCCCGGTGGCTGAGTCACTGTTATGGCAATAGATGAGATAAAACGGGAAAAGAAACTCAGTCTGTTTGTAACCAGTTGCCTGGTGAAAACGAATGGGAGTACTTTTGAGAGGGAAATGCTGGCTAAAGGTACTCAGGTAATTGCTCAGCAGCGGGACGGGAAAGTTGAGTTCGTTATTGATGGCAAAGTTGTGTCTAAAGAAACTGCCGAAATACTATGCCATCTCATCTCCCTTCACCCATCGCAGGCATCAGACGACGATGTTTTCGGCACGAAAGAGCGCAAGACGGTTGGAGACAGTTGGGCTGTAAATAGCGTTAAAGGAGCCGTGGATCTCTCCTCCAGAGGCATAATTGTCGATGCAAAGGATATCAAAGGAAGCACGCAGTTAGAAAAAGTGGTTGAAGTTGGCGGCACAAAGTGTCTTCAGATCAGTGCTAAGATGGAAATGTCTAACATCTCACCATCATTGCCAAAGGGAATGTCTGTCATGCAATCGAATGCGTCTGCAACTTTTTCGGGTGAGTTCCCTGTCGATGTTTCGGCTCGCCCACTGTCTGAAGGAATGACGGCATCGATAGCATTTGTGGCCAAGGGCAAGTCCACCCCAGAGGCGCCAGAGATCACACTCGCCATGGATTTGGAGGAGTCAAAGCACGTTAAAGAGAAGTCACTCAGATAAATCGTTCTCCCATGGACACAGATAGAACGGTACTTGTCTGACCGGACAGTGCGCTCGACCGATTGCGAGAACGGAGGAAACGGGGGTGAGCCTTAGAAAGTGGAATAGGGGAGATACTATCCCAACCACGAAACAAGACCGGTCAAGCCGGTCAATTCCGGCCCCGTTAGGCTTAGCCCCCGCTTACCCTGACGACAGAGGAGAAAACAATGTCATATGCGGAATCAGTTCAACTTGAGATGATTAAAACAGGTTTGGTCTGCTGTACGCTGGTCTTTGGTTGGGTTATAGGACAACGCATTATCACCTACTGGGATATCAAGAAAAAACGCCAGGAACTTGATATTGCAGCCGCGACGCAATTCCATAAACTCTACGGGGAATTCAAAGAGGTATCGAGGCTCTGGAGGGCTTTTAGCTTTATCGGTGAGCGCAGCAAGCAGCTCATCTTCCCAGAAACGATTCCTCTTGAGCTACTTAGTCGCGCAGTTACAGCAGAAGGGGGAGTAGAAGCAATCATCGTAAAATTGGCTACAGAACGAGTCCTGGAAGAAGATGACATCAAGACTTTAGGCTTATTCCGACAAGCCTACCAACAACTTAGGCAGGCAATCCGCAATGGTGAGTCTCTGGAATGGACTTACGACAAACCAGAATATCACCTTTTCAACGACCTAGCCTGTAAGACCACATGCATAATTTCTTCAAACAAAACGAAGAAGTCGCCTGAATCGTCTGCAGCTACCAACATTCTACGACAAATCACTTCAATCCGATCCATAGACTGGGATGATGAACTGAACCGATTAGCAACATCGCTAGAGGGCAAGGGGGTGTCATGAGTTCACCGGCACAGTATTTTCGAGCAGGAGTTGGTGCAGTAGTTGTCAATAGTAGGGGGCTTATCCTTGCCTTGGAACGTGCTGATGTCCCCGGCGCCTGGCAATTCCCGCAAGGTGGGCTCGAAGCATCTGAAGAACCGCTTCAGGCTGCGTTAAGGGAGATTGCTGAGGAGACAGGAGTCTCGGAGAATAACTTGGAGCTTATGAATTCGTATCCGGAGCCTCTCGTTTATGAGCTTCCCGAGAATGCACGGAGCGAAAAAACAGGGCGAGGCCAAGTACAATATTGGTTCCTTTTCAGGTTCCAAGGAAATGATAATGCGATCGATGTAAAGAATGGCGGCGAATTTCGTGCTTGGAAGTGGCTGCCATTTGATCGTTTGCTTAACTCGGTGGCAGAATTCCGCAAGCCAGTATATCAGCGATTGGCCGAGCAGTATCGTGATTATATTTCCGATCTGAGGGCTGCAGATTCGAATACCGACACAACTTCCGGAGCCGCCTAATCATGCCACTAGACCGGACAAGCCGGTCACTGGCGACCCGTTAGGCCATGATGGCCTTTGTATGCTGTTTCTGTTCGTCGGCTCAGACACCTCATATCCCACAACACTGGACAATAGATTGTTTTTGAATAGAGAGGGGACATACCATGGAATTTCAATCGGAATTTGAAAACGACGCAAAATTAAAAGCATGTGCGCTTAACGACAATGACCACATTGGTGAACAGTTCGCGTCAAAAGGACCGTGGGTTGAACTGATCAAAAAAGCACTCAATGCCTGGGCGGTAAAACAAAATCCGCCTGCAGGGCAAATACTGATCAACGATCAATTCGGAAAAGAGACCGGCGATCTGGTCGCACTGTACAAAACGAGGCAGGTTCCGCCGATTCTTAACTACGCAGGCAAGATAGATCGGATTGTCGGCAAGAAAACAGTCGTCGCATTGGACAAGGAACTGCCATCACGAAAGGTGGCCCCGGCGCCACTGAGCATGTCAGCATTAGCCCAACGTGATCGATTAACATCCATCCAGTGGGCGCTGGCCGCAATCAACCGGCTTACCGAAACGAGAATGTTCCTCGCAACTCCGCCCCCGGGACAGCTCCAGGGCTTTCCACCTCTCGTTCCACCCAATGTCGGCATCACGTTGGTGGCGCTGGAAACCCATTTTCATATCAGCACCGCGACGATCACGCAGATCGCCTTCATCGACCAGGTTCTCGACATCTATCGCAAAAACCTTGCTATCCTGAACAATAGCAACGCTTTCTTTATCGATGATACGACATCCGCCGAAGCGGCAAAGGGTACACCCGCTCATGTCCCCTTCGGCCTAGGCAGAGTGAACTTCACACCAGCCTTTACGGAACGCTCAGGCACAGCAGGCTTTGGACCAAATTGTCGAGCCGCAATGGTGCTTCACGAACCCGTGCATATCGCAGACCATCCAGCGGCTTCCTTTGTTGTTAATCATGTCAACGAGAATGATCAAAACTATGCGCGGCAACCAGCCATGAAACAGCTACACAATCCTCATTCCTATGCGTCTTTCGCGCAACAGGTATTTTTCAACGGGAACGACACCCGCTTCGGAATAGGTAAACCGGAGCTGTAAGAATAAATGAAAATCTTCGGGATGATTGAAAAAGCAACATCCCGATAGTGTGCGCACGTGCCTGGCCGATCAGTTATATTCACCGCGTCACCATGCTCATCGTGATCATGACGATCATGATGATCTCCACTCCCTGCCACAGACGTATAAAAGGAGGAACCCATGTTCAATATGGCGTTGTCACTGTTCTTACTCCTGTCCTGGTGTTCATTGGCCACTGCAGGAGTCGTCAATGTCGAGTTCAAATTCACACCTTTTGTCGGCGACCCAAGCAAGGCCGATCAGGTTGAAACCATGCCCGGCACGGCATCTGTTTTCATCAACAATGTTCAGGTGGCCGAGCAGGAGGTGAGCAGAAAGGAGGTGCCGGTCCTTTTTGAAGAGCGCGAAATCGCACCGGCGGTGTGGGTACCGGCACAGTCGCTGGGACCGGCGCTGCGTAAGGGCAAGAACAGGGTCCGCATCGAGTTTCAGCCCTCCGATTCAACGGCGCCGTATCGTGCGCAGCTCCGATGGGCATCGGTGACGGATCAGGTCACGAAGACGGAGGACGCACCGAACCGCATACGCGAAACGAATCAAAGCGGGGAGGGTGTGGATGACAGGAAAGCATTGGGTCGCGTCATCTTTGAACGAGAGTTTATCGCAGACTTCGCTTCCGACCTGCCCTGGCACCATTATCCACCGGTGACGGCACTCAGCGATAAGGACAGGCAAGAATTGGCGTCGCTTGTGAAAGAGAGGGCAATGACGTTCAAGCCGAACTTCGGCGGCGCATACCAGATACTGAAGAACAACCGAAACATAATTCTGGCCGATGTAAAAAAGCTCAAGTGCCTCGACAAGGCCTATGCAGCGGGTGTGCGGATCATTGCCCAGCCACCTGAAAAGCTGGATTTTGTCATAACCGGAAACCCTGAAGTTGTGGTTCAAGGCAAGATGGGCGAACTGTTCAAACCACTCGATCCGAAATTGTTCGACAGCATTACGGACGATACCGTGCAAATGTGCGCCGGTATGATACTATCCGTACTCTACCCGCCCCGATTCGTCGTTGTGCGATCGCCTTCAGGAACGTGGGAAGTGGCCTACTGAACCAGGGGAACAGCTGTCTTCCGGAGACATCAAAAGAGGTTCTGGAACACGAGTCGGGCGAAACCGTTTCCCCGGCTGCCAAAGGTTGGGCCGGAGAGCGTCTGCATATAGCCTAATTCAAACTTCGCTATGACAACGGTGAGTTGCACACCGCCTCCAGCGGCAAGCCATGTCTCACCAGAACCATGCCCTCGTGAGGTCATCCCCCCGGCGTCAAACATGAGTAATGGCTTTATGGAGTAGAGGTTCGCATAGTCGATGATGAAATGAGTGGCTGGCTTAACTTCGTCCAGGATTTCACCTGCCTTTTTGTCAGCCTCCTCGGTGCTCATCCCCTCTTTTCTCAGTGTTGCTGCCAACATGCTGAGTCCGGTCACGTCAATCTGTCTATTGAGCAGTTGTTTCAAGCTGGAAGGCTTGCCATATTCATCTTCCAGGTCGGTAAGTTCATTGGGTATCAGCGCGCGTGAACAGCACCTCATCGGGTACGATATATTTACATTCACATGCCAGAAAGCGTCACCACCTCGGATACTACCCTTGTTTGTGCGGAAACCGGCCTCTCCCTGGCCGAAACTACGAATCAGAGGCCCGGAGGGCATGCTCATGAGAGCCACTGAAGCTCTGCTGTCATAAAGAAACTGTCCCGGCAAGTTACCCGCAAAGAAAAGAGCATGATCGGGCGCCTCGCCCCATATCTTGCCGCCGCCAACCAGTAGTTCAAGGCCGATTGTTTCGTTGAGCCGCAGTGGGATCTCCTTGGCATACCCGAGACGCACCGCCAATTTCTGATGGGAACGTCCGGAACCGGTCAGCCAGCCATTATCTTCCCATACTGCGGCACGCAGGAATCCAGTGATATCCGGAGGAACTGCATCGATAAGCAGGCGGTTAATCTGCTCGTTAGACGAAGTGCGTATACTCCTTTCTGACGTTGTGGAATCCATTCCATCGTCGGTCCGCCGATAGCCGGTATCCAGGGAAAGATAGGCATGTGGCGCCAATTTGAATGTAGCGCCAACTGCGCCGAAACCGGCATTGCGCACATGTTTGTCGTTGCCGAGTGGTTCATTGACCCCAACATAGTCTGCCCGCACGGAGAACTCCTGCAGGGTCGAGCCAACTTGCCGCTTGACATAGTTGACGCCGGAGTCAATACGGTAATAGCGATCCTGCAAGGACTTCATTCCATGGGTTTGCACAGTAACGTGACGATTTTCATCGGAAGTGGTACTGAGGTGTCCCGGATCAGACAGGTTCAACAGGTCGGCCTCGAACGACCCGGCGATCGTTAAGCCAAATGATCGATCATAGAAGACGCCCATGGTCGGGTTAAGAGCCAGCAGGGGCTTCGGAACATTCTTATAGAAGGTGGGGAGCGCCGAGCGGGGTATGGGCAGCACATTATCGCCAATGCTAAGGAGTGAAAACTGTACGTAATGGGGGCGAAAGCGTACATTAACGGTTTTTTCCGGAGCATCCGACTGCGAGGAAGAGTGACTCGAGTCGTAGTCCACCTCTATATACAATACCCCAATTTCCCCCTTTGAGCGCAGGCCATAGCCGTTGATCGAGTTATTGGTAATTATCTTCTCCAATGCTTCCATTGAATCGAAGATTTTTGAGGGCGTGAGCACATCGCCTGCCACGATCGGAAGTTCAACCGGCCCCTTCCAGCGCCCTTCCACAGCCACGGAACCAACTCTCAAGGAGTAGACCTTCTTCTTATTGGCGAGAGAGTGCACACTGCTGAACGTTGGGTCTAGTACTCGACTATCAGTGTCGTTTCCATTCGATCCGACTTCAAGACTTACCGGGTTGTCAGCCCGGCACCACAGTGGACATACCAGGGTAATGCAGAGCAGGAACATGAATTCCTTGCAGAGCAGGCTCAATCTCGAGTGGTTCATCTTGAACATCAATTGGCTAAACATCTACATTAACAACCTTTGACATGCTGTCGTGGAGTTGTTGTTTCTGTTGCAATGTTGGCTTATTGACACCTTCGATGGCCTTAGCGGCGGGATGCACTTCATCGACCAGGATGGTGGCCTGGGTTGGCTTGACTCCCACGGATGCCATGCGTTGTATCGCCTTCTGTTCAACCGGAGTGCCGGCGGTGAAGGAGACATGGACCACCTGAACTTCCCTGTCCGTCATCACCCTGAAGAGATCAAAGACCAGTTTCCAGACCGGGTCTGCTTCGGGAGAGCATGACCGTTCAACAACGACTTTGAATTTGTAGCCGGACTCGGGACTGAATACCATGACATCGAGAAGAAAAGGTCTGCAGATTTTGTCGCCAATGGGAACTACTTTGATGGATGATCCTGGCATGGTTTTACTCCCTTCATGGTGGTTGAATTTGCTTCACGGAAGAAGCTGTAAAAGCCCAGTATAAACAATTCTTATCAAACTCCCTATTCCAATCAGCATCCGAGGTGAGGCGTTACCAAAAAACTGTTGCCATAGTATCCCCCCATGTGTGCCTGTAAGTTTTTGCCAACAGATCAAGCAACTACGGGCTTCATGTCAGCACACAACTCCGATTAAACTCCAGACAAAGCGTTTATTCATTTTATTTTCATAAACTTTGGTATATACAGTTAGACAACTCAAACGCAATAGATTTCGTTCTAACAGCAACCTCAAACGCCATGACAAAATGCAACAGCAGACAAATATTCATGACTTTATTCGCTTTTCTGCTTGTTTGTCTTGCGGCTTACCTGCTTGTTCCCGGCGCATTCAGAAAAAGTATACCATCATCTTCTTCAAGTGAACTGAAGCAAAAATTACCTGATGACGTTCAGATGATCATGGAAAGATACGCATACCGTGATACACAGGGTACCCTCACCTATGAAATGTCCGGAGATCGCGTAATATACCGGGGCAGACAGATACTCGGTTTGCGATCCAATATCGTCAAGGCAACCTTTTTTGATACTGTCCGGGGAACAATCCTTTCAAAGAAGGGGGTTGTTGAGTTCTCGGCATCCGATGCCGAGTGGGACACTTCTTCGTCAAGCCCCCTGATCCTGCACAGGAATGTAAATATAACCGTAAACCACCGACGTCTTGACAACCTGAAACAGGCCCGAATTTATTTCAAACGGGGCGTCTTGGAGGTCAGCGGAAAACAGAAAGAAGTATTCCAGCTTATGTAATTGCTTGCGTAATAATTCAGAAAGAGGAGGGATTGTGAGAAAGAAAGTGTTGGCTGGAGTAGTTGCATTTGGGGTTCTCGCTGCAGTTGCCACGGCAGGTCTTGTTTTGGTGGATACTCCACAAAACGGGCCGGACAATGCACCGGTTGTTATGGGGTCAAATTCAACGGCCCAAGGTTCTATCGACCTGGGTAAAAATTACCTTGTGCAGCACAACATCCTGGCTGCGCGCGACCAGTTCAAGCTGGCAGTCCAGACAGATTCGACCAATCAGGAGGCAAACCTGCTCTACGGGGTAACCCGGGTCTTTGCGGTGGCGGAGGAAGGACAAGGCCTGGTTACTTCTGGGCTGGACAGCGTTCGGGAAATTTTTGAGCTTACCGGCCTTATCTTCTCCAAATTCAGCATCTACGGCAGCGAGTACAGTGCTCCTGAAAAGCTTGCAGCTACCACTCCTCGAACAGGGGAGGTTCTCGATTTCCTCAAAACCAAGTTGCTCCCCGAAGTCGATAACGCCCTCATCAACCTGAATGCCGTATCAAACACCGCTTTCTCCTCGGTCATTGACCCCTCATCCATAAACAAAAACTCGGGCAGCGTAATCACCATCGATTATGCCGACGCACTGGTGATCAGAGCGCTCCTCCAGGCAATCAAATGCAACCTTGAGCTTCTGATGGTGTACGGTCTTGATGTCAGTCTGCCGGATATTCAGGATGCCCCGGACCAGTTGATGACCTACAAGCAGCTCCTCGCTCAGGACTCAACCCTCCTCACTCCCAAGGATTCCTTGCGGTTGGCAACAGCCAAAACAGCGTTGATCTCCTTTATCGACACCTACTCTACAGCGGTGCCTTATCTGAAAAACCGCCCTGGTACGGATCACAATCTTTTCGTCATCGACGTACCTGTTGGCAGAAACAGTGGAGGTTCCGGAAGCTCCGGTTTAACCTATTCAAAGCTTGATGAAATTACAAACAATCTTGCCGGTATCAAAAACAGCCTGAGTGGACAGGTATATGCCCTCCCCATCAAGAGCGAGAATGATCGGGACCGGTTTATCGATCTTTCGAAGTTTTTCAACAGTGCCTCGCCGATAGATTTCCGGGCGCAAATGGCTAACTGCGCAACACCAAAAGTTCTCAGCGATCCCACCATAGGGGGCCTTTTCCCTCTTGGTCTGTCAATTGCCCAAGATTCTAACCTGCCAACCACAAGTGGCTACCTGCTGGGTGTGACCTGCACCGGCAAGGAAACCCCGTGGCTGAAAGTGAAGCCGGATCAGCTGGCGCTTTACGACATGCCCTACTACCCTTCCGGTCCACGCACATTCTCCATCAGTAACCATGGCACCTCCAACCTGGTGGTGTCATCCATCAGCCTGGCCGGTCTAAACAGTTCTCAATTCAACATTTCCGCGGACAGCTGCGGAACGGTACCGCCAGGTGGTTCCTGTACCGGCACTGCCAGCCTTAACGCACCGTATCCATACTCCGTTTTGTCCGCGGATATTCGTATTTCGTCAAATGATCTTTCCAGCCCCCTTACATTTGTGGAACTCTGGGGAATGACTTCATCAATCACATCCAATCCAGGGCCATCAACAACCTTCGGGCTGACAATCAACCGAAACGGTACGGGAAACGGAAGCGTGAGCTTTTCCGGACACAATTTTACCGACTACTTTTCAGAAAGCTGCCCATCAATCTGCAGTGGTTCCCCCCATGCGGGAACAAAATTGGAATTCCAGCCCGTCCCATCAACAGGCTCGATATTCTCCGGCTGGAGCGGCTGTGATTCGGTTGAAGGAGAAACATGTAACGTAATCATGTTTTCCGCGAGAAACGTCACTGCCACGTTCAACCGGGATGCTCATACGTTGTCTGTTATGGCTTCCCCCCCCGGCGGCGCCTACAACGTACCGCAAACGATAACCCTGGCGGCCAGCAAAGATGCGGCAATCTATTACACACTTGACAACTCCACGCCAACCGCCGCCTCTATAAGATACAGTGGAGCCATCTCACTTGACGCCCCCAAGACGCTAAAATATATCGCCATTGATCCCTTTG
>JACAAY010000136.1 GCA_013377095.1 Desulfuromonadales bacterium
CAAGCACGCTACGTTCGCGCTTGGGCAAGCTCGGCATCAGCTATCGCCGCAGGGGTCGGGAAAACAACTGACATGGAACGAATCACATAAGCAGGAATACCTCAATGATTGTGATGAATGCAATGCCAGTTCACACTTCGGTTAAGCCTGGAACCATGCGTCTCCTCGCCCGATCATCGGTCAACGTCATATACGTGCTGCTGGCGCGGGCAACCAATTGCTCGCTTTCATCAACAACGTCGCATTCCACAAATCCTGTGACCTTGCCTTTTTTTACGACCTTGGCTACTTCCAGAAGTTTTCCATTCCAAACCGGCCTCAGGAAGTTGATATTCAAATCAAGGGTTGTTAAAGACTCTCCCTTTTCCAACATGGTGAAAAACGCTACTCCCATGGCAGTGTCGGCAATGGTGCAGATCACTCCTCCATGCAGAGTCCCCATGGAATTGGTATGATCATCCACCATCGTCAGTTCAATAACCGCCTGTCCAAGTTGCGCGGATTTTATTTTGAAGTCCAGGAGTGACGCTATTGGCATAGGTGGATGCCCGCTTTCAATCATCTTTTTTACGTGTCTAAGCATTGTATTCTCCTTTGACGGGGATTAAGTTGAATAACAGGTTTCGTAAATAGCGCACTTATGATCCAGAAGACGATCCTTGAGAAGATCTGACGACCACCGTGCAGGTTGTTCCCGCCACAAGTTTAACGTTTCCGGGCAATTGATCTATCTTGATCCGCACCGGTACCCTTTGCGCTAGCCGAACCCAGTTGAATATGGGGTTAACGTCAGACAGAAGTTCGCGCCCGGTGGGATTATCATGGTCGGTAATACCGCTCGCCAGGCTCTCGATATGACCCTTCAGGGCAGGGGCATTGCCAAGAAGCTGTATTTCGACGGGATCGCCCAAGTGCAGAAGACGGAGTTTGGTTTCCTCAAAATAGCCGTAGACCCAAAATGATTTTTTATCTATTACTGCCAATTTTGCCGTTCCTGCCGTTGCAAAGTCTCCAGTATGGACGCTGAGGTTTGAAATGTATCCGTCCACCGGAGCACGCACCTGGGTGCGGTTCAGATTCAGCATGGCTGTTTCAACAGCCACTTCGGCTTCCTGATAAAGCGCCTCGGCCGAATCGGCTTGCGATCTGGCGTTTTCGCGATTTTCAGTGGAAATCACAACTCCATCCAACTTGGCGCGCCGTTCAGCCTCCTGCTTCTTCATCTCCATCTGAGCCTTACTGGCCGCCAACCGGGCATCGGCTTGGGACAGAGCCAACCGGTAGCGATCGGGATCCACCGTGAACAGCAGATCTCCCTTGTGTACCAACTGGTTGTCTATCACAGCCACCCGCACGACAATTCCGGATACATCGGCAGCTATATTGATGACATCGGCGCGGACTTTGCCGTCACGAGTCCATGGCGAATTCATGTATCGATTCCAAAGCGCCCTTCCAATAAATATTGAAGCGGCGAAGATGGAGATAGTGCAAACGAAACGAACAATGACCTTGAGTTTCATGGTAAAACCTCTTTTTTAATAAGTTTGTGGGCCGAATGCATCTAATCATTCCGGCTTCATCAACGAAGTACCAGCAGGCCAAATAAGCCGAATATGCAAACAAAGCAGCTGAGCCGGAACAGCGGTGGATGCCAGACATATCGGTAGGCTCCGCACCATGCCAGGACTCTGTCCAGTGCCGCCTGGAGTACGACACTAACCAGAAACATCAGGAAAAGGCTGGGCACAAGTGCGTCGAACAAGGCAATTTCACGTGGCATAAAGTGTTTCTCCTTGAAGGTTTGCCTGTGGACCGGCAACCGTGGTCGCAAGGATAGTTTCATCATCCAGAAGTGAGGTGCGAATCAGGTGCAGCGAGGTCAGCATCCGGCGCAAGACTTCCCGCGAATCCCCGCACTGGCCATCGCGGTCCGATTCCAGGAGGATCGCCTCAATGCTGCTCTCCACATGATTCAGAGCAGCGCTACGGTTTTGTGTATTTGGACATTTGAAAAGGTGAGCGGTTGATTGAATGGTGTTTTTAAGTTTCTTCATTAACGGTTGCGACAGGGAAATGGACTCGGCATCTTGCCGAAGATGGATAATGCTTCGCCCAACCTCAAGGACGATAAACATCCAATCAAGCTTGGCTCTGTCATGCGTATCTTGAACGATTTGTTTTGCTGCAAGTCTATTCAGAATGTCACGTGTACTGCTCTCAAATCGTGATGTAAGGTTTGGAAGCGGACCAAAGGAGGCAACTTCCACCTGCCGGCAAAGCAGGCGCGAAGTGCGGCGCTTGAGCCATGTCCCTGTCACCGGAGCAAATGTAGAGAAAATAATGGCCGAGGCTGCCAATCCCAGCATCAGTGCACTCCCGAAGTTAATGAAACTAATTGGATCGTACTGCATACTGTTGGCGGGAGAGATCATAAAACAAAACATGGTGCTATAGCCGAGACCGATACCTGTCACTTTTGGGTTTAAAGTCAAATAGGGGCCTACGAGCATGAATGGAATCATGCCGGCGCACAGCAATCCGATTCCGTCCAAGGATGTCAGTACAAAAAATTTACACACGAATGACACCGCGAAGCCGATCAAAGTCCCGATTACCCCCATTTTAACGGCACGGGCAGGATCCGGAGCTGGAGCGAAGAGAGAGCTTCCTATGGCTGCCATCATGACCGCACTGGCGCCATTGGGCCATGCGGAGGCAACCCAGAACCCGGCCACCAGCAGAACCGCGGCCAAAGACCGCGCCCCGGTCAGAAGCGCCACGGTGGAATCGGTTCTGGATGCGAATCGGATGTCATCAAGCGGGCTGAATACGTGCTGATCCGCTTCGAGAAAGGCATAGGTTTTCGTATAATCATGCAGTTCCCGGGTAAAGCGGTTGAGCAGTTCCACGGCTGTTTCTCTATCCAGGTTTTCCTGGTAGTTGGATTCAGGAAGATACTTATGACGAAAATTCTCCACTTGCCGTGAAAATCCAACCCGGAAAGCAGCTAAGCGCCGGGCAGCTTCTTGGGCTTCCTCGGCGGTGCGGGGCGGTTCACCCTCTTTCACAAGCAGATCGGCAAGCGATTCGCTTAGCTCAGTCAACTCCGGCGTTGCCGGAGCATTGGCCTTCTTCAGGCGAATCAAAAGCTGAGATAGTGAGTGAAACGTGGTGGCCACAGCCATAAAATCGTGATTGAGCCGGCGCAGGCGATGATCAAACGTGCGGATTTTAGAAGCTTCCATGAAAGCCGAGCTGCGGAATGATTCGAGATTCATGACACTGCCGATAAATCCCAGATGCACCCTATCGATCTCCCGGGGTTCCATACTCCCTGAGAGCGTGCCTTGAACAAACCTGATGAAATCGGTGTAACGGGTCTGAATCGTCCGTTCAATTGTGTCGCCGAGGCTTAGCGGGAATACAATGTCGCTGACAAGGCCGGCGCACAGAATGCCGATCAGAACCTCTGATGCACGGTTCACTGCATAATCAAAGAAACCGGTTGGCTGCATGACCAGCGGTAGTGAAATCATCGCTGCTGTATATCCGGCGAGGGTGAAGCCATAGGACTTGAAGTTGCGGAACAATGCAGCTCCCGCGGTACACAGACCAATCCAAATTGCCAACCCCAGCAGAAATATAACCCTCTCTTGCGAAAACATGCCCAATAACACAAGGCTTGCTATCGTACCGGCCAGAGTGCCGCATATCCGGAAGAGGCTTTTGGTCAGCACCATGCCGGTTTGTGGTTGCATGATGACGTAGACGGTGACCATGGCCGTTACTGGCTGGCCTAATTCGAGCCGCATGGAAATTCCCATTGCCAGCAGGGCGGCTATGGTTGTTTTAAACACGAATACCCATCCCATGCCTTCGGTTTTGCTCCATGCGATGATTTCATGCCGCAATGCGCATAACCATGACTTCGCTCTATCTGCGTTGAATAAACTCATCGCATAACTCCTTGCGGCACTGGCGATACTTGCTTTGCTTCCGGTACATGCTGAGTTTTGCGAGCTTGCTCTGCTTGCGGAACAGGCGGCGCGGTTACAGGAACTCCTCCCCCGATCGCCTGCATCAAAGCGGCATAGGCGTCGAGAAAGCGCGCTTCAACCTGTGCCTTTCGCTGCGATTCCAAGAGTGTTAGGTTTTGGGCATTGAGTACGTTCAGATAATCGGTCAATCCGGAGCGGAAACCATAAAAGGCAATGTCATATGCTCGGCCAGCCAGGTCGTTTGACCGGTAGGTCTCGGTTCGCTGCTTTTCCAGTGATCGTAAGGTGACGATCTGGTTGGCGACATTTTCCAGAGCATGGATCAGTGTGTTGGTGTATGATTCCACGGCGATGTCGTATTCGGCAGTTGAAATACGGAGTTGGCCGCGCAGCCGTCCCCCTTCGAAGATCGGCAGCGAAACCGCTGGGCCGAAACCTTTTATTAATGATGACGGCGACGTGAATTTATCGAATCCAAGGGACTGCCAGCCGACAAAAGCCGTCAGGTTGATGTTTGGGTAAAATGCGGCCTTGGCAACTTTAATTCCCTTGCCGGCTGCCTCCACTCTCCAACGCTGCGCCACCACATCGGGCCGACGGCCAAGCAGGTCCGCCGGAATGGCTGACGGCAAGCCGACCGGCATGGCCAGAGAAAGAGCCGGCCGGTGAATCTGCTCTCCATAACCGGGCCCTTTGCCGGCAAGTGCGCTTAACTGGTTACGCAACAGTTCGATGGATTCGGAAATTCTTTCGATTTCAGCACGAGCAGCCGGCACTGTCGTTTCGGCTTGCCTGGATTCTATCTCTGTTGCAAGTCCGGCCTTCAGGCGCTTTTGAGTGATATCCAGGATGTTCTGGCGTTGATGCAAAGTTTCCTGAGCGACATCCAGCAACACGAACTGGAGCGACAATTGTATGTAAACACGTACAACAGCAGTTTCGATGGCAAGCCGGACTTCTTGCGCTTCAGCTTCTGTCATCTGTACCAGGTCCAGCGCCGCGGCCAGAGCATTGCGGTGTTTTCCCCACAGGTCAAGGTCATAGACCAAGCCAAGTGTTGCCAAGTTGTCCCAGGCCCAATTTCCTGCATATGGTGGTGGAACAAAGTACCGCTCGGAGTACTGCTCTCGTGTGAAGGCTGCTTCAGCCTGGAGGACAGGGAGCTCAGCCGCTTTTGCAATCCCGCTGACAGCTTGTGATTTCGCAACGCGGGCTTGCGCGATATGTATGGTGGGATTGCCACTAGTTGCCTCCTCAACCAGCCGGTCAAGCTGCGGATCGGCATACGACTTCCACCACTCCTGCGCGGGCCAGGGGGACGGTTGTTTCGCTGCGGAAGAAACTGCGCTGCCGACACTTAGTTTTCCATATTCGAGCAACTGTGAACTAGGAGAGACACCAAAAGGAAGTCTCGCACACCCGCCCAATGCCAACGTCGCGGCGATCAATGTGAAGCAAAGTAATTTAAACTTTTTTGTCATATATTTATTCCCACATGCGACCACGATTAGAACTCCACAGCTAGCTTCACAGCTTTTTCAATCTCTTTTTCAAGGCGTTCAACAGTTTTTTCATGAATTGCTTCAGCACCTGTAATACTTATTGCTTCGAAATCTTCAATGCCCATGAACTTCATTACAGACCTGATGTACGATACGCAGTAAGCTTCTTTCTTTCTGGAACCAAGTCCATCTGTAGAATGAATCAGCAGACACTTTCTTCCCTGGTCTTTCAAAAGTCCCTCAGGCCCCCTACGGGTATCTCGATATGTCTTGTTGACAACACAGACCGTATCTATGTACATTTTTATTTCCGCTGGAAACCCCATATTCCACATCGGAGTCACGAGCACATACTTGTCAACCGCGATGAATTGATCGGTGAACTTCCAAACGCGGCTGATTTTGCGCTGTTCATCTGAAGACAGTGCCGCGAAATGGTGACCGTAGCGCATTTTTTCCAGACCGCTCAGAACATCCGCATCGGTACGTTGGATATTGTCTCGGAAGAGGTCGAGCATATGAATCTCATCTTCGGGGTTACATTTCAGATATTCATTCAGGAACTCAGAGCCGACAATGAGGCTGCGAGAATGTTCGACGGGTTTCAGATCGCAGGTTACATAAAGTAGTTTTGCCATTATGCTTTCCTTTCTGAAAAGAATATTTGCCAGTATCATGCCAAAACAAAATGCTTGTAAAATAAGCTATATAAGTTTAAAGATCAAAATAGTAATACAATATGTTGTAACCATGGTTGCACTATATTGTAGAAATGAATATTATTACAATATAGTGTAGTTTATGCTTGATATCCGTTTCAGATAGTGGAGATGTAAAGAGGATGGTTGATAAAAACGAGTTTTTCAGGGAAGTGACGATCAGAATTTGCAGCAGTCTTCAGATAAAAACATCCCTTAGAAGCGCATTTGAGTATTTAAGACAGTACATTCCGCTGGATGTCCTTAGCCTAACCATTTGTGACACTAACCTTGCCTCTCTAAGAAGAATTGCCCAGATAGCGGCCGATAAAGAAGAGATTACGGATGAAATCATCCCTCTTCCCGAGGCCCTTTGGACAAAGGTTCAGTCATGGAATATTCGTATTCCTACTATTATGAGTTCTGACCAGGATGAGGTCATTCGAGGGCTGGCCCCTCATATAAAACTTAAAGCAAATTCCGTAATTCTTATACCTCTATGGGTCGAGAAAGATTTTCTGGGCGGGCTGATACTTCGCTCACGTGACGTGGGGAGCTATGATTCTTCCCACGTTGAACTCCTTGCAACTGTAGCCGAGCCATTCGCTATAGCATTAGCTAATGCCTTGGCTCACGAAAAACTTCTGAAATACCGGGATATTCTTCTCGACGACAACCGTTTTTTGAATAAGGAGCTCGTAACCCTGGCAGGGGACGAGATTGTCGGCGGGAATTCTGGCTTGAGAAACGTGATGGAGATGGTCCAGCAGGTGGCTCCACTTAATAACTCAGTCCTGCTATTAGGTGAAACCGGGACAGGCAAGGAAGTTATAGCAAATGCGATTCATTTCGGCTCTCCACGCAAGGACGGGCCTTTCATCAAAGTAAACTGTGGAGCGATCCCGGAAAGCCTTATCGACAGCGAGCTGTTCGGTCACGAAAAAGGAGCGTTTACCGGAGCAGTTACAGAGAAGCGCGGGAGATTCGAGCGGGCTGAAGGTGGGACCATATTTCTGGACGAAATCGGTGAACTGCCACCACAGGCACAGGTTCGTCTTCTACGCATACTCCAGAACCGCGAGATCGAACGGGTTGGCGGCATCATGCCAATTCCGGTTGATATCCGGGTGATCGCGGCTACCCACCGCAATCTGGAAAGCATGGTTTCTGACAATCGGTTTCGCGAGGATCTCTGGTTCCGGTTGAATGTCTTTCCCATTATCATTCCACCGCTACGTCAACGAAAAGAAGATATCCCGGCCTTAACGCGCCATTTTGTGGGGCTGAAAAGCATGGAGTTGGGGATTTTTATTCCACCTGCAATTGCGCCGGGAGCCTTGCAACGTCTGATGAACTATGCTTGGCCTGGAAACGTCCGCGAGTTGGAGAATATGGTGGAAAGGGAGTTGATTCGGCACAGGGGGGGGCAATTGTTATTCAACTCTGTGCTTCCCTCCGAAAGCAGTAGTGAAACCCTTAACTCCCAGGAAGAGAGCAATGTTCATGTTTCACTGAAACTTGATGAATTGACGACCCTGCACATCGGTAAGGTTCTCAAAATGACAAATGGGAAAATTCACGGTCCTGGCGGCGCTGCGGAATTGCTCGGCTTGGGACCGACCACCTTGAGGGCACGTATGGATAAGCTTGGAATCACTTACCGGCGTAAAAGAGGTTGAGGTTCTGCAAAATTTGAAGCCGATACACTAATCAACATGGCATCTAATGACGAAGAAATAGCCTCGGTCATTCCATGACATTGCGGCGGGACATTGAGCGCAGGGAATCGAATCGGTCACCACCCCGGAAGGGGAGCTGCCGGTGCTGGTTGTCGCCAGTGATGGAGCCCATACGCCGGCCAGGCCCGAGGGGAAACGCAATACCAATCGCTGACCAGGGAAGTGGCGGGAAGTCAAGGGATTTGACAATATAAATGAGTCGCCTGCCTAAGTTGCCCTCCTGGGTTCAGCTGCTGCCTTTATGGCTATCGTTACTTGTCTCACGGGTATATCGAAATATAGGCGATAACCATCCGGGAGGGTGTGTCTGTATATGCGGTGGGTATATGGAGTGAAGGTCACGCGCATTACCCGGGGAGACCTGCCGTCCTGCACTGGGCTTTAGTCCGGGGCACGGCGATCTGGAGACAGATTGTCCTTATGTTCGGCAGGAGTCAGCAGAGATACCGTGATCTTTGTCAAGCGTTTTTCATGTTATAACTTGGGTCGAATGGTTTTCCATTCTTGATCACGCCGTAGATTATGTGCACTAGTTTTTTCATACAGGCACAGGCGATGACCATGCCATTCTTTGATTTGGCTCTCAGCCTGTCATACAAAGCAGCAACAAAGGGGTTGTGTTGGATTGCCGAAAGCGTCGGCATGTACAGCGCTTTTCGCAACCGAATGCGGCCTATCTTGCACATTGAGGCCTTTCCCTTTACCGACGTTCCAGACTGCCGTTCTTTCGGAGACAGCCCCATGAAAGCAACTACCTGCTCAACACTGTCGAAGTCCTTGAAACCGTTGGCTTCCGAAAGAATAGCTTCAATAGCGACTTCGCCTACTCCAGGTATCGATTTCAGCAGATCTCGTTTACTCCTTAAACCGTCATTCTTGCTGATATGCTTTCTGATGGCATCAGTTATCAATTCGATTTCCTGGTTCAGGAAGTTGATGACCTTTTGAACAGATTGATCAACAACAGCATCGGGGCCACCAAGACGGTTCATTTCTTGAGTCCTCATGCTAACTAAGGCATCGCGGCGACGACCAAGCAGGCGTAAGTGCTCAATCTCTGGAGGATCAGGTTGCCATGCTGCTGGTTTTTGCGCTTCGCAGAACCGTGCGATCAGCTTAGCATCGGTCTTGTCGTTCTTTGTGCGTAATAACTCAGATTCACCGTATGCCTTGATTCGGACTGGATTGACAACGCTGACGGTATGTCCGGCATTGAATAGAAACCGTGCGAGAGCGTCTCCATATGCACCGGTGGCTTCCATGCAGGCGCGGACTTGGGTTTCATTATTCTGCTTCAGCCAACTGGCAAGTGCTTCAAATCCGACGGGGCTATTTTCGAAGGACCTGGTTCTGTACTTGTTATTTCTGTACAGCGCGACATCAAACTTCTTTTTTGCGACGTCAATTCCAAGAATTGTAGCCAATGCAATTCCTCCATGTGTCGGTGGCGCAGAAGAAGCAGACTCTGTTCCGGTTATACAGGTTCGATAACGATTTCTTGTCCGCTGTCGTTGATACGCCACTTACCGGCGATATCCCCGTGGACGTACTTTTGAGGCTCCCCGAACTCTGTGTATATATCGAGACCCCAAAAATGGAATGGGGAGGAACGCTGCTCCACGGGTTTTGGGCTCACCTTGAATGGGACGCAAACACGGGGACAAGGGAATTGCGCTTCCTTCTGGACCTGAGCGAGGCCCTGGTCCCGATTCCACTTCACATCGGCAACTGGACAGTATCCGAAGCATTTGAACGCGTGCTGGATATGGCAACGCGTCAGGCGTCAATTCATCATCTCCGCTTACTGCAAGACGTCAAAACCAATTCCAGCTTGGCCGAACAATTTCAGCCGCTGCTGTCAATGGTACTCTACCTCTGCTCTGACGCGCCCGATGTCATTGATGGCCGTTCATCCTCCGTCATACCGCACTATCGTCGTCCTCAACCGAAAAAAACAAAGCGTGGTTTCAGACTGTTTCCGCCGGATTGTTTCAAAATTTGGGAAGTGGGGAATGTGATCGGCAATGCATTACGCATTTCATTGTTACCTCGGGAAAACCGGGGGCCGCAAAAAAGCAAGAGGACTCACATCAGACATCATCACTGGCACGGCTACTGGAGCGGTCCCAAGGATGGCGAACGTAAATTTCACTACAAGTGGCAACCGACGATAATCGTCAACGCCAGTGTCTGTACGGACGCGTCATATCCGCCGGAAGAGGATCAAACTTGAACCAGCAGTTACGGTTCCGGCTTTTCCCGACCACACCCTGATCATCTCCAACTTGCTCCGTCATAAATCGCCTCGCCGTTTGAGCTGCGGTGGAGGCTTACGAATGAATGGACATTCATTCTATCCGCGTATATAAGAAATCTGAACTTTAGAGTTACGGCTCTCCCTTCCCACCATCAAGGTGGGTCGTGGAGTT
>JACAAY010000137.1 GCA_013377095.1 Desulfuromonadales bacterium
GGTGGGAAAGTCGGAATACACGGGGAATTCCTTCGTTTGCGGTAGGAAACTGTCTCGTTCGGCGCAGACTGTATCACTTCAAACCAGCGAGTGTCAATCCATTTTTGATACAAATTTATGAACTTTTCTGTAATACAAAATTGATGTGGGGCGCGTGGCATCAGTATTCATTTCGGACTATCCGAGCAGTAACGAGATCGCATGCAGTAGAAGACCGATCACACCACCCACCAGGGTTCCATTCATCCGTATGAACTGAAGATCGGAGCCGATACTCAGCTCGATTTCACTTACAAAATCATCCTCATTCCACTGTTTGACCGTACCGGCGACATGCTTAGTCGCAACAGCACGGAGCTTGTCCGAGTAGTTGACAACAATGTGTTCAAGGTGTTCATTTATGGAATCGATCAACTCTGTGTTCTTTGTCAGGGTGGTTCCCAAAGCGATGGCAGCCCCGGATAAACTTTTTCGGATCCTGGAATGGGATCGATCGAGGTCATCTATCAACCAGCTTTTGATATCACCGGCCAAACCGGACACATAGGTTGTCAGATGGTCATTGTTGATCGCTTCCAGCTTAATTTCCTCAATTTTTGCCCGCAATACGTCATCACCCTTAAGCCTGGCAATACAATCCGACACAGCCGTATCGAACTTGCACCGCAGCTCGTGACCTGGATCGTCGTTGATCTCCTGCAAAAACTGATTGACTTTTTTGGCAATTTTTTCACCGGCGCCCTTGGCGAACTGATCCCGGTTGGGGATAAACTTGCTGAGCAGCGGATATTCCGTATTGAGCCAATTGTCAACGGCATTGGCCAGTTTGTCCTGCGCATCTGCCGTCGCAATCCATGCGGAGAACCGCCGCAGCATGTCGTCAAGAACGGCTTGATGACGATTGTCCTTTCTGAGCGTCTCCAGAAGCTGCCCGACGGATGTTGCCAGGTCAAACTTCTCGATCCGGTCATGCAGAGCAACACGCAAAATTTTCCGAACCCGATCGTCGTCAAGAAAATCGATGGATTCGGTTATAATCCTGGTAAGCCCCGTGGCCAGACCATCGGCATGCTGTTGCGACATTAAATAAACCGAGAGGCGCCTGGCCGGATTAAGCTCTCTGATCTTGGACAGCAGTGCCTCCGTGGCCAGAAATTTGTCCCGGATAAACTCGGCCAGACTTTCGGCAATAGCCTCTTTCTTGTTTGGTATAATGGCTGTGTGCGGAATGGGAACGCCCAGAGGATACCTGAACAGCGCCACCACAGCGAACCAGTCAGCCAAGGCGCCGACCATGGCGGCCTCAGAAAAAGCGGCCACCCATTCCCACAAACCATTTCCCTTGTGAAAACGAGCAATCACAAACAGCAGTGCGGCTCCCACCAGCAACCCGCCGGCAATTGCCTTGTTGCGGACCAGAGTACGTTTCCTTACATCCATCCAGTTTACTCCTTGCATCTAATTATTGAGGGTACTGTTGTCCGCCAGAGCCTGACAGTTTGCCCCAGGAGTCAGGCACTGACACATATTTACCCTTGTGCTCAGACTGACGGCTCAAAGTGGGTCTTTACAAAATCACCGACCTGCCCAATGGCCTGAACACCCTCCGGCAGCTGGGGAGCGAAGTAATGCCAAACATGCCACATGCCCTCCCACACATCCAGCGTCACATCAACCCCGGCAGCCCTTGCCTTTTCAGCCAGCCGCAGGGAGTCATCCCGCAATATTTCATCGGTGCCAACCTGGATCAACAACGGCGGCAGACCACTGAGATCTGCGTAAAGAGGTGATATCAAGGGATGTTTCAGATCCGTGCCAGCTGCGTACAATTCAGCGCTGATCCGGCACTCCCGTTCGGTCATCCAGGGATCGGCGTCTGCGCGGGTGGTCATGGATTCACCGCTGCCGGCGAGGTCAGTCCAGGGGGAGAGCAGTACAGCTGTGCAGGGAAGCCTGTCACCCTCCGCCAGCAGGGTAACCAGGGTTGAAACGGCCAGACCGCCTCCGGCCGAGTCACCCAAAAGGACGATATGTTCAGACTTGAAGCCCTGATCAAGCAGCCAGCGAAAAGCTGCGATCGCATCTTCCAGTGCAGCGGGAAAAGGATGTTCCGGCGCCAGACGGTAATCAATCACCAAAACGCTACAGGCCGAAGCAGCCGAAATCTGGGCTGCCGTTAGCCTGGACGTGTTGCAGGAACATTTCGTGTAGCCACCACCATGCAGATGCAGGATCACCCTGTCCGTGGCGGCATTGGCGGCACGCACCCACTCCGCCGGTACCGTTCCGGCCACAACCGTTTCAACAGTGGTACCGGCGGGCAGCACTGCCCGTGAAGCCCCAAACTCGATTACCGCCCGTGCTTCCTGGATTGAGCCGGCAGGGGGAGCATTTTTGAGATTTTTTATCAACCAGGGGCGCAGACTTTTACTTTTTTCACTTAACACAGAAACATCTCCTTTACGTGATTTGGTGCCCTATCCGTCAGAATCAGCACCCACTACCCATGTTTACCTTCCTTAACACAGACCGCCCATTTCAGATAACGCCCTTCCGGAAACGTCACGGTATAGGGAAAATCTTCCGGCTGGCCGGCCAGCGAAATCACCCGCAGATTACAGCCAGCCGAGAGAGCGCCGCGCCGCAGCTCTTTAAGGTAGTCAGCTATATCCAGCTTCTGGTGGTTGGAGGAAGCCATCAGAAGTCCACCATCGCCTAAAAGGTGCATCGCAGCAGCCACCAGTTCAGAGGTGCCGCCACGTGTGGTGAAACGGCTTTTTGTGGTGGTGGAAAAGGAGGGTGGATCCATCAGAATCACGTCGTACCGTTTTCCACTGGCTGCCAGACCCGCCAAGACCTCCAAACAATCACCGATCAAAAATTCATGACGTTTTGGGTTAAGCCGATTGATCCCGAAATTATTCCGTGCCCAATCGGTATAGCCGGCCGACACATCCACACTGGTCACCAGTCGCGCGCCGGCTGCCGCTGCCGCTACCGAAAAAGCTCCGGTATAGGCGAACAGGTTCAGCACCCGTTTCCCCTCCACACGAGCCATCAGATCACGTCGATTACGACGCTGATCCAGAAACAACCCGGTATTCAGACCCCGTTCCAGACTCACCAGAAAGCTGAGACCATTTTCCCTAACCTCCAACTGCGGAGGAGCAGCCACACCCTGCAGCAAACGTCCGCAATGCGTGTCGTCCCCGCTTGCCTCCAGGTGCCTGGTTTTCTGGGGCCGTGTTTTTTCATAGATGCCGAGAGGTCCCACTAATTCCTGCAAAAGTCGGGCTATGGTTTTGAGGTGTGTACGCCAACCGTCACAATAGATCTGTACCATCAGGAAGTCGCCATAGCGGTCAACCGTCAGACCGGGCAATCCGTCCCCCTCGGCGTTCACCAACCGATAGGCGGTTGTATCCCCCAGATCGGCGTGGTCGCGACGCAGTGCAAGGGCCGACTCCAGGCGCCTCTTCATCCAATCCGAGTTCAGTTGTATCCGATCACGCGAAAGCACCCGTGCCACAATCCGGTCGTCCGGGTCGAGCAGGGCCGTAGCCAGAAAACACCCTGTGGCATCCGTCAACGAGACCGTCTGCCCCGGCTGTCCGTTTGGCCAGCGCCTGGTGTGGCTATCGGCGATGATCCAGGGGTGTCCCAACTCCAGCATTCGGACTGTTTCCGGTCCCACAATCCTTGTTTCCGGCTGCATTGCCATGTCTCCTCGATGATCATTTCCTTTATCAACAGTTCAAACGCCGGAAGAATAGCGTTACTCTTTGCAAGAGACAAGCAAAACCGCAGAAGATTCAAATTGTATGTACCGGGGAAGCTGATACGTGGCGGGAGCCCAAAAGGACATAACCGAAAAATGTTACACTCATATATCGGACTAATACTCGTTATTACCCGTTGTGTCCACACTCATAAATCTTGCCGTAAATATGACATTTCCCAATCAATGAGTGCATGCTTACCTGCGACTGAACCAGAAAGCTTCAAGCTGTTGTTCCCCAACATCGAAATCCTCCAGATCGATCACCAGGTCAGGCTTCCAGGGGCTGTGTTTGTAGTAGAGCTTGTCATAATAGCACTCGATCAACCCCCTGCCCAAGCCTGTCACATCCCATTGCTGCAGCATCGTCGATAATTCGGTGAACTTCGGCCCACCAAGCTTCTTTTTGATTCTCAGCAATGCGGCAGCCATTTCCTCGCGGTATTCTTCACGGGCATATTCGGCCGCCAGGCGCTTGACACGGGTTTCTACTGAAGCGCTACACCAGACGCGGCAACTGGCGGACATGACCTCATAGACACAACCGGGCAACATGATCCTACCAATACGCGGACTCTCACCCTCCAGAACGATGGGACGTCCATCGGATGCCCTGCGGAAAGCATCCCAGAGAAGTGTGTCGAAACGTTTCTGACTCAAAGTCTGCTCGATCCCCACCGAACCGAAAGCCGAGCCGCGGTGGCACGCCAGTCCTTCCAGGTCGATGGTTGCCCATTTGTGTCGGTCAAGGCCATTGATAAAGGTTGTCTTGCCGGTTCCGGTCATGCCATGGATGACAAACAGGGGCGCTGGCGGCACGAAAAGCTCAAAGTAGCTGATGACTTGTGCGCGAAAAGCCTTATAGCCCCCCCGAAGCTGAAGTGCCCTGTGTCCGGTTGCCTCCAGAAGAATGGCCATTGAGCGACTCCGCAATCCTCCTCGCCAGCAATAGGTCAGAATCGGGCGACCGGCAGCCACAGCTGCAACCTCGTTGACCATGGCAGCAAAACGCCCACAGGTCAGTTCCAGTCCACGCATGCGAGCCTGCTGGGGACCGATCTGTTTATGAATGGTGCCAATCTCCACCCGTTCCTCGTTCGTCAGAATCGGAACATTGACTGCGCCGGGGAGATGATCCTCTGCAAACTCAAGAGGCGTCCTGACATCAACGATACAATGGCTGTCCAGCAATTCGGGATTGAATGAGACTGCATCCGGCATGGTGCTACTCCTTGGATTCGGGAGTATAGGCTACTCCAACGGGAGTGACAACAGGGAAGTCGCCGAAAAGTCAATGCTTACTCCTTGATTCAGCCTGAGTAACATGGTATGCGTTAGCTGTTTAACTGCGCGCACAGCCGTTAACATGAAATTGCCCCCTGCACACAGAACCAGCGCAGACAATGCCGGAAGCACTCGATCGTGATATTTCCACCCATGAGGAGCTGGCTTATGAACACAAGAAAATTTTCCCGCGTCAGATTCAGGGTGAGCGCCACCATCAAGGCAGCTGAGCGACAGTTTCATGGGAATGTGGAAAATCTCAGCATGAACGGCATGCTTCTGGTCACGGGAGAACGACTTGCCATTGGTGAACCGGTTGAAATCACCATTCTCCTGACCGGATCCGATCCGGGGATATCGGTCTGTTTCAATGGCAGGGTCTGCCGAGTTACTGAAAACGGCCTGGGATTCACCTTTGAAAAAATTGACCTTGACTCGTACACCCACCTGAAGAACATCATTTCATACAACATGATCGACTCCGAAAAGGTTATGGAAGAAATTTACAGCGCCATGGACGAAAAACTCGCCTCAGACTGATAAGGAGCCCTCAGCCATGAGGAATATCTTCCTGACTAAACATTCCACCCGATACGCCCTGTGCGGCTTGATCCTTGGCATCTGTGCGCCTGTCGGCTGGATTCTGATCAGAGTTCTGCTGCTGTCCCACAATAGCCAGCCGCTGCTCGACCAGGTTATGGAAGAAATCCTGCTGAATGGCGATCAACGTGCATTGTATCTGTATATGGGAGGGAGCACCTCCATCATACTGGCGTTACTCGGGTATGTAATCTCAACAACCAGCGAGGAACTAGGCAAGAGGGCCAACGAGCTTGACCTCCTGCACGCTGAAGTTGCCTCCCAGAAAGACCTTTTTGAAAACCGCTACAAGGTGCTGGATAACAACATCAAAAACTTTCACCACATCAGCAGTAAAATTCAGGTCTCCCTGAACCTTGAAGAGATCCTGCTGCTGTGCGCGGAAGGCCTGCATGAAATACTTGGTTACGAGCGCGTCAACATCCTGATGACCCAGAATGGCAATCAGGTCCGTTTCGTCACCGCCACCGGTACGGACAGCTTTGATATCACCGGCGTATCATTGCCATTGGACCCATCCATCGGTGTTATCTACAAATGCATTACCAACAAGAAAGTCTTCCTCATAGACGACATCTCGCGTTACCCTGAAGACTACCAGATCCAGGCTCCCTACAGTCGCCAGACTCCGCTCCGCTCCAAGAGTTTTATTCTCTGTCCGATCATCGTAAAAGACGAGGCCATCGGAGCCTTTGGCATCGATAATAAAAACAGCAAACGAGCACTGAATGATTCCGATGTGGACACCATCATGCTCTTTGCAAGTCAGGTCGCCTCGGCCATCACACGCATCAACCTGCTGACCTCGATTGATGCCCTCACCAGCGAAATGGAAAATTCCTTTGCCTTTCTGCTCAGCAGCCGCAAACAGTATTCCCGCAACGTCATGGACCTGAAAGTGGCTGTCGATTCCGTTGCCGACGGTTCCGCCATCATCGCGTCGGCATCCGAAGGGGTCATGGCATCGGTGGACGAAACCAGCTCAGCGGTGAACGAGATATCGGTCGCCATTGAGCAGGTCACCAGAAATCTCGATCACCTGGCCGGTATTGTCCATCATTCGGCTTCGGCCATGGAGCAGATCAACAGAACCATCAACAATGTGGAACGAAACGCTGCCATTTCCCACGAGGTTTCCAGCCAGGTGAAAACCAGCGCCGAAGAGAGTATTGCCGTGGTAACTGAAACTATTGACTCTCTGGCCGAAATCCAGTCCTCGGTCGAACTATCCTACGCGGCCATCACCCAACTTGTGGAGAACAGTACCCGCATCGAAACCATTGTCAGCGTCATTAACGACATAACAAAACGCACCAGCCTCTTGGCCCTCAACGCCGCCATCATTGCCGCCCAGGCCGGTGAATACGGTAAAAGTTTCGCGGTGGTGGCTGATGAAATACGCAATCTGTCGCTGCAGACCGGCCAATCCACCGGAGAAATCACAACCATCATCAAGGAGATCCTTTCCGAATCCCGAACAGCAGGCAACAACATTACCGCCAGCAAAAGCCTGGTCCAGCGGGGCGTTGAACTGGGACATTCCACGGGAGAAGCACTCAAATCGATCTTTGACCGTTCCGTCTGCTCCCTGGAAATGACCCATCAGATCAAACATGCCACCCAGGAACAGGTTACCAGTGTCCAGGTCGTCGCCAAGTCCATGGAAGACATCAGTACCATGACGTCACAGATTTTCACCGCCTCAGCCGATCAGGCCAAGGCGACTCGCAGCATTGCCCGAGCCATCGAAACCATCAAGGACATGACCCATGAAATGGTCAATTCCACATCGCGACAGGTGGAAGATGGCGGTAAAATACGCCAAACCGTGGAGTCTGTCAGTGACATGGTTCGGGAAATGTTTGAAAACATGGAGCAACGCCGAAATCAGAGCAAGGAAGTGGTCAAAGACCTGGAGTCCATGAAAAATCTGACTTGCCAGCTGTAATACTTATGAGCGACAGAGCACTTATTTTTTTCTGGCATCACTTTTTTATTTTTGCTATAGATATTTTTTAAAAACTAACAACGGTTACCCGCGAGAGGGAACCGATTGGATGTTGGTGGGCATAGGGTGGACACATACCGCGCGGATTCGACGGCGAACCGGGACGGAAGGGAAATACCCCACAGGCATGCTGGCCACAATGGCAGCGCCTGTCCGTCACGCGCGCCCTATAGCGCGTTTTTTTTTTGGAAAAAATCGGAGAGAGCGTTATGAGAAAAAAAATAACCATCCCAGACATACTTCAGATGAAACAGGACAAGCAACGCATCACGATGATGACCGCCTACGACTATCCCTTCGCACGCCTGGTGGACAGCGGCGGCGTCGATGCCATTTTGGTGGGTGATTCGCTGGGAGTGGTTTTTTCCGGCCATGACAACACCCTCCGCGTGACCATGGATGAGATGATCTATCACACCCGGGCCGTTGCCCGCGCCAAACCGCGGGCGCTACTGGTAGCCGACATGCCCTACATGTCCTATCATGTCAGCACCGAAGAGGCCCTGCGCAACTGCGGCAGGATGCTCCAGGAAGGGGGTGCCCAGGCGGTCAAAATCGAGGGGGGCATGAACATGTGCCACGTCATTCGGGCGGTAACGTCCATTGACATACCTGTTATGGGGCATATCGGGCTGACGCCGCAATCCATCCACCGCATGGGCGGCTACAAGGTACAGGGGCGCAAGGAGCAGGCTGAACGGATCATGGACGACGCGCTGGCGGTCCAGAATGCCGGGGCATTTGCAATCGTGCTGGAGGGGATACCCGCAGTCCTTGCCGCGGAAATCACCACGGAGCTCTCCATTCCCACCATTGGTATCGGTGCCGGGCCGGACTGCGACGGCCAGGTTCTGGTGATCCACGACATTCTCGGGTTATGCGAAAAATACTCACCAAAATTTGTCAAACGTTATGCGGAACTGGCCCCGGTCATCACCGATGCCGTCACCAGCTACGTGGAGGAGGTGCGCTCCGGCGCCTTCCCCACCAAGGAACATTCATTCACGTAACCCATCGGCTCCGCCCGGCCCCCCTGGCGGAGCCGAAACATATCAGGAATACAAATGAAGATCATCACATCCATCACTGAAATGCAGACAATCGCCCAGAATCTCAAACGGGAAGGCAATACCATCGCTTTTGTCCCGACCATGGGATTTCTGCACGAGGGTCATGCCTCACTGCTGCGCGAAGGTCGCAACCGGGGTAATATCCTCATACTCTCCCTGTTTGTCAACCCGATCCAGTTCGGCCAGAATGAAGACCTGGACCGCTATCCCCGTGACGCGGAGCGGGACTGCCGCACTGCCGCGGAATGCGGGGTGGATTTCATCTTCATGCCCGAAGCGACGGAGATGTACCCCCAGGGGTTTCAGACATCCATAAACGTTCGCGAATTATCAAAACCGCTATGCGGAACCGCCCGTCCGGGACATTTCGACGGTGTTGCCACCGTGGTCGCCAAACTTTTCAATATTGTCATGCCAGATCTGGCCTTTTTCGGACGCAAGGACTACCAGCAGCTTGCCCTGATCAGACGCATGGTCGCAGACCTGAGCATACCGGTTAGCGTAATCGGCATGCCGATCATCAGGGAGAGCGATGGCCTGGCCATGAGTTCCCGAAATGCCTACCTGTCACCTGTGGAACGGAAGAGCGCCCTCGCCCTTTCCCGGGCAATACATGACATTCGCTCTCTATACGTTTCAGGTGAGCGTTCCATCGAAACGCTGCGCCGGAAGGCGCTTACTATTATTCTTCAGGAGCCGCTCCTGCAGATCGACTATCTGGAATTCTGTAATGAACACTCACTGCAACCATTAACGGAAGCGACCGACGACACTCTATTTGCACTGGCTGTCAAAGCAGGAACAACTCGACTCATCGACAACACCGTATTAGGGGAGAAAGTGTAATCATGCAAAGAACCATGCTGAAGAGCAAGATTCACCGTGCAACTATCACCGGAGCTGATCTGGAGTACGAAGGAAGCATTACCATTGACCGCGACCTGATGGATGCCGCCGACATACTTTCCTACGAGAAGGTAGCCATCTGGGATGTCACCAACGGCAGCCGACTTGAGACATATGCCATCGAAGGAGAACGGGGCTCGGGTGTGATCTGTCTGAACGGCGCAGCCGCCCGTCTGGTTGCACCAAAGGACGTCATCATCATCGCCAGTTTTATAAACATGGATGCCCAGGCCGCCAAGAAGCATGAACCAAAGCTGGTTTTTGTTGATAAAAAAAACCACATGCTGCCGACCCGGGCCGAAGAAGCCGGTCAGGCCAAGGTGCGCTGCATACACTGATTTTTTTAACATCCGAATCCACAAGAGGGCGCCAATCATTCGGCGCCCTCTTTTTTTTCAAACCAACACCACAAAGGTTTTGAACAACAAAAAAAGTACTTTCAGAAGTGATTGACATAAAATAAGGTGTATACTTAGTACTGTGAATTCAGAATAAATGGCTCTTCGTCACCGCGCGTGGGTAATGGTATAGTGGGCCTTTAATCCATTACCC
>JACAAY010000138.1 GCA_013377095.1 Desulfuromonadales bacterium
CTTGGATGCTGACCAGATTATTGAGGAGATGCAATTTGCTTCGGCTATGGTGATACCATCGTTCATCGAGAATTGCTCCACGTCAATGCAGGAGGCCATGCTGATCGGGGTGCCGCTAGCAGTTTCGTATGCCGGTGGTATGCCCTCCATAGCTCAGGATGAAGAAAGCGCGCTATTTTTCCCAATGGGTGACGATGCAGTGTGTGCGTTTCAGCTGGAGCGATTGCTTACCGATAAAGAGCTGACCTGTCGACTTTCACGGCAGGCACGACAGGTCGCGGCACATCGCAACGATCCGCAGCGCCTCATAGCGCGACAGTTGGAGATATACCGGCATGTCGTTTTAGATGGTCAGGGGGACCTGCTTTGAAATACCCGAAAGTACTAATAGTTGCCATGGGGCGGATCAATGCTGTGGATACGGCCAACAACGGGCTGTTACTGCGAAATCTCTTCGGAGGGTGGCCACGTGAAAACATGGCTCAAATCTATAGCAGCGGCGACAATGGTGACGAGGGGTTCTTTGGTTGCTATTACCAAATGGGCCCTCAAGACCGCCGCTTTGGTAACACCTTCTACCGGCTGAAAAGTGAAGTGCAAAATGCACAAGTTACTAATCCTCCAGCTGCGAATACTGTCAGAATACAACTGGGTAAGAAAAACGCTATTAAGTCTTACCTAAACCAAATGATTGTCGGAACCGGACTCTACGAACTCATTTTTCGACCATGTCTCTCTGCGGGGATGCTCGCCTGGGTCAAAGAATTTCAACCGGATATAATCTTTGCTCAAGGCTATTGCCTTACTTTTGCATTGCTACCAGTAATGTTAAAGCGTCACTTCGAGCTCCCTGCAGCTTATTATCCCACGGACGACTGGCCCAGCGATGCATACCGGGCAGATAATTGTTATGTGCCTTTAATTCCTTTGTTTATGAACCGTGTCGTTTCTAAGGCGGCATATAATTTAGTCAAAATATCGACAGTCTGTCTGGCTTTCAACCAATATATGCAGGACGAATACAGCCAGCGATATGGCAAGAAGTTCTCCGTCCTGATGCACGGGGATGAACTGTCACGTTTTCAAAACGCACAGCCAATGCGTTTGATAGATCCTGATGAGACTTGGATTGTCAGTACAGGCTATTTCAATGAGCAAAGGTGGTCTCTACTTTGCGACCTTGATGAAGCTTGTGAAATATTGTCTGTCAAGGGGCACCGAGTTCGAGTGACAGTGTTTCCTGTAAATCAATTAGCCGAAATGACACCGCAAGCTAATAATTTTAAGTATATACACTTTGAACACTGTCCATCGCATGATGGTCTGGCGTCAGTTTTGCGTAGTGCAGATATATTATTCCTTCCAGAACGGTTCGGCGAGAATTCAAAAGGAATTCGTCTAAGTGTATCCTCGAAAGCCCATCTTTTTATGTTTAGTGGACAGCCAACAGTTGTCTACTCCGATTTAGTAACTGGGATTGCCCGCTATGCTGAAGAAGATGGATGGGCTGCAGTTGTTGGGCAACGAGACCCGCGCCAGCTGGCACTCGTATTAGAAAAATTGATTGTGAATAACAACTATCGTCAAAGTATCATTACTTGCGCACAAAAAACTGCCATTAAAAACCATCAGCTCTCGACAATTCAGCAGGCTTTCAGTGATTTGATGATATCAGCTTTAAATTCTTCACAATAAATAGGCATCTGATGAAAGCGATATACAAATTCCATATAAAAAGAATATTTACCAACACCTTTGGCTTTCTATCTCGTAAAACTGGAGCCCCTCGTATCCTAGCTTTCCATAGTGTCGAAAACAACGATGATACATTTCTGCACCAGCCGCCTCAGTTATTTGAGGACCAAATTCGTTATCTTGCAGAAAATAAATACAAAAGTTGCCGCGTAGCAGATATTGCCATTGGTCTTTCTGAGATCGTTTTACAGAATAAAATCGTTATTCTTACCTTTGACGACGGAATTGAAAACTTTCGTACGATAGTCTGTCCGATATTAAAGAAATACGGCATGACGGCAACCTTCTTCATACCAACAGCTTATATAGGAGATGAGCGCCAGAAACCCCACCATAAGGGATTGTCTGTCTATAACGAATACCAAATGCTCTCCTGGCAAGACCTGAGGGAAATGGCTAGCGAAGGATTCGAAATAGGCGCACATTCTCACACCCACCTTAAACTCAGCCAGCAGGCCAGTGCATGTGCTAAGGATGAAATCGAACGTCCTAAATTGATACTGGAAAACAAACTCGGGTGTCCCGTTAAGAGCTTTGCTTACCCTTTTGGGCGATCAGATGCCTATGCGCCATGGACACGTGACTTATTGGCAGAAGCCGGGTATACAGCGGGGTGTACTATGATGAGCAGAGTTCTCAGCAAAAAGGATGATCTATTACAGCTTCCAAGAACAGATATTAGTGGCTTTGATACTTTGAAACAGTTTGTGATGAAATTAAACGGCGATTATGATTGTTTAAGATGGATATGGAATAAATAGCTGATGAAGTAAGACTTGTGATGTTTGTGTATTTGGAGTGTAGATGCATATTAGCGTAGTAATACCAAATTACAATGGGCAGAGAAGTATTGAGCAATGTCTAACCGCATTACTCAACCAGAGTATTTCACATAATGAGTATGAAATAATTGTAGTAGATGATTGTTCCACAGACAAAAGTAAGGAATACCTGAATACTGCGATAAAGCTATACCATAGCCTCAATGTTATTTTTCATAATAAGAATATGGGGCGTTGTATCGCAAGAAATAACGGTATCAGGGCTGCTCGTGGTAGTATAATAATTTTGGTTGACAATGATGTAATTGTTGATAGTACTTTCATTGAAAAACACAATAAATATCATGAAGAAAATTATCAAACTAGGTTGGCTGTTATAAGTAATTTATCATTTGCTCCTGAATGCATTGAAAACAGCAATTTTGGGCGATATATGGATTCTTGTTATATTGGCAATCGTTCATCGTATGAGAAAGTAAAGCTGGATTACACCAACTTGCCACCAAGTTATTTTGGAGGTGGTATTTCATCCGTTCATCGTGAAGAACTTGTGGCGGTTGGTTTGTTTGATGAAAATATTCATGGCTATGGCGCTGAAGACGAACAGATGGGCTATCTCTTAAGCAAGGCTGGAGTGAGGATCGTGTTTGCTGAGGATGCGCGTGCATTACATTATGATTTTGTATCACTCAATCGATATAAGCTGAAAACTATTGAAATCTACCAGGGTGGATATCGACATTTACTGGAACAAAACCCAAAATTTTTTGATAAAACGATGGTCAGATATCTGCTGCCAGTGAACCTGGAATGTGATTCTGCTAAGTTACTGGCCATTAAACTTATGCTAACTATAATTTTGAATAAAATAACAGTGCATTTGCTTGAACTGTTTCTGAGATTAGTAGATAATTGGTCCTGCTTGTATTGTAAATCACTTTATAAAATACTTGTTGCCGGGTGGGGATTTAATTCGATCAGATCTAAACAAACAGGAGTTAGGTTAGTTACGTATGGAAACAATTTGTAACCGGAAAAATAGAGCATTGAAATAAAAGGCAGGGTTTTGTAATGAGAGGTAAAAGAAATCTTTTAGTGGCAATAATTCAGCCTTATATACCGCACTACCGCGAGCCAATATTTAATTTGCTTTCACGGCAACAGCATCCTTTACCTGAATACATGCTTTATGCTAGTACCAAAGCTGGTATAAATATTAAGACATCTGAAATTGAAAAAGCAACAATTCTACCTGAGGATGGTGGGTTGAATTGGCAATTTACAAAAACTTTTTGGATCGAGAAATTGTATTTCTGGCAATCATTCAATATTCCGGTTGCCTTTTCACGTAAATATAATGCAGTTATTTATCCTGGGTATATGTACGACATATCTACATGGATAAGTATTGTAATTGCTAAATCAATGGGGAAACGCACTATCATGTGGACCCATGGATACGTAAAGAAGGAAAGTGGTGTTAAAGGATGGCTCAGAAATACATTTTACAAATTAAGTGACTGCTTCTTGCTTTATGGTAATTATGCCAAGGAAATTATGCGAGATAATGGATTTAAATCTGAAAATCTATACGTAGTTTACAATTCACTTGATTATGAAAGGCAGTGTCTAGTTAGAGATAAATTAACAGATACTGTACTTGAAAGTTATAAACAAAAAATATTTGAATTCCCAGAATTACCAGTTTTACTTTACATTGGCAGACTCACTCATGTAAAGAAACTAGATATGATTATTGAATCTATTAAAAGACTAGCTGACAATGGGATATGTGCTAACTTGCTCTTCATTGGCAACGGACCCGAGCAGAAAAATCTAGAGGCTAAAGCCAAACAACTAGATATAGCTAAATATGTCGTGTTTTATGGTCCTTGTTATAGTGAGGAAGATATTGGACCGCTGATTAGTTTGGCCGATATTTGTGTTTCACCGGGAGAAATTGGATTAACTTGCATGCATTCCTTGGTATATGGCACACCAGTAATTACTCATGATAACCCGGACAGCCAAATGCCTGAGTGGGAAGCAATTCAGCCGGGCAAAACGGGTGCATTATTCAGGCAGGATGATGTTAAAGACCTCACAAGTGTAATTGAGGCTTGGCTTAAGCAAAAGCGCTGTCGTAAATCCATCCGAAACGATTGTCAGGATATAATTGACAAATATTACAACCCAAAATATCAGTTGCATGTCATTAATAGTGCCGTTAGTGGTATTCCGGCTACACAATTGTCTGCAGTATACGCAGAATCAGACAAAAGCTGATTGCGATCTAATCTTCTTTTTATCAACTGCAGGATTGAAAAGAAATGATCATACTTAAAAAGTTATTATTATCTTTTGTGGTATTGATATATAGCATCACTGCTCTTGTTCATTCCTGCCACTCCACGACAATCCTCTCCCATGGAAAGCCATATAATGTTTCGCCCAAACCGAACTATCGATTCACTGCCCCTTCAACTGACAATGAAATGCTAACAAATGGCAAATTTACTGTCGGTAATTTTTGGACACAGAAAACAACTGTAGGCTGGGAATTTACAAAAACAACCGAAATTTTAATCGACTTGGAAAAGGTGTCAAATATTGGGAGCATAACGTTCAACACAGCGCGGGGCGAATATGCGGGTGTATACTTCCCTAGGCATATAGTTGCTTTTGTCGGTCCTGATATGGAGCATTTGAAGTACGTGGGGGATATTGCGGATAACTCAAAAAATATCCCCGGCGCTTATCAAGTTAATCGTTTTCACCTTGATGGTATCGCTGAGAAAGGAAGATATGTCTTACTCGTTGTTCAACCAAAAGGAACGTATCTCTTTTGTGATGAGATTGAGGTGTTGGAAGGGGAAAGTGATACAGGCGTAGTTGGGCACCTGAACAAAAAAGGGGCCTTAGATCTGTATAATCAGATAATTTGGTTTGATGACTACAGGGAATTTGTGAAGGGGGCTGCAGCGGAATTTAAGTCAGAAATAAATGCCAATCCAGAATTGTCTGTTCATTTGGCAATAATCAGCAAAAGAATTCATTCGTTTGAATCAGTTGAAGACGTTGGTGCTGTCAAAGCGGAAATACTTAATCTTCGGAAAGAATTTCAGGCAGCTCGTTTTCCAGATAAAAATGTACTGATTGAAGTCATAAACCCCTGGTTGCCTTTGTCAACAGTTTCTTTGCCGTTGGACAGATCCAATCTGAAGTTGTCCTTAAACTTGCTGCAAGGTGGCTATGATCATGCAGCCTTTACGATAACAAATTTGTCTCAGAATCTTCAGCAAGTTGACCTTAACGTTGAGCAGATGCCGAAAGAAGCGCCTGAACTGTTGATGTACGAAGTTCCTTTTGTAAAAAGTGCGGCAATTGAGTTTGTTGCAGATCCATTGGTGCAGGTTAATGGACCAGTTTCGTTAGGCCCCGGTGAAACAAAAATGGTGTTTATGACAGTAAAAGGAGATAAGGCTGGAGCATGGCAAACTTCTCTGAAGGTTAGCAGTGCTGCAGCAGTCGATTTCCTACCCGTTGATATTCAAGTATCCAGCCTTATATTTCCGAAGGATTTCAGCCTAAACTCGGTTAACTGGGCTTACCTTGATTTTTCTCTAATTGCTGATCGAAAGAATGAAGCGGTAAAGGATCTCTTTGCTCACCATATAAACACGATTGTTGTGCCTCCGGCATATTTGCCAATCTATGGACCTGCCTCCGATCCATATTTCTTCGGACTTGAAAAATATCTGAAACTCCACAAGGGAGCAATGAAAGTGCTGTTATTTGTGGATTTTGGAAATTCACTGAGAGCTACAGTCAACGGCAAATATACATTTATGGGGAGTGATTGGCAAACATGGTTTCGAAAATGGTATGCCGGTGCCGTACTCGCCGCGAAGAGGGCCGGTTTTTTAGAGAACCAACTGTTCCTCTATCCTTACGACGAGATGGGAGGCCAACGGATTGATGATTTTATTAGATTTGCCACTTGGGTAAAGCTGGAAATACCTTCAGTAAAAAACTATGCGACTCTGGGCGATGCCACCTTCAAAAGTAAACGATGGGGAGAAATTTTACCTTTTCTTGACATTGCTCAGACTTCTTACGAAGAAATGTTGCGGGATCGAAGACTATTCAAGGGCCAGGCCTGGATTTACGATACCGCTGGAATGTCCCGGTCGCTTTCACCGTACAGCTATTATCGAATGATGTCGTGGAAGGCTTTTGTGCGTGGGTATACCGGAATCGGATTCTGGGCCTATGCGGATACCGGCAGCGACGTCACGGCCTGGAAGGAGCTGGACCGCGATTTTGCCGTCATTTACGAGGGGAAAGACAATGGCATCGTCTCCAGCCGGCGCTGGGAAGCCTGGCGGATGGGGATCGAGGATTACGAGCTGCTGACCATGTATGCGAAATTGCGGGGCAGGCAAGAGGCGACGGAGCTTGCCAAGGATGTTCTCGATCATCCCGAGGATACTGAAAGAGCGGATAGTGTGCGTCGCAGAATACTATATGAAATTTCCGGACTGCAACCGCCACCTCCAACCCGAGCGAGAAGGGTGTATTAATGCTTAACCGGCAAGACCGGTTGATGACCTCGTTTAACACAATTATTGCCCCACTGTAACATCAGATACAATTGATTCATGTATGATCCACCACTTGGCAATGCTTTCTTTAGGGAATTGGAGGGTATTTATATGTTTGCGGGAAAGACGTTACTGATCACCGGCGGAACCGGTACCTTCGGCAATGCCGTGCTGCGGCGGTTTCTCGATACGGAGATCAAAGAGATCCGCATCTTCAGCCGCGATGAGAAGAAGCAGGAGGACCTGCGCATCGAGCTGGCCAACCCCAAGGTGAAATTTTATATCGGCGATGTGCGCAACTGCGACAGCATCCTGCCGGCCATGCAGGGGGTCGATTACGTCTTCCACGCCGCGGCCCTGAAGCAGGTGCCGTCGTGCGAGTTCTTCCCCATGGAGGCGCTGCGCACCAACAACCTGGGGGCGGAGAACGTCATGAACGCGGCCATGACCTGCCGGGTGAAGAACCTGATCGTGCTCTCCACCGACAAGGCGGTCTATCCGATCAACGCCATGGGAATCAGCAAGGCGATGATGGAGAAGCTGATGGTGGCCAAGGCCAGGATGTACGGCGATTCCTCCACGATCTTCTGCGGCACGCGCTACGGCAATGTCATGGCTTCGCGCGGTTCGGTGATTCCGCTGTTTCTGAAACAGATTCAGGAGGGGGCGCCGCTGACGCTGACCGACCCGAACATGACCCGCTTCATGATGACCATCGACGATGCGGTTGACCTGGTGCTGTATGCCTTCGAGAACGGCAACCCCGGCGATATCTTTGTCCAGAAGGCGCCGGCCGCCACCATCATGACGCTGGCCGAGGCGATGCTGCGGCTGTTCAAATCAACCAGCGAGATCCGCGTCATCGGCACCCGCCATGGCGAGAAGCTCTACGAGACCCTGCTGAACCGCGAGGAAATGGCCAAGGCCGTTGACATGGGGGATTATTTCCGGGTGCCGGCCGATGTGCGCGACCTGAATTACAACTGCTATTTCGTGGAAGGGCAGGAGGACATTGCCCTGATCGATGATTACAACTCCCACAACACCCGGCGTCTGGATGTGGAGGGGATGATGGAGCTGCTGCTGAAGCTGGACATCATCAACGATGCCCTGCGAATGGCATAAAACAAAAGCCGTTTTTTGGCCACGAATGTTACGAATTTCTCTAATAAACCAATGGATTTCCGTGATAACGTGACTCACTTCAATGGTTTTATACGTTTTATTGAAAACATTTTATGTGATTCGTGTTTATTCGTGAACATTCGTGGCTGACCGCGGTTTAGATCCTTGTTGGTTAATTTCTTCATTTTTTTTTGCACATGATAGATGCTGGGGGGGACGATGAAAACGGTACTGGTGACGGGATCAAACGGTTTTGTCGGTAAAAACCTGGTGGTGACGCTTTTACAGCGGACCGATATCAGGGTGACCGGCTTTGACAGCGATGACGATCCGGCAACGCTGCCGGCCCTGGTGCGGGAGGCGGATTTCATCTTCCACCTGGCCGGCGTCAACCGGCCGCAAAACCTGGAAGAGTTTACCAGCGGCAACGCCGGTCTGACCCAGACCCTGATCTCCCATCTGGTGGGGCAGGGCGCAACGACCCCGCTGCTGATTTCGTCCTCCATCCAGGCCGCGCAGGATAATCCCTACGGCGTCAGCAAACGCCAGGCCGAGGAGGCCGTTTTCGCCTACGGCAAACAGACCGGCGCACCTGTGTATGTCTACCGTCTGCCGAATGTCTTCGGCAAGTGGTGCCGCCCCAACTACAACAGCGCCGTGGCCACCTTTTGCAACAACATCGCCCATGATCTGCCGATCCAGATCAACGATCCGTCGGTCACCATGAACCTGGTCTACATCGACGATGTGGTTACCGATTTCATGGCGGCCCTGGATGGCGAGCCGCGGGTGGCGGATCCCTATTGCCAGGTTCACCCGGTACATGCCATCACATTGGGCGGGATTGTGGAACTGATCCACTCTTTTAAAGAGAGTCGGGCAAATTTAATCGTCCCCGACATGTCCGCCCCCTTCACCAAAAAACTCTACAGCACCTATCTGAGTTACCTGCCCCAGGACAATTTCAGCTATCCGCTGAAGATGAATGTTGACCAGCGCGGCTCGTTTACCGAGTTCATCAAAACCGCCGACCGGGGCCAGGTATCGGTCAACATTTCCAAACCGGGCATCACCAAGGGCAACCACTGGCACCACACCAAGAACGAGAAGTTCCTGGTTGTCAGCGGACAGGGTCTGATCAGATTCAGGGCGGTGGGCGGCGCCGAAGTCATCGACTATCATGTCTCCGGCGACAAGCTGGAGGTGGTGGATATCCCGACCGGCTACACCCACAGCATCACCAATACCGGCGCAAGCGATCTGGTGACCGTCATGTGGTGCAACGAGATGTTCGACCCGGAAAAACCGGATACCTATTTTGAGGCGGTAGATTCGAAACTTTAACGCAAAGCCGCGAAGGCGCAAAGAAAGACGTAAATCCCAGACTTCAAGATTTAACCAAAAAAATAGTAGATTTACTTTGCGTCTCTGCGTCTTGGCGTCGAGGATTATATGATGGATGAGAACGAAATCAGCAGAATTATCGTAGACAGCGCTATTGAGGTTCACCGGGTTCTTGGTGGCCCAGGTCTCCTTGAATCAGTATATGAAGAAGCTTTGGTTTATGAACTCAACCAACGTGGCTTGAGTCTGAAACGGCAGGTAAGCGTTCCCTTGATCTACAAAGGAAACAGCCTTTCTACTCCTTTGCGTCTGGATTTGTTCGTTGCGGATAAGGTTATTGTTGAGTGTAAATCAATGACGACGTACAACACAATCTTTGAATGTCAATTACTTACCTACTTGCGCCTTACCGGATTAAAGCTGGGGCTTGTTATTAATTTTGGAGAAAAACTTGTTAGTAAAGGTATTCATAGGGTAGTCAATAGTCTGTAGTTGTTACTATATAAGGCTTTGACGCAAGGCCGCGAAGGCGCCAAGAAAATCTTAATACCGTGACTTCAGGATTATAACCAAAC
>JACAAY010000139.1 GCA_013377095.1 Desulfuromonadales bacterium
CACTTGGGAACCTACCAGAGCTGGAGGGAACCCACAAATTCTGCTGAAGAACCATATTTTCTCCACATTCGTACCGCATCATTCGCAATAACATTCCTGCCGGATTCGAAAGCGCGTTGATCGTTCCGTTACTCTCTTGTCATGCGTGAGGTGTTCCATGAACAGAATTCCAGGTATCTACCTGCCTCTGATCGGTTTTATGATGCTGTCCGTGATAGCTCAACAGGGGGAGGCTGCTCTGGGGCGTTCCTCCGACTCGGTTTCGACTGATCGCAAAGCCCTCTCGGCGGTCCACCGCGCCACAATCAGCCGCAGCGGATACCGTATTCAGGAAATCGCCTCCGATGCAACGACCGTGCGGGAGTATGTTTCCCCATCCGGTGTGGTGTTCGCGATTGTCTGGAATGGGCGCATGCATCCCGACCTGACGACCCTGCTGGGCTCCTATGCCGCTGAATACCAGGCTGCCGTGCAGCAGACCTCACGCAAACGGGGGCGCAGACGACGACAGGTGGTATCTGAGCAGATTGTGGTAGAGACCTGGGGGCACATGCGCAACCTGCAGGGGAGAGCCTATGCGCCGGCCCTGATTCCCTCGGGGGTGACCATCGATGAAATCAGGTAGCTTGCCACTACTGTTATGTATGGCTGCTCTCTGTTTCGGCTGCGGTGGCTCGGGAAGTAGCACCGGTTCGGTAACTTCCACCGTTACCTCCACTGGAACCAATTCTATCCCTACCACCTCTTCGATCAATGTTCTCAGTGTTACCGTGAATGGTTCACTCTGCTCGGAAAGCACCAGCAACTCCTATCCCAACAAGCCCTGTGTCAGCGTTACGGTCTGTACTCCAGGCTCTTCAACCTGTCAGACAATCAACGACATCTTACTGGATACCGGCAGTTATGGTCTGCGCATCTTCAATCAGGCCCTGTCAGTTCCACTGGTGCAGATAGACAGCGGCAGCGGCTCTTTGGCTGAGTGTGTGCAATTTGGCGACGGCTCGTCGTTGTGGGGACCGGTACAGGTGGCGGATGTTGTCATGGGGGGCGAGCCTGCGGTTCAGGTGCCGATTCAACTGGTCAACGCCTCATTTGGGTCGCCTCCCAGCATCTGCCGGAATGCGGATGCCAGCCCGAACGCCGCCGGGTTCAACGGTATCCTGGGAGTTGGGCTCTTTGGCTACGACTGCGGTTCGGCATGCCGCGACAGTGCCGGCAACGGCATGTACTACAGTTGTAGCGGAACAAGCTGCACTGCGACCGCCGTTCCCCTCGCCAACCAGGTTCAGAACCCGGTGGCGTTGCTCCCCAGGGACAATAACGGTGTCATCGTTCAGCTGCCATCGATTTCCAGTGGTGGCGCGGTTTCGATCAGCGGCTCCCTGGTCCTGGGGATCGATACCCGAGCCAACAACATACCCTCTTCGGTATCCGCCTATCCCGCCGATCAGTATGCGGAATTCACCACGACCCTGAACGGCGTATCCTACAGCAGTAGTTTCCTCGATACCGGCTCGAACGGTCTGTTTTTTCCATCACCCTCGACTCGAATTCTTCCGGACTGTACCTCCTCCTATGCCGGTTGGTTCTGTCCCCCATCGCTCACCGCTTTTTCAGCCACCACCACCGGGTATGGTGGAGCCCCGAGCAGCACGGTTCCATTTGGCATTGCCAACGCCATCATGCTTTTCAGTTCGTCCAACAGGGTGTTTTCGGAGCTCGGCGGCAGCATGAGCGGCGGTTTTGACTGGGGGTTACCCTTCTTCCTGGGGCGGAGCGTGTACGTGGGGATTGACGGCACCAGTTCCCGTTTGGGAAATGGACCCTATTGGGCGTACTGATGGTCATTGTTCTGCGGTGTTGTTCCGATGGATTGAGGAAGAGTACGCATCTTTGATGCTTTACTACCTCAAAAGGTTGTTCGGTTGCATGCGCAATTCATGATGTTAGATGTTGTATCTGGGAATTAAACGGTAATTCGATGGTAAAGGTGGTTCCCTTACCCAGTTCGCTTTCCACCAGAATCTCGCCACCATGTTTTTTGACGATATCGTAGGCCTTTCCCCGTTCCCGGTGAGATGCCTCCAGAGCAGCAGTCCGTTCCTTAACCCGCTGTTCGAGTTCAATATTCATGTGGATGATCTGTTCCTCGGTATCCTTGCGTGCCGTGATGTCCTGGGCAATCGCAACACAACTGAGCACATCCCCCACTTCATTTTTCACCGGAGCAACGGTGATGTTTGCCCAGTACATCCGCTCCCCGCCTTTACTCCTGTTCAGCAACTCTCCACTCCAGTGCCTTCCTGCCCCTATTGATTGCAGCAGTTTGTGGAATTCCTCAACCGATTCCGATTCAGGTTCGATGATATCCAGACCGCTTCCCACCGCCTCTTCATACGGGATATCCGTCAGCTGCGTAAAATAGGGATTTACATATTCAATCACTCCATCGGTTCCGGTGATAATCACCGCGTTGGCGCTCTGTTCCACGGCCGTGGTGAGTTTTATCAGGCTGCGGTTTTTTTCAGCGATGGTTTTTTCCCGGATACTGATCTCGTTCAGGCGGGCTTTCAGCACTTCGTTGCGCAGGGTGGTGCGGATGATGATCGCCGCGCCGGTCAGAATAATCAAGCCGATACTGCCGGTAACAATGAACCATAGTTTCGGCGAAGTGGAAGGTGTCCTTTTGCTGTTCTGGATGATTGTCGCCAGTGAGAACGGTGTTCCTTTAACCGGAGTCGCAAAGGCCTTGACCGTATGAAGTGCACCATTTTTATCTGCGACACTGAATCGGTATGGTCTGTTGTTTTCAAACCTGTTGGGAAGTTGCATCGATTCCGGTGAAACCTTCCAGCTGTTCTGGGGTGGAGAGTAGAGGTATTTCTGCTGGTACAGCAGAACCCGCAACTGCTGAATCGATGTGGCCTTTGACTGGTGAACAAATTGCCGGTACACCATTGCAAGCGGGATCTGGGCTATGATCTGTCCACTGTAATTGCCTTTGAATTCAAAGGGGATCGAGAGCGTTATCAGGCTGTCTTCAGCGGATCCTTTGGCGAAGATAAGCGGGGATTTTGTCTGTTTGACGACGTACGCAGTGATATTTTCTCTCGTGGGCGGGGAATCGCTTTTGCTGGGTTCACCCGTTTCAATCAGCTTTCTGCCTGACGCATCCAAAAAGACGATGCGGCTATAGATAGCTTTGTTATCCAGTTTTCTCTTCTCACGGAATTTTTTAAATGCGTCTTCAGCATCAAGCAGACTTGCGGACAGCCCGTATTCCATCGACATGCCGAGCGCCTTGTTTTCAAAGTACAGTGAAAGCTCACGGCTGTCGGCCAGGCGGACTATGTCATCCGAGCGTTCGGAAAAAAAGTATCCCAGCGCGGTTGCGTTTTTATCGGAGTCCTGCAATTGGCTGTTCAGATAGAACGTCTCCAGCTCGCTCTGTGAACGGTATTGGGAAAAGAGCAGAAAACCCGTATAGCCTGCTATTGCCAAACAGTGAGGACCGCAACTACTCGACTGGCTATGGAAAAAATCGTCTTTTGGATCATTTAAACTCTGATTACATTCCTCTCCGGAGTCGTATTTGATCCGGGCGTGCAGCCTGTTAGCTGACATAGCGTCACATCATTGCTTTGAAAAACTCCGGGAAGTAGCGTCGTGCCGAGGGGTAATAATGGTTCACTATCTTCATGTACGTCCCGTCCCTCTTCACTTTTTTAAGAAATACGTCATATGCCTTTTGCAACTGGTTTGAATTCTTGGGGAAAGCCGCTCCCATAACCTGCTTGTCGGAGATGGGGCCGATGATTTTCAGTTTGCCCGGCCACTTTTCCAGAGCTATCAAGGCGTCCGGGACATCCAGAATGGTCAGTTCCGCTTCATTGTTGATCAGGGCTGGCGCCAGCTCATTCAGCTTTCCCTTGAAGAGAATAACTGTGGCTCCGGTGTCCGACAGTTGTACAGGGCCGGGTCAAGACAGGTCTTTTCCAGGGCGAGTACATTCTTCCCGCGTAACAGTGCCCGGGACTTTTCAATGTCCCTGTTGATCTTGCCGGTCGGCCTGATCGGCCTGACCTTGGAGTCGGCCCTGGCGATCAGCCAGATCTGGCTGGGGAAGGTTGGGCTGGAAAAGTTGACTACCTTTTCACGCCAGGGGATCACGGTAAAGCCATTGGCGATCATATCACCGCTGATCGGGGTGTCTTCGAGTAGTTCGACATCGCTGCCCTTTACCGCAACTTTCTTGCCGGTCAGGTCCTGAATGACCGTTCCCCAGTCGGTTCGAACATATTCGTATTTCACCCCGATATACTTGGCAAACAGCTGGGTCAGCTCCACATCCATTCCATCCCCGGTCCCGGTAACGAAGTTGGCATAGGGAATGCCCAGGTGGCGTAAGACTCCACGTTGTTTGATTTCATTCAGGTCGGCGGCAAACACACCCCGTGCGATGGCTGTAAGAGCCATGAGCACAATTAGGACTCTGATAAAACCAGCTGATCTCTGTTTCATAATAACCCCCGTTTTGTTCAATTTTCTATCGAAATATTGTTGTAGGTTTCTGTTGCTTCGCGTGTTTCAGTATTCATGGTCCAGGTTTGGTGTAACGCTGACACGCATTCCTGTTTTGTTGGCAATCTATGTTACCACTAATAGCAGAAATAGTGAGGAAGTCGAGCTGTCCAACACCGCTCCCCTATTTTAATATTAGAAAACATTGCAATCCAGGTGGAAAATGGAAAACTATTAAGTATGTCTGATGATGGGCGCCCGTTTCGAAAGAAACAATGGCAACAGGGAAGGGATCGGATCTCATTCAGTCCGGGTGAGATCGTAACCGAAAGGAGGAAGTGTATGAAGACCAAACTCGAAGTGTCCGTTGAGCTCAAGGAAGCCTCTGCTGAACAGGGCTGGCCGGCAATCGCGGCCTATGTTTTCAGTCTGGCGGGTCAATTGCTGGCCAGGCAACCGATCAAGCAGGAACAGAAAAAAGCAACTCTTGGTCGTGCTGAATTCGATCTTGCTGCTGAAGCGGTGATCGTCAAGATCGGGCCGGCAGTGGATGAACTCGAAGTACTCAATCGCTCCAACCCGGTGGTTCAGAAAAGCCGTATCTCGAAAGAGAAAACCGCGCTTCATTTTGAAATTCTCAAGCCGGGCTGGTGGTGCTGGTTGAAGATACCCTATCTTGCGACCGGCACGGTTACGAAACAGGAACATAACGCACCTATCTGTTTTGGCGAAGTGGATATCTATGACGTCAACATCGCCTACTGTTTTCCCCGTATCCCCGATCTGACCATCGAGAAGATCAGGGAAGCCATCATTGACCTGATCCTCGATCCTCCCCGCATCAACCGGGACGCCATCTACAAGTGGCCGGACTGGGACGATGACTTCTGCGGGACACCTCCCGGCCCCCGCCCGCCCCTCAACGTGGATATCCAGAAAAAGCTCGCCGCACTGCCGGGTGAATGGTCATTTGCCCGGCAGCGATTTGAATCGCTTGGCGCGGTCCATAACCGGCTTGAAGCCACCATGAAGCGTATGGAGCTGACCGAGAAGCAGGCTTGGCTCAACCGCGAGGCGGTGGAGGGGGTTTCCATCTCCCGGATCCTCAACACCAACACCACCCAGTTCCGGGATCTGCTGCTCACCAAGTTTCCCGCTTTCCGTTTCTGGCTCTGCTGGTATCCGTGGATCTACTGGCTCTGGTGGCCCATCTGCCGCTGGTACAGCCTGCAGAAGCTGGGCTCGGCAGCCCTGCAGCCGGATGGCAGTTTCGCTCTCACGATCTGGATTTCCATCTGCCGCGAAACCCCCGATCTGTGGTTCTCCGTGCGACAGAAGATAACCGGTGTCGAGCGGGTTATCTATGCCCGACTTCCTGTTCCCTGCAACACCTACTGGAACCATCCCAGCGGCAAGCCTGTACAGTTGATGGTCACCGACCCCCAGGCGATCCCCTGTCCCATTCAGCCGGGAACGGACCTGAACCCGGTCAATTCCTGGGTTGTGCCCCTGGCCATCGGGAATTACTCGCTGAAGAGGATCTATGGCAGTGGAACCGGTACCCTGCCTGCCGACAACGCCAAGATTGGTCTTTACAAGAGCATTGAAACCGGTCTGGGCGGTTCGCTGGCCATCTTCAATGACGGTCCCTTCGGCGGCACACTCGGTCTCCGTTTTCTCTTTTCGCCCGCCCTGGAGGCGGCCGGCATCAAGTATTACCGCATCAAATACCGCATCAACGGCACCGGGGATTGGATGGCGCTAGCCCAGACCGTCGTGCGCCACTACTCACACTATGACTCGCTGACAAAATCCCTGTATTTCCTGCCCTATCCGCTGGGGCCCATAACACGGGGAATGGAAAACGCCCTGTTCGAGATTCCTCCCGTTGATCCGCCCAACAAGGCGGTTGAGCCCTTTGCCCAGTGGTATGTCATCGACGCCACGGTTGATCTGATGAACGGCTATTTCAATTCAGTCAGCGCTCTGCCCGCAGGGTACGGCACGGCGGAATTCAAGCTGGAGCTGTTTAATGCAGCTGGAACGCGCATCGACCCTGCGGCGCTGGGTATCCCCTTCCGCATCCCTTCCACGGAGGATGTCTGGGGTGTTGTCACCACCGCCGATCCGGCTACGGTCAATCCGGCACTGGTGGTGGCCGATCCCGAGGCTCCGGCTTTCCAGACTTTCATCCTCACGCTGCAGATCGACAATCGCCAGCCAACCGCGATCATCGATGAACCGACCATCTCCCCCAGCGGAAATGTCACCGGCCCCTGCGGCATGACCACGTTCGAGGCAACGGACATCTCGGCCACGCTCCCCTTCCAGGCCCGCCATCCCCGAAAGTTCGGCATCTACAGCTTCACCCTGTACCGCAGCACCACCTATCTGTCGGCGCAGGCCAGATCGGGGCAGGTCGGTGATTCCGGCATCAGCGGCACGTTCAGCGTCACAGCCAATCTCAGGCCGGACCTGCTGGGCGGCTGCCCGGCAGCAGCGTTCAGCGAGAACTTGTATATCTGGAATATGGCCTTCAATGGCTGGAACCGGGTTGGACCGGATGCCAGCGCGGTGCGGGCGTTTGCACTTCTGCCCAGGTGAGAAGTGAAGTGAGTGACCAATGAACAGGAGCAGATCTCACACGCACATTTCTTCAGGATTGTGATGCGTTGAGATCTGCTTTTTTGTTTTTATCCGGGAGCCGTTTTTTCTGTCTGACAGCTTCAAGTGATTGTCTTGACGTCATAGCGTTGTAACGCTAAGGTGGTTGCAGGAGGTACTAACCATGGGCGCACTAACAAAACGGGCAACCGTGTATTTTGATCCTGCAATGCACCGGGCGCTTCAGCATAAGGCGTTGGAAACATCCCGTTCTCTTTCCGATATCGTAAACGATGCGGTGCAGCGTGTTTTGGCCGAGGATGCCGATGACCTGGCGGCCTTTGAAGAGCGGGTTAACGAGCCGCTGGTTTCTTACGAAGACCTGCTGAAGGAACTTAAGGCTGATGGCCGTCTATAGCATCTTTTTCAAGGAATCGGTCAGGAAGGATCTGGGTTCCATCCCCGGCAATGATCTGCAACGAATCATCGAACGGATCGCACGGCTTGCTGAAAATCCCCGCCCCCAGGGTTGCGAAAAACTCTCCGGCCAGGAGAAATACCGCCTGCGTCAGGGTATTTATCGCATTATCTATTCGATCCAGGATAGCGAACTTACCGTCTGGGTGGTCAAGGTCGGCCACCGTCGCGACGTATACCGGAATTGAATTTTCCGCCAGTTTCACCTTCAGTTTCAGGTTGCTCCCACCGGCCACCAGACCGCGCTCCAGCACCGTTGCGATGGTCTTGACGTCAATGTTACCCTCGGACAGCAGGCAGACGGTTTTACCTTGCGGTCCGCTCTGTGCGCCGCACTGGATTGAGGAACATGTATGCCGCCAACTATCCTGAAATAGCGCCTCTTCTGCAGTTCGACATGCTCGTGCTCCCTCCTCCGCCGTCCCCCCAATACCCCCGCTTTAACGTCAGTCAATGGGAGCCTGTGCGGACGTTTGCAGGCTCTCGGTTCCGGGGCGGTTCCTGAAAGAACGGGAAGAAGCTGTGCCTTTGGCCGGCTTTGTTTTTTGCAGCGAATAAGACGGTAACGGCCTGATACCGGCATCACAGACCGTAGGGGTTGTCCGCATGAAGAAAAGCCAGCAGCATGGCCTTGTGTGGGTGATCCTTCAGCCAGTTCCGTACCTCTTTGATTCTGGTGTAATCTCCGGGGCCGAATTTTTCCGCATAAACCCTGTCCAATTCAGCTTTGGTCTCCTCCTCCCGCAACTGTACTTGCCATTCGTTGGTGAAAAACTGGTTGATCTTGCCGAGCAGATTATGGGCGATCATGGTTTCCCATTCGCCTCTGTCGAACCATACACCGTTGCAGTGGCCGCAGTGGTCGAGGACGAATTTCGTGTTGGGTAACACCCGGTACCGGCTGAGAATCTTGCCGCAGTCGGCGCACAGCTTGAACCCCTGGCTGTCCCATTCAGGGATCTGCACATCCATGCAAGGCATATCCGGCAGGGTTTTGCCATTACGTTCTAGCCAGTCCAGATATGGGCCGGAAGAAATCCATATGCCATGGCATTGCGAGCAGGTGTAAGCCGGCACATTTTCCTCCAGGGAGACATGATTCAGCAGGTCGTCTTTGCACACCGGGCATTTCATCGGGGACTCCTTGGGTCTGTGGGGGGGGGAGTTGAACCGTTGGGTCAGGTTTCAAAGTTGTTAAAATTGAATCGTTAGCTTGCTATCTTGGAAGCCTGGCCGTACAGCTTTTGTGTCAAGGGTGACCCCTACGGGGTTCCCAAGATTACAGGGGCAGCGCACCAACAACGGTAATACCTGCCCATCCCACGCTTGCACCTTCTGTCTTTAATTCGCCAAGTAATGAGATCTCTTCAACGGGGTGAGGCAACACATTGATTGTTGCTTCGGCGTCGTGCCAATCAGAGGACACTTTATCTTGAATATTGGGCAGAACCCAATTTAACTCAGGACAATGAGCAGGTTGCGTTAAGTCAGGCCATCCAATTGCCCCAATCGTCTTGTTAGCAAGAAAACCATAGGGCCGTCCCATTTTCCCCGTAAGCTTCAGAGAAGCTTCGATTAGTCTTCTTTCCTTAACTGTCAGACTTGCTCCCATTTTGCTACCGGTTTTGAGTGGTGCAGCTGCCACATGAGCAATTGGTAGCGAACGGGTAATGTGTGTCGAACCAAATTTTTTTGGCCACCCTTGGAGCAGTCCACGAATTAGTGATATGTCCTGATCAACCCAGATAAATGGGCAGTAATTATATAGCGTTCCGTCCGGCCGCTCTATCTCGACGATGACAATAGTCTCCCGATACTGTGCATAGACAGGGTCGACTAATTCATGGCCGTCGGTAGTTGCCTGCCAATCTGCAAAATGGATACAGCCCTTTCCTGTAAGGGTGCCCAGCGCTGGATGCACCACTGCACTACTATTTGAAGTATCGCAACTGATTGAAACGTTCATTAACCAGCCAGCGTAATGCCATGGAGGTGAAGGCACAGTTGCCGACCTTCCACTTTTTGTAAATGGTGCAGTGAAGCTTGCAAACACTTGATTCATTTTAACCTCCATGTTTTTCTATTCGCGGCCAACGTCACAAGGCGCACCGGCGGAGCGTAGCGAAGACCGTGTGCCGTCGCTGGTTAACTATCATGATGGGTTAGATATTCTGAACTGCATTACATCCGCAGCTAAAGCTTTAACAGGCCTTTGAAAAATGGCTCTATTTTTGACCCTGCTTCCCGCCCAGCATTT
>JACAAY010000014.1 GCA_013377095.1 Desulfuromonadales bacterium
GAATTACGGTCTGGGCCGGCGGATGCTTCTCAAGCTCGGCGCAGACCCGCTCGATGCGGCACGGGATGCCAGTTTCAGTCTCGAAGCCGACCAGCCTGCCCGACTGGTGGCGGGGATGGTGGAATCGGGGAATATAGATGCCGGTCAGCCCTGACAGGGCGACAAGCAGTTCCCGGCGGTCCATGGCCTCCGGTGACATGAGCGTGGCCAGCAGCCCCGGGATAATTCCCTCCCCTTCGCCGATGCAGATCAGGTCCATCAGATCGGCCACCGGCTCGGGGTTGATGAAGAGCGCCGCACCACCGGCAATCACCAGGGGGTGTGACTCGTCCCGGTCGCGGGAGAGGAGCGGGATGCACGACAGGTGCAGCATGAGCGCTATGTTGAGATAATCCGGTTCGAATGAGGTGGAAAAGGCGATCAGGTCGAAATCCGCCAGGGGGAGACGGCTCTCCAGGGACAGGATCGGTTTGTTGCTGTGTTTATGCTCTTCAAGCTCGGCCCGGTCTGGCAGAAAAGCCCGTTCGCAGGTAATACCGGGAGACATGGCAAACAGGCTGTACACCGTCTGAAACCCCAGGTTGCTCATGCCGGTTTGGTAACGGTTGGGGTAGACCAGGCAGACATTCAAGATGCTGCGCTCATGGCTGGGGGGGCAGAGGTTACGCTCTTCCGACAGCAGGTCCGGTTGTTTCTGTTTGGCTGCTCTACTCATGGTGTGCATGGTTGCATACTGTCAGCCCGTGAAGCAAGGGAAAACAGGTCGCGTTCAGACCTGATTCTCAAGCGGTTCACACACCGCACTTTCTATGGTATAGAAGATCACATTCACGCAACCTTGACCGGGAGAACAGCCGACATGAACAATCTTGAAGGAGCATTCAGATCACTCTTTGAAACCAACATGGCCATAGCTGAGGGAGAGCGGGTGCTGGTCTTCAGCGATATCATCCGGGAAGGTGAAACTCCGTCTGAAGCCGATCGTGATCGCCGTCTGCGGCTGACCGCCACCGCCCGCATGGCTGCCGCTTTCGCACAACACACCTGGGGGCGCGCCTCCTTCGTTGCTTTCCCTTCAACACCAGCCTCGGGAACCGAGCCGCCCGAAGTGCTCTGGCAGGCAACCTTTGGAGAAGCTGCGGTAAGCGAACTTGCCGAAGCCGGGCTGCTGGAAAAGCTGCTGGCCAAGGCTGCCACTCCGGATGATGTCTCCCGCGCAAGCCAGATCGTGCAGGCCCACCGGGAAGCTGCGGCCGATGTTGTTATCGCCATGAGCAACAATTCCACCAGTCACACCCGCTACCGGGCCCTGTCCAATGACACCGGCGCCCGCTTTGCCAGCCTGCCGCATTTTGATCCGGAGATGTTCCACAGCTCAATGATGGTTGATTGGCAGGCCCTGGCCGCCCGAACCGCGCGCCTGGTGACAGCGGTCAACCGCGCCGAGTGGGTCCGCGTTACCACCCCCAATGGCACCCACATGGAGATCTGCAAGCAGGGGCGCCATGCCGGGGGGGATGACGGTCTGCTGACTGCTCCGGGAAGTTTCGGCAATTTGCCGGCCGGGGAGGCCTATCTGGCTCCGCTGGAAGGAAAGAGCCACGGTGTGATGGTGGTCGAGTGGGGCCCGACCCGCAAGCTGGATCAGCCGCTGCGACTGACCGTGGAAGGTGGCGTGGTGGTTGCCATGGAAGGTACCGACCAGCACCGGCAGAAGCTGGCGGCCCGCTTTAGCGAGAACGCCAACTGCCGCAACATTGCCGAACTGGGTATCGGCACCAACGACCGGGCCAGCCGTCCCGACAACGTACTGGAGGCCGAGAAAATCATGGGAACGATCCATATCGCCCTGGGTGACAACACCGGTTTCGGCGGTGTCGTCAGCGCCCCGTTTCATGAGGACTATGTTTTTTACCGACCGACCCTGACGCTGATTATGGCTGACGGAGGTGAAGAGGTGATCATTGATGACGGAACGTTGCTGGTGTGACATGACTGATGACAGTGTTCGCGGGGCATGCCCCTGACCGCCCCCGATTCAGACTCCAACCTGATCCGTCACGCCCGGACCCACGGATTACGCCGCTGGCTGCCCGGTCTGGCGTTGCTGAGTCAATACACCCGCGCCTTTTTTTTCCAGGATCTGGCGGCGGGGGTGGTGTTAACGGCGCTGTTGGCGCCGGTGGGGATCGGCTATGCCGAGGCAATCGGTCTGCCCCCTATCTACGGTCTCTACGCCACCATTGTGCCTCTGCTGGCCTATGCCCTGTTCGGTCCGAGCCGGATCCTGATCCTGGGGCCCGATTCGGCGGTGATCGTGCTGGTTGGCGCCACCATTCTTCCCCTGTCAGGAGGTGATGGTGTCCGGGCAGCCGAACTTGCCGCACTGCTGGCCATCATCTCCGGCGTTATGTGCATCCTGGCCGGTTTGGCCAGATTCGGATTCGTAACAGATCTGCTCTCAAAACCGATTCGCCATGGATACATGAATGGCATCGCATTGACACTCCTGATTGGCCAGTTCCCCAAACTGTTCGGTTTTTCCGTGCAGGGGGGCAGTTTCCTGGAATCGTCTGCTGACTTGGTGCGGGGCATCTGGGAGGGACGGATCAACGGGGTTTCCTGCTCGCTTGGTCTGTCCTGTCTGACGATTATACTGGGTGTCCGCTGGTGGGCGCCGCGTCTGCCAGGCTTGCTGATCGCGGTGGTGTTTTCCGCCCTGCTGGTTGGGCTGTTCGATCTGCAAAGCCTGGCACAAGTGGCGGTTGTGGGGGCGCTGCCGCAGGGCTTGCCGGCTTTTCAGATTCCCCTGGTCACGCTTTCCGAACTCACCACCCTGTGCACCGGTGCCCTGGCGATCGCGTTGGTCTCCATTGCCGACATGAGTGTGCTGTCGAGAATATATGCCCTGCGTGGAGGCTATTATGTGGATGATAACCAGGAGCTGATCGCCCTGGGCATTGCCAATGTCGCCACCGGGCTCTTCCAGGGTTTTTCCGTCAGTAGCAGCGCTTCCCGGACTCCGGTTGCGGAGTCGGCCGGCGCTAGGACCCAGATGACCGGTGTGGTCGGCGCACTTTGCGTCGGACTGCTGCTGGTCTTTGCGCCTCGTTTGATGCAATACCTGCCCACCGCCGCCCTTGGCGCGGTTGTCATCTCCGCCTGCGGTTCGATCTTCGAGATTTCCCAGGTCCGGCGTTTGTATGATCTTCGGCGGGGTGAATTCTATCTTTCCATGGTCTGCTGTCTGGGGGTGGTTGCCCTGGGGGTTATTCAGGGTATCTTCATTGCCGTGGGTATGGCGCTGCTGGTGTTCATCTGGCGGGCCTGGCGGCCGTACTGCGCCGTGCTCGGCCGAGTGGATGGCATGAAGGGCTACCACGACATCACGCGCCATCCCGAGGCGCGCAGGATTCCGGGGCTGGTGCTGTTCCGCTGGGATGCCCCCCTTTTTTTCGCCAATGCCGAAATATTCCGCGAACAGACCCTGCGGGCGGTATCCAGCGCTCCTACCCCGACAAAATGGCTGGTGGTTGCCGCCGAGCCGGTTACGGATGTGGACATCACAGCGGCCGACGTGCTGGCAGAACTGGAGGATGAGTTGAATCAGGCCGGCATTGAGCTCTGTTTTGCCCAGATGAAGGGGCCGGTCAAGGACCACCTCAAGCGCTACGGCCTGTTTGTAAAGCTGGGGACCGAGAATTTCTTCCCCACCATCGGACAGGCAGTGGATCACTATGTGGAGAAGTACCATGTCGACTGGATCGACTGGGAGGATGTACAATTACCTAATGTATGAAAGAGTGTGTTGGCGCCCCTGTCAGCCACGCCCCACGGAGTATCCGATGAACACACGAAACCCCCTGACGCTCGGTTTTTCCCCCTGCCCCAATGATACTTTCATGTTTTACCCGCTGGTCCACAACCTGGTGGATACCGGAGGTCTCTCGTACCGGGAACGGCTGGAGGACGTGGAGACCCTCAACCAATTGGCGCTGAAGGGGGAACTGGATATCAGCAAGGTTTCCTATCACGCCCTGGGACATATCCGCGACGATTACGCCCTGCTGCGCTCCGGAAGCGCCCTGGGACGAGGCTGCGGACCGCTGCTGGTGGCATCCTCCCCCCTCGACCCCCACGAACTGCGCGGCAAGACAATTGCCGTGCCAGGGCGCTACACCACGGCCCTGTTGCTGCTACGCCTGTTCGATCCGACCCTGGAAAATTTTCTGGTAATGCCCTTTAACGAGATTATGGATGCTGTTCTGCAGGGTGATGTGGATGCCGGCCTGATCATCCACGAATCCCGTTTTACCTACCAGGGCTACGGTCTGCACAAACTGGTCGATCTGGGAGAGTGGTGGGAGACGGAGACCGGTCTGCCGATACCGTTGGGGGGGATCGTTGCCCGCCGTTCACTGGGAGGGGCAACCATTGCGGCCGTGGAGCGCGCCTTGCGTGACGGCGTGGCTTATGCCCGGGCACATCCGCAGCAGGCGGCCCACTATATCTGCGAACATGCCCAGGAGATGAGCAGGGAGGTGTGCGCGTCGCATATCGAGTTGTATGTCAATGATTTTTCAGTTGATCTCGGTGATGAAGGGGTGCGGGCCATCCGGTGTCTGATGGAGTGGGGCGAGCGGGCCGGGATAATCCCCGCTTCCACGGCGCCGCTCTTTTGTGAGGACCAGCATTTTTGAAACGGATGAATATACTTTGAGGGAGGTGACCGAACATGGCGGATCAGAAGGAGGTATGGCAGGGGAGGCTGGCGCTATCAACCGCTATCATGGCGGTTCTGGCGGCGCTGACCTCGCTCTACTTGGGCAAGTATTCATCGCGGGCCATCATGTCCCAGGGGCAGGAGAGCGATCAATGGGCTTTTTACCAGGCCAAGAGTATCAAGGAACATGCCTTTGAAATCAGCCGCACACAGCTTGAGCTGCAGATGCAGGCGCAGCAGGGACTCGGTGGCGAGGCATCCCAGGCCTATCGCGCCACCGTTGACCGTTACAAAAACGAGATACAACGCTACGAGAACGAACGTAAAGATATTAAAGCAAAGGCAGAGGAAATTGCCAAACGCAAGCTCAAAGCCCAGGAGATGGGGGGCAACTTTGCCTATGCATTGATCTTCCTGCAAATAGCTCTGATGCTCTCGTCCATTTCCAGTCTGACCAAGAGAAAATATCTCTGGCACATTGCCCTGATAGCCACCATCGGCTGGCTGTTCTTTTTTGTGGATGCCTGGCTGCTGTTTTACTGAGAGGGGTAGTGTGAAAAAAGCGTTCTTTGTAATGTACGTCTTGTGGCTGCTCCTGACGCTTGCCGCTCCCGCCGTTGCCCAGGATGAATCGCTGGCCAGGCAGATCCTGGAGGAGATCAATCTGGCACGTAACAATCCCCAGGTCTACGTGGACTACCTGCGAGAGTTTCGCAGTCGTTTTCAAGGAGCTTCCTATACCGATTTCGGCAGCCGGGATCGTGTGCTGACCAGCGAGGGCGTTGCAGCGGTGGATGAGGCGATCAGGTTTCTCACCCGTCAGAAAACGCTGCCGCCCCTGATCTGGTCAAGGGGGCTTGGCGCTGCCGCGTCTGAGCTGGTCCGGGAGCAGGGCAAGAGCGGTACAACCGGGCATGGTGAAAGGGGAGACATGCGGAGGCGGATCGAACGACAGGGAACATGGGGGGGAAGGATCGCGGAAAACATCGTTTATGGCCCAACTGATGCCCGCGCCATGGTGCTGCAGCTGATCGTGGACGACGGGGTTCCGGGGCGGGGGCACAGAAAAAACCAGTTCAACCCGGTTTTTGGAACTGCCGAAGTGGCCTGCGGCCCCCATCCCCGTTTCGGAACCATGTGCTCGATCGATTTTGCGGGAACGTTTCGTGAGCAGTAGCCCGAGTATAAGAGCATTCCAGGCGGAGCTACGGAGTAAACCGGGAAACGTTATCTTTTATACTGCTTCATCGCCTCGGGAATCAAACGTTTGATGTTCTCGATACGGGTCGTATCCGAGGGGTGGGTGCTGAGAAACTCAGGTGTAGCCTGACCACTTTTCTGGGAGGCCATACGTTGCCAGAAGGTGATCGCCTCATTCGGGTCGTAACCTGCCATGGCCATGAAGATCAACCCGAGGTGATCTGCTTCGCTCTCCTGCATGCGGCCGTAGGGGAGGATGGCACCGTATTGGGCCCCCACGCCATAGACCGACATCCAGAGCTGTTGTGTAGCAGCTGTTTGGGTTGACAGCGCCGTGGAAAGCGCAACTCCTCCCATCTGGGCCATAAGCCCCTGGCTCATGCGTTCATTGCCATGCTCGGCAATGGCGTGGGCAATTTCGTGCCCCAGAACCACCGCCAATCCGGCTTCACCCTTTGCCACCGGCAGGATGCCGGTGTAGACCACCACCTTGCCGCCCGGCATGCACCAGGCATTGACCTGCGTGTCTTCCACCAGATTGAACTCCCACTTGTAATTGGCCAGATGATCGCTCAGGCCACTGGAGGCAAAGTAGCGTTCAACCGCGTGCTGGACTCGCGTTCCAACCCGTTTGACCATCTGGGTCTGTTCCTGGTTGGTGCTGACTTTGTGCTCTTTCAGGAACTGGTCGTACTGCTGCAGACTCATGGAAAGCATGGAGGAACCGGGGATCAGGTTGAGCTGCGACCTGCCGGTGATGGGAACCGTGCTGCAGGCGGTCAGGAATATCAGGGAACTGGCAACGACGAGATGGCGGAAAAGCATGGGTTGTCTCCTTTGAATACCAAATGCGGCTTTATCCAATGAAGGTATGGGCACAGATCGAATACAGTTCCGATCGCACGTATGTATGGTCTGGTTCGTTATACATCAGGCGGGAGAGCGTGTCCATGGAGTTAATGTAAAGACGAAACGCGGATTACGGGAATTGGGCGTGCCGTCACATTACAAGAAGTGAACCCGCCATGGGCTCTAAAATCCGTTCATAGTGGCACACTTACCAACAGGCCGCCCAGAGCGGTTCCTGTGTGGCGCAATCCGCGATCATCCGCGTTTCCAGTTGTCTCCGGGTGGATCAGGCGTTGCCGTGCTTGGCCCGTTCGGCTTTTTTCAGCAGGGCGGCTGCCAGGGGGTGACTGTTGTTTTCGGCGTACTGGGCTGCCGTTGTGCCGGCCAGGGTCTTGATCGACGGGCTGGCGCCACCATCCAGAAGAGCCTGGATGGTTTTATTGCAGCCATAGATAGCGGCCAGCATGATCGGGGTATGCCCATCGCGGTCACGGGCGTCCACATTGGCCCCCTTTTCAACGAGGACTTTGACGATTTCGGTGTGGCCGTTGGCAGCGGCGTAATGCAGGACAGTTTTGCCCTTGACGCTGGTGGCCGTAACATCGGCACCGCGATTCAGCAGGTCGAGCACAAAGTCTTTCTGGCCTTCTTTTGCGGCAGTGATAAGCGGTGTGTGTCCGTGACGGTCTTTTGAGTTTACGCTCTCCATGTGCATTTCCTCCTGATGATGGTATCGGACATTGCGGTCCGTAGATACTGATATCCGGCAGGTGTAAACCATGATGGCCGGGCGACAGATGCTGAGCCTGGAAGTTGGTGTAAAATCGAGAGGGGAGGTAGCTTGGTATGGATGAAATTTTTATACTGGTCTGCGGTGAGGGGGAGGAGTTGTTCCGGGTGTTCGGAATGTCTGAGGTGTATGCGATGCGTGACCCACACCTTCTGTCCCGGCAACCCGGCGAGGAAGGGCAAGATCAGAATGGCCAGCATAACCATGCTGAAGGTTGTCGCAATTGACAATCTATCGGAATAAATAGCTATCATCGGGACCTGTAACCTGCCTGTAAGAGGAAAGGAACCAAGACGTAATGTTTTATATCACACACCGTCTTCGAACGCCATAGCATTTCGTTGCTACCACGAGGGGAAATAAGCGCTTGTATCCGTGGAGAGCGGCGCATTATAATGCCGGTCACGGAGGATCATCATGGAGGTTTCAAAAGCAGAATTTATAAAAAGCGCAGTAAAGCCAAAGGATTATCCGCCAGAAACGTTGCCGGAGGTCGCCTTTGTCGGGCGCTCCAACGTGGGGAAGTCATCGCTGATCAACGTGATTGCCAACCGAAAAGCGCTGGTTCGTACCAGTTCTACACCAGGTAGAACGCAGCTGATCAACTTTTTTGACATCAACGGAGTACTGACCCTGGTGGACCTGCCCGGCTACGGTTACGCTAAGGCGCCCCCGGAGTTGCGCAAGCAATGGGGACCGATGATCGAGACCTATCTTGCCAAGCGCACGAACCTTAGGGCGGTGGTGCTGATTCTGGATATCCGCCGGATTCCATCCGACGGGGACCTGAAGATGCTGGGCTGGCTGGACACCTACGGTATTCCGCCGCTAGTCGTGCTGACCAAGTGCGACAAACTCTCCAAGCTTGAGCGGGCCAGACAGACAGACCTGATAGCGGCAGCCATCAAGCGGGAAAAGGATCAGCTGTTCCTTTTTTCAGCACTTTCCCGTGATGGCCGCGACCGGATCTGGCAGGAGATTGTCCGGTTGACGGCGGCGGAAATGGAGTAACGGATATGAACAGCAGAGAAGGTCTATGAAAAAGACAGCGCCAACGCACACCGAAAAAAAATCATCCCTGACAAAAGCCATGCCTGATATGCAGAAGCGACCGGACCACCGCCGGATTCCAATCTCCAAAGTGGGGGTCAAGGATATCACCTATCCGATCGTGGTGATGGATAAAAATCGCTCGCTCCAGCACACCGTGGCGCGGGTCAATATGTATGTGGATCTGCCCCACCAGTTCAAGGGGACCCACATGAGCCGTTTTGTGGAAATCCTCAACCGCCATCGGGAACAGATCGCTCTGGACAAACTGGAGGTGATTCTGGTGGAGATGAAGGCCCGGCTCGGCTCGGCCAGTGCCCACCTGGAGATCCAGTTTCCCTATTTCATCGACAAGCGGGCGCCGGTTTCGGGTGCCAAGAGCCTGATGGAGTATACCTGTGAGTTCAGCGCCTCCATGACCGAGACCCTGGATTTCGTCCTGGGGGTCAGGGTGCCGCTGACATCGCTCTGCCCCTGCAGCAAGGAGTTGTCACGCTTCGGCGCGCACAATCAGCGCAGCGTCATGACGGTGCGGGTGCGCTATCGCGATTTTATCTGGATCGAGGACCTGGTCGAGCTGATCGAGCAGTGCGGCAGCAGTCCGCTCTATTCCCTGCTCAAGCGGGAGGACGAGAAGTTCGTCACCGAGCAGGCCTACGAAAATCCCCGTTTCGTGGAGGATATGGTGCGCGAGGCGTATTCACGTCTGGCAGCGCTGGATAATATCACCTGGTTTTCAGTGGAGACGGAGAACTTTGAGTCAATCCATAACCATTCAGCCTATGCCGCCGTGGAGCTGGACCGGAGGGGATGAACAGGGGGCTCATTGTTTTTGCTCGCGAACCGGTTCCGGGGCACGTTAAAACCCGTCTGGCAGGTGAGGTAGGAATCAAGGCCGCAACGGGACTGTACGCCGCCATGCTTGAAGATGTGCTGGAGTGCGCCTCCCGACACAACGATACCCGCGTGCTGGTATTCTGGGCCATGGAGAGCGAAGTTCTACCCTCTCATCCCGGCTATCCCCGGCTGGAGATGTTCCGTCAATGCGGCGCAAGCCTGGGAGAGCGCATTGCTGCTGCCCTTGAAGCCGCCTTTGCCAGCGGCATCCGCACCTGCTGTGTCATCGGCAGCGATTCTCCCGATCTTCCCCCCGATTACATCACCCAGGCATTTCAGCTTCTGGATCACGGCCGGGCCGATGTGGTCTTAGGACCGGCCGTGGATGGCGGTTACTATCTGGTGGGGACGAAGCGTCTCTGGCGCCGGCTTTTCGAGGATATTGCCTGGGGGGGAAGTGACGTGCTGAAAACCAGTTGTGAGCGGGCTCGTGAATTGGGGCTGCGCACAGCTCTGCTGCCCGAGTGGTACGACCTGGATACGCTGGCCGACCTGCGCAGGCTGGCAGAAACCCCCGGATTGCAGGCTCCCCGCACCCGGCAGCTTCTCCGTCATCTGCAGGAAATTCTGAACTCCCCGAAAAAGGAGAATTCTGTATGAAGCCGGTTCTGATCATTGCTGCGGTTCCTCAGGAAACGAAACTGCTGGAGCAGGCACTCAGGAATATTGCCCACGTGACAACTCCCGGCTTCACAACGGCGATGGGCGCACTGGGGACCTTGCCGGTGGTGATCTGTGTGGCCGGTGTTGGCAAAATCAATGCCGCCGCCGCCACGGCGACCCTGATCGAGCGCCATCAGCCCCAGCTGGTCATCAATGCCGGCTGCGCCGGCGCCTACCCGGGTAATGGGCTTGCCATAGGTGATCTGGCGGTTGCAAGTGTGGAAATTCTGGGAGATGAGGGGGTAATAACCTCCAACGGATGGATGGATCTGCAGGAGATGAACCTGCCGTACCTCACCAAGGGGAGCCAGCGCTACTTCAATGAAATCCCGCTGTCACGCCATGCCGCCCAAAAGGCAATGCATCTGGCGGATTACCTGGGCGTCGGTCTGACCCGGGGACGCTTTGTAACCGTATCCAGCTGTAGCGGTTCACTGCTTCAGGGTGAAGAGCTTGCGCAGCGTTGCAACGCCATCGCGGAAAACATGGAAGGAGCAGCCGTCGCCCTGGTCTGTCTGCGCTATGGTGTTGACTGTCTGGAGATCAGGGGTATCAGTAATCTGGTGGAAGAACGGAACATGGGGAACTGGAACATTCCACGGGCCGTGGAGGCGGCGCAACGATTCGTGCTGAAATACCTTGAGGATGGGGAGCGGACCGAGCCGATGGCATGGTAGCTGCGGTTAGATATACTGCCGCTCACCGAAAATGGCGCTTCCGACCCGCACCAGTGTCGCCCCTTCCCTGATGGCCGCCTCGAAATCCCCCGACATTCCCATGGAGAGTTCCCCCATTTCAACGCCTGGGATGCCCTCGGCTTCAATCAGTTCCGCCAGGTGTTTCAGTCCGGCAAAGAAGGGGCGGGCAGCTTCGGGGTCATCGAAAAAGGGGGGCATGGTCATGAGTCCCCGTATCCTGACAGCGGGAAGATGTGCAATCTCCCGAACCAATTGCAGGGCCTCCTCCGTGGTTGTGCCCGACTTGGTGACCTCTTCGGCAATGTTGACCTGTACCAGAACATCACAACTCCGTGAGAGCCTGCCCCATTGGCGGTTGATTTCCTGCGCCAGGGAGAGACGATCTACGGAGTGGATCATGCTCACCAGCCCCGCGATCTGCCTGACCTTGTTGCTCTGCAGATGTCCGATGAAGTGCCATTCCACCGCCTCGGTTATCTCCATCGCCTTGGCCCGCAACTCCTGGACATAGTTTTCACCGAAAATGATCTGGCCCGTTTTAAAGGCTGCAACCACATCCGCCGCGGGGCGGGTCTTGGACACCGCCACCAGCCGCACCTGATCCGGATTCCGCCCCGCCTCAAGCGCCGCGGCACGGATTTCCGCTTTCACTTCCGACAGACGTTCAGCAATCGACATTTCCTGCCTCACCTATATTGGGTTGTCAATCAAAACCGGTTCTCACACGAAGGCACGAAGAGCACAAAGAAATCTGAAAATGCGGAATACCGGTCGTTTTGATTCATGGAATGTGTCTGTTTGGTTTCAGCCTGCTTCGTGATCTTCGTGCCATTGTGTGAGAAATACTGTTTTTATGTTTCGCTCATTTGCGGAAAACTCGGTTTCGTGAGCTATTGCAACGCACCTGCGCTCTGCAGCATTTCGTACAGTTCCGTCATGGGCAGACCGATCACATTGGTGTAGGAACCGTTGATGGAGCGGATGAAATGCACCGCGCCCCCCTGGATGGCATAGGCGCCGGCCTTGTCCATGGGGCAGCCGGTGGCGATGTAGTCATGGATTTCGTCTTCGGTCAGTTGCTTAAAGAGGACTTCCGTGCAGACACTGCCGGTCAGGCAAACGTCTGTCTGGCTGTCAAAAACCGCTATGCCGGTTATGACCTGATGGGTGTGGCCGGACAGGGCAGCCAGCATCTCGAAGGCTTGCGCTTCATCCGCGGGCTTTCCCATGATCCTGCCTTCAAGCACCACAACGGTGTCGGCGCCGATAAAGAAACGTCCCTCTGCTCGCTGGGCAACAGCCTGGGCCTTTTCACGGGACAGGCGCATGACATGCTCGGCCGGTTGCTCGTTGGGCAGCACATCCTCGCAGATGTCGGCTGGAACGATGCTGCAGTTGATGCCTGCCAGGTCCATCAGTTCCGAGCGGCGGGGGGAAGCGGAAGCAAGTACGATTGGTGCGGTGACGATCGGCATATGGTGAGTATCCTCTGGTTTAGGTTAAATTGTTGTTTTTTCGCCGGCGCTCCCGGCGTATTTTTATGATTAGCAGCACGCCGGGAATGATAATCAGTCCCCAGCAGATATGCAGCAGCGAGCCGGTGATCATGCCATAGAGCAGTGAAGCGGCTCCCATCAGCATCAGTAGGGCTTCCAGGGAGAGTAGTCGGCCGATCAGTGAAGCCTCCTGAAGCTGTTTGTTACTGTCCATGTCACGCCTCCATGGGAATGACCCTTACCAGGGAAACATCTTGCCGGGATTGAGAATATTGTTGGGATCCAGTGCATGTTTAATGGCTTTCATGGCAGCAATCTGGTCAGGGGTCAGTTCCAGTTCGATATAGGGCGCCTTGGATAGTCCCACGCCGTGCTCTCCCGACATGGTGCCTCCCAGATCCAGCGCGGCCTGGAATACGTCCCGAATCGCCTGGTGGGCCTTTTCCTCCATACCGGGCAGCTTTTTGTCCACCATGATGTTGACATGGATGTTGCCGTCGCCGGCATGGCCGAAATTGATGATGGGAATATCGTAGCGCTGCCGGATCACCTCGATGCGACGGATCACATCGGGTACCTTGCTGCGCGGCACGACGATGTCCTCATTGAACTTGTCCGGATTCACGTCGCGCAGCGATGGCGAGACCAGCCTGCGCACCTGCCAGAGCTGTTCCGATTCGGCTTTGTCCTTTGCCGCCCGGAACTGCACCAGCCCCAGGGGCTTGATGATGTCATGGATCTGTCCGGCCTGTTTCTCCACCAAGTCCCGGTCTCCATCCACTTCAATCAGCAGTACCGCCCGCCCCTCGGCCGGTATGCCCAGGCTGAAGCGTCGCTCCACACACTGCAGGGTTGCGTAATCCATGAACTCCAGCGTGGTGGGAATTATTTTGGCCCCGATGATGGATGAAACCGCCTTGGCAGCCCCGTCGATGGAATCAAAAATGGTCAGCATGGTTTTCTTGGCATCCGGGTAGGGGAGCAGTTTGAAAATAATCCTGGTGATGATGCCCAGGGTGCCCTCGCTGCCGCAGAGCAGTTTGGTCATGTCGTAGCCGACCACCCCTTTGTAGGTCTCGCCGCCGGTGCGAATGATGGCGCCGGTGGGTAGAACCACTTCCAGCCCCATGACAAAATCCTTGGTGCAGCCGTATTTGACCGCCCGGGGACCGCCGGCGTTTTCAGCCACGTTACCCCCCAGGGTGGAGAATTTGAGCGAGGCCGGATCGGGCGGATAGAAGAGCCCCCGTTTTTCCACCGCCTGCTGGAACTGCTCGGTTACCAGCCCCGGCTCCACCTCGGCGATCAGGTTTTCGGTGTCGATGCGCACAATGCGGTTCATGCGGGTGGTGACCAGCACTATACCGCCTGCCTTGGGCAGGCTGCCGCCGCTGAATCCGCTGCCTGCGCCCCGTGGAAAGACCGGAAAACCGGCGCGATTAGCCAGTCGCATAATGGCGGATACCTCTTCGGCGTTGGCTGGGTGCACAACCGCCTCGGGGATAAACTCCATCTGGGTGGCGTCATAGGAGTAACAGAGCAGGTCCTGGCGTTCGGTGGCGATATTGTCTTTACCCACAATCGCGGTAAGCTCTTCAATGTGTTTCGATTTCAACATACAAACTCTCCTCTGGCCATGCGCCCGGAACTTGTTACGATACATGATTATCATTGACCGGCGCAAGGCTGTTCTCTTGGCCAGAGGCCAACAAACATGTTGATACCGGGAGGCTCATCCCGTACAATGACGCCCCTGCAAGGAGAAAATGTACGTGTCCGACCTGCTTTTAATAACCGACATACCCCGCCTCAGGAAGTTGTTTTTACGCCTGGCTGAAGATCGGAGCCTGTCTCTGCGCGTTGCCGGCAGCCTTGAAAAGGGTGATGAAGAGATCGTTGTCGACAAACCTGCCATGGTCTTCGTACAGACCCATCTGTCCGGTCTGTCCGCTGATATTCTGCTGATGCACTTTAAAAAATTGCTTGGCAGACGTCGGACCCGTTTCGTGCTGCTCAGTCCCGTTGATCAGGTTAATGATGGCGTTATCAAGCTCTACCATAACTTCATCGATACATCGCTGGATGATCACGCGCTGGTTGATGCGATCATGGCAACAGTTGCCACCCTTGCGCCCAAGGGGAAGAAAACTGGCGCAAGTTCGGGAGATATGGCGGCAGGCGGTGAGTCGTCCGTTGCGTCATCCACAATGGATGAGACTGGGCCGTCAGGTGGCGAAACCGATGAGGACTCGCCCGTGGAGCCGCCTGTTCCGGTGAGTGAGCCGGGAGTTGATGCCCCGCTGGAGCCGGGCGAACCGTCCCTGGAGGAACAGGGCGTCGTGTATGCGTTACGCCCCCAGCTGTCGGTCTATTCAGAATTTACCGGCACCTATGACAGTGCCGTCAGTCAGGTGTCGGTGCCTGAACCGGCAGCGGCGCTCCTGGAAGAGCCGATGGAAAAATGGCGGCATGGTGAGGAAAAAACGTTCCGGGCGGAAGCCTCGCGTTCCCGCTCCAAGAGCTTCAGATATATGCTCTGGCTGGTTGCGCTGGTTGTCGCTTCCGTTGCTGTCACCCTGTATCAGTACCATGGCTCGCAGACCAATACGTTAGAATCGGTTCCCGAGTCATCCTCCAAGTCAGCGGGAAGACCCCGGGCCGTTGTGTCTCAACCGGGTGAGCCGGCCAAAGCCCCACCTGCGACTACCCCACCTAAGCCCGTGGCTGATGGGCGCCTGGACGACAAGGCGGTCATATCCACCATTGCCGAAAGCCAGGGCAGCAAGCAACAGAAACCCTCTGCGCCTGCCGTTGCGCGGCCCACCGTACTGCCGGACTTTATTCCCCGTGGCGGTCTTGATAAGGGATTTGGCGCTGCCAACCCCGGTTGGGAACTGTACAGGGGCGTGGTGACCGAGTTCAAAGTGTTTCGAGAAGGAACAGCAATCAAGGCGATCCAGATTATTGACCGTGGTGGGCAGGGTATCCCGGAAACTTTTATGAAAGGTGTGCTGGGACACCTGGCCAAGCAAGCGTCATTTAGCCCGACCTCCTCGGAGAAGAAGGAGGGCTACGATATTCAGCGGGGGCAGGTGGCCGGGAACCTGAGCGCGGTTTTTTACCGGGATGCACAGGGTGGAAAGCTGCGCGCCTTCGTGGTGACCTGGCAGTAGCCGTTTCAGATTGTGTTGAATAAAAGGGGGGAAGTCGTAAGCCGACATCCCCCCTTTTTATTGTTCGCTGGCGCCAGGAGTGACTACTGGCTTGATAATTTTAAATAACAGTCGGCTTTGTAGAGGCTTGCATCCGCGGCAAACCGCGATGACGGATTGTCGGCCAGGAACCGGTCGAACTGCTGGAGCGCGGTTGTCCAATTTTCCCGGCGATAGGATTTCAACGCCTGTTTGAATTGCCTCTGTTCGGATTTCGCCTGCTTGCGTGTGGCGCGAGCCGTTGCCCGATGCTTCTGGCCGCGGCTGCTGCCGACGTTTATTGTTCTGTCAGTGGCAGCGTCAGTTTTGAGGTCGCCGAGGGAAAGCTCACTGACCGACCGGGCGGTGGGCTTTCCCTCGGTTTGCTGCGCAGATGGTGGCGTTTCAGCCTGTTTGCGTTGAGCAGTGGGTACGCTTTTGCTGACCGGTACCCTGACCAGGTCATCAACGTGGATCAGATGGGGATTCTTTATGTCATTGAACAGGAGAATCTGGGGGTAATAAGAACCCCTCCCGCTGAATCTGCGAGAAATGCCGGATAGGGTATCTCCCTTCCGGACCTGGATTTCACTGACCAATACTCCGTCCTTGGGGCTGGTCTTTTCTCCGGGAGTGGCAGCCCGAGGGGTGTACATGAAATAGTTCTGACCCAACGCCGGGGTGGACAGGGATAAAAGCAACAGCGCAAGTGCGGTTTTGCGAGCGTGTCGGGTCATGTCAGTACCTGTTTCCAAGTTGATCTTCGTAGTTCAGGATGTTCGAGACCTGGATGTTGGTACCCACTCCGATACCCTGTTTGACCCTGAAAGAAACCTTTATGGAGCGTTTTTCCCCGGCCCCCAGTTCCTTGAATTTCCAGAGAATCCTGCCGTTGTCGAGGGAGCTTTTGGCCGGTTCGGATGCCACGAATTCAAGCTGTTCAGGCCAGGTGCTCCTCAAATCCACAACCCGGGCTAGGTTGGAGCCCCGGTTGGTTATTGACAGGTCAAAGGAGGCAACATCCCCGGGCTTCAGCCGCCCATTGCCACTGGCCATGGTCATTTGAAGCACTGGCCGGGAATATATCAGGTCGGACATACCCGAAACTGACCGGGAAGCATCTCCTTCCGGGCTGAAGGTGATCCGGACACTCCCCTCGCTGGCGTCTGCAGTGTCTCGGGATGTTTTGACCTCCATCACGATGCTGGCTTCTTCCTTTGGTTCCAGGGGGCCGATTTCGGTTATGATCGGCTCACTGGGTTGTCTGATACCGTCCCTGTTCTGGTCATGGAATAGCAACGTATCCCCGGCACCCGAGATCTCACGGGTAATCGTGAACTTTTCACGAATATTTCCGCTGTTGGTGACTACGAACGGCGCATAAACGGTCTGGCCGGGTATGATAACGATCTTCTCAGCCAGTGAACGGACCAGGACGCCGTGGACCGGTTTGACAATGGCCGCATTGGAGACAAACGTGGCGCTGGTCTTGAGCTGTTTATCGATCAGTTCGGCGCGGCAGAGTAGTTCCTGGCCGGCCAGTGAATCATCCTTGAGCCGGAAGGAGATCGGCAATTCCCTGCTCTCACCTGTTTTGAGCTGGATTCCATCAATGACGAGGGTTGACTGCTCACCCTGTTTGAGGGTAGTGGAAGCATGATCGAGCGGTTCAAGCTGAGGCGGGAAACTGAGCCGCAGGCTAACATTCTTCGCTGCGGTGGAGCCGATGTTCAGCAGGACGACGCGATACGTCAGTTTTTCACCCGGCAGGGGGCTGGTCTTGTCGGTCTTCACGATTGCGCGCAGGAGCGGGGCTGTGGCGGTCAGATGGATCTCGCGGGACTGGGTCGCCTCACCCATGGTGTGCGAAACAGCCTTGATTGGATGGGTTATGCGCAGGCCGTCGATGCTTGATGGGGGAATGGTGAGTCGCACAACACCCTTGAATGTTTCACCGGGGGCCAGTACAGGTGTCCGGCTCATAGTCTGATCAGGGGTTGCGGCAGCGGCAAAGCTGCTTGCATATGCGGCGGGAAATCCGGACTCAAGATCGAACGAGTCGTTTCCATTGCCCTGGTTGGTGATTTCAAACGGCAGCGTTATGGGTCTGGCAGGCTCATGGGCCGAGGGGACCGTCTGCAGGCTGAGTTCAAGTGCGGCAAACTGGGCCACTTCCAGTCTGAAAATCTGTTCGTTATCAAGCTGTTTGCTGCCCGTGGTTGTTGCTGCCGCCTGGGGTTGCATGGCAATGCTGACACCCAGTTGGCGAAGCTTTGTCGCTGCAGTCGCTGCGGCTTTTGTGTTTGGATAGCTTTGAATGACCGATTTGTACTGGTCGATGGCTTTCTCACGCAGCAGAGATTTTGCCGTGCGTGCTTTTTCAACTTTTTCAGCAGCAATGCGTTCCTGCTCAGCCTTCAAAGCCGCCTGGTGTTCCCGTTCAGCTTTCGCTGCAGCTAACCGAGCTGCTTCAGCAACCCGCGCCTTTTCAGCTTTCTCGGAGGCGATCCTCTCCGACTCGGCCTTGACTGCTGCCAAACGTTGCAGTTCCACCTTTTCTGCGGCGATTCGCTCCTGCTCGGCTTTTACCTGTGCCAAGCGAGCAACTTCGGCAACCCGTGCCTGTTCGACCTTTTCAGCGGCAATGCGTTCTTGCTCGGTTTTCAGTTTCGCCAGTCGCTCCTGCTCAGCCTTGAAAGCCGCTTGACGTTCCTGTTCAGCCTTCAAGACGGCCTGATGTTCTGCTTCAGCAGTCTTGGCCTTCTCAACAGCGATCCTCGCCGTCTCGGCCTTTACTGCCGCCAAACGCAGCTGTTCCGCCTTTTCCGCGGCAATTTGCTCCTGCTCGGCTTTTACCTGTGCCATGCGAGCAGCTTCTGCACCCCGTTCCTGTTCAGCCTTTTGAGCAGCCAGTCGGGCGGATTCTGCAAGCCGTTCTTTCTCGGCTTTTTCCGCACCGATGCGCTCCTGCTCGGCTTTCAGTAGCGCTATGCGCTTTTGCTCCGCTTGGGCCTTGAGGGCTATGCTTTCCTTAGTATCTGGTTCGGATGCGGGGATTTTTTCGCCACGGTCATAACGGGCGGCCAGGGTGAGCAGTTCTTCTTCAACGGTTCCTCTGAGCGGACTGTCGGGGTACTCTTTGGAAAATTGGGACATGATGCGGGCCGCATCCTGCGGATGACCATTTTTGAAGTGCGCCCGGGCGAGCCAGAAGAGTGCCATGTCGCGCAGGGTAGTGTCGGGGTATTTTTTGAGAACCTCATCCATCTTGGCGATGGTGGTGGCGAAATCATGCTGCTGGTAGGCGTTGAAGCCGGCAATGAATATCTGCGAATCTTCCGTGTCCTGGCAGAATCCAGGGGGCACTGATAGTGATACGCACAGTGTCAGGGCAATCAGAAGCCGGACCAGGTTGGCGCGGAATAATTTTGATGATATCACGGTGGCGAACCTCTTCTTGGCCGGCGCGGAAAAAATGAGCGCGGAGGACGGAGAATTGTCAGGTAAAATGCCTTTTAGATAGCACCTCTCCGTGTCCTTGTCAACGAAAGAAGGGGGTGGCAGGGCGCCTGCGAAACCTGTCGAATTCAGGCTCGCAGGCGCTTTGTGGCGGTTAGCGGATATGGTCTTCGGGGTAAGCGCCGATGGAGTGGATGGAAAGGTCGGCTCCGGCGAATTCATCCTGCTCGCTCAGCCTGATGCCGACTGTTTTGGCAAGCAGTCCATACACCAGGAAACCGCTGACCAAGGCAAAGATGATGGCCGAAATGCTGCCAGCCAGCTGCGAAACAAACGAAACCCCCCCCATGCCACCCAGCGCCTTCTGGCCAAAGATGCCGGCAGCAATTCCGCCCCATGAACCGATCACGCCGTGCAGCGGCCAGACGCCGAGCACATCGTCGATCCGCAGTACTTCCTGCTCCAGATGGAAGCCATAGACAAAGATCAGCGAGGCAATTGCTCCCACGACCACTGCTGCCAGGGGGTGCATGATGTCACTGCCGGCGCAGACGGCGATCAGTCCGGCCAGGGCGCCGTTGTGGATGAAGCCGGGGTCATTTTTGCTGGCCAGCAGAGCAGCCAGCACTCCTCCAACCATGGCCATCAGCGAATTGACCGCCACCAGGCCGGATATCTTATCAATGTTTCCGGCGCTCATGACGTTGAACCCGAACCAGCCCACTGCCAGAATCCAGGATCCCAGAGCCAGGAAGGGAATGTTGCTGATGGGGATGGGGTGGGATTTTCCGTGGATGTAGCGCCCCATGCGGGGGCCAAGAATCAGAACCGCCGGTAATGCAAGCCAGCCGCCGATGGAGTGAACCACGACTGAACCGGCATAGTCGTGGAATTCCGCGCCCCCCAGGGATTTAAAAAAACCTTGCAGCAGTGCGGCGTTTTGACCCCAGATCAACGACTCGAACAGTGGATAGCTGAGTCCGGCAAAAACCGCTCCTGCCACGACCTGCGGCCAGAACTTGGCGCGCTCTGCAATGCCACCGGAGATGATGGCCGGAATACAGGCGGCAAAGCAGAGCAGGAAGAAGTAGTGCACCAGGTCATAACCCTGGTTTTTACCGAGCAGCTCTTCCGCCGGTTTCAGAAATGATATGCCGTAGGATATGGGAAACCCGATCAAAAAATAGACGATGGTCGAAACAGACCAGTCGGTGAGAATTTTTACAAAGGCGTTGACCTGATTCTTTTTGCGCACGGATCCCACCTCGAGAAAGGCAAAACCGGCGTGCATGGCAAAAACCATCGCTGCCCCCAACATCAAAAACAGAACATCAGCACTACTCTTCAGGCCAGTCACCGTTGACATGGTCTCCATACTCACTACCCCCGTTGGTATCCGTGAAATATGCCCTCCTTTGGGCAATCCCGTCTTGTAAGCAAAATTCAGGCCAGGATCAAATTGTGTTCAACTGGCTAATATTGTTGCAAAATGTTGTGCTAAAGTCTTTGTGCGCTGCCTCGATTTTGGGCTTGGTGCCTGTTTGTTGGGCAGTGGCGTGGTGAAAAAAGTTACAAAGCGTCAGAATGTGGCATACGCAATTGCTTTTCAGTGGTGCGCATGGTGCGGACAGGTTGTGATGATGGATTGGCTTTTCATTCGGTTCGCAACCGGCTAGTATGCTTGACATGAGCCTGGAAGATAAAATACGTCAGCTGCCTGCTGTACCGGGTGTGTACCTGATGCGCGACGACAAGGGCGAGATCATCTACGTGGGTAAGGCCCGCAGTCTCCGTCAACGCGTGCGCTCCTACTTTGGCGCATCCGCAGATTCCCGCTATCAGGTCAAGTTTCTGATGGCCAAGGTCGTTGATATCGATATCGTGCTGACCGACACGGAAAAAGAAGCCCTGCTCCTCGAAAATACGCTCATCAAACAGCACCGCCCGCGCTACAATCTGGAGTTGAAGGATGACAAGACCTATTTCTCCCTGCGTCTTGACCCGGCCGAGCAGTTTCCCCGTTTTGGCCTGGTGCGCAAAATTCCCCGGGACGGCGCTCGCTACTTCGGTCCCTATGCCTCGGCTTCTGCTGCCCGTGATGTACTGCGCCAGCTTCAGCGCATGTTTCCCCTGCGCCATTATCCGTTGGCCCGCTGCAAGGCCCGCAAACGCCCCTGTCTCTATCACCAGATCGGCCAGTGCAGCGCACCCTGCTGTGGTCTGATCTCGCCTGCCGATTACACAACACTGGTGGAAGGGGCCATGCTGTTTCTGGAGGGGAAAAACCAGCAGCTGGTGGCGGAGTTCAAGCGCCGTATGCTGGAAGCGTCCGATCAGTTGCTCTTCGAGGAGGCGGCCCGCTGGCGCAACCTGCTGCGCTCGATTCAGATCACCGTGGAAAAACAGAAGATGGTCACCCGTGGCGGGGACAGTGATGTGCTCGGTTTCTATCGTGATGGTGACCGGCTCGAACTGGCGCTGTTTTTTGTCCGTGGCGGCGTGCTGACCGGCAGTCGCCAGTTCAGCCTGCACTGGGAACTGGATGACGCCGAAGGTATCTCCTCATTTCTGCGACAATATTACGCGGAAGGAATCTTTGTCCCGGATGAGATTCATCTTCCGTTGGAGATCGAGGACCGTTCGCCCTTGGCCGAGTTGTTGTCTGAGGCCAAGGGGCGCAAGGTCGCCATAACTCGCCCCCTGCGGGGCACCAAGCGTGAACTGGTGGAATTGGCCATCAAGAATGCGGCCGCTGCCTTGCGGGAGCGCGATGAGAAACAGGCCTTGTCCGAGGTGGTGCTTGAGCAACTGCAGCAACGACTTCACCTGACACGCCTGCCGAAACGCATCGAATGCTACGATATCTCCACCATTCAGGGGCGCTTTTCCGTGGGAAGCGGTGTCGTGTTCAGCCAGGGACGTCCGGACAAGAAGCTGTTTCGGCGCTACCGCATCCGCCAGGTTGAGGGGCAGAACGATTTCGCTATGCTGGCCGAGGTTTTCTCACGTAGGTTTCGCGCCGAAAGGGTGGAGAGGGACGGACTGCCTGACCTGGTCGTGGTGGACGGCGGCATCGGCCAGCTGAATGCGGCTCTGGAGATTGTCACTGAATTGGGGCTGCAAGGGATGTTTGACCTGGTTTCACTGGCCAAGAGCCGGATGGAGCGGGATGCCACGGCGGAAAAGCTGCAGAAGAGCGACGAGCGGGTTTTCCTGCCGGGACGGCGGAATCCGGTCGTGCTGCGGCAGAACTCGGCGCCGCTGCTGTTGCTGGCTGCCATCCGCGACGAGGCGCATCGCTTTGCCATCCAGTATCATCGCCAGCTGAGGGGCACGGAGGGCATCGCCTCGGGGGTTGAGCGGATTCCCGGTATCGGACCCAAACGGAGAACCGCCCTGCTCAAACAGTTCGGCAGTCTGCAGGCGCTGAAAGCGTGCAGTCTGGATGAGATAGCAGCGGTGTCGGGGATGACCCGCGCGGCGGCGGAAGCCGTCTTCATGAGTTTGCATGGGGTTGAGGAATGAACGGTTGCGCTTTTTGAGCAGTACAGAGCTGCCGGGTTTCTAAAGCCCGGCAGCTCTGTACGCTTTTTGGGGAATGCTGCCCTGTGGTATGAATAGTCCAGAACAGAGAGTTCTCTTCAATGCCTACTTCCTGAACTGTGTCTCCGGTTTGACGCCTTCATTTAGGATAATCGCTTCGACCCTTCTGTTCTGCTGTTTACCTGCAGCAGTAGCATTGCTTGCCAAGGGGAATTTTTTGCCATACCCGATAGTGACAATTCGTTCAGTGGCAATGCCGCGTTGTACCAGTGCGCTTTTCACCGAGTCAGCGCGCTGCTCGGAAAGCCCCTGATTGTATTCATCACTACCGACGCTGTCGGTATGACCTTCCACCAGCAGATTCCGGTTCTGATTCTTTTGCAGAAATTCTGCCAGCTTGTCCATACTGCGCTGGGCACTGGTATTCAGGTTGGATTTGCCCGTGGCGAACAGTACATCTCCGATGGTCAGGACGATCCCGCGGTCGGTCAATTGACCCTGCAGCTCCGACAGTTCCTTCAGTAACTGGGCCAGCTCAGCCTTTGCTTTTTCTGCGTCTTTTGCATGTGCATCTGCCAAAGCCCTGGCATCCTCAGCCTCTTTTGCTTTTGCTTCAGCCTGCGCCTTGGCCAGTGCTGCCTCTTTGGCCTGGATATCGGCAAGGATTTTCGCCCGCTCAGCCTCGCTCGTCGCCAGGCTCAGCTTCTGCTTTGCCTGCTCCAGTGCGGAAGCCTTTTCATCCAAATCCTGCTTGAGCAGCTTCTGCTCCAGCTGGCTTTTCAGCAACTGAGCCTCTGCCTTTTCCTTGCCCAGACTGACGAGCTCGTTGCGTGTAACCACCCCTTCCGCCAGGGCCTCGGTGGCCTGAGATTTACGTTCTGCCATGTAGGCCAGTCGGGCTATGTCATCAAAATAGAGCTTCCGTACCGTGGGATCATTCGCTTTGGAATCTCCGGGACTGGGTGAATAGACCTTTTCTCTGATCTGATCCGCCTCTTGCAAGGTTTTTTCTGCTTCAAGAAGGGATTTCATGGAGTACGATTCAACAATCGGATTTGCTTTTGCCTGGGCATAGGCAGTACGTGCCTGCTCCAGGCGATCCTTGGCAAGTTGTTCGCTGGGATCTATCTCTCCGCAGCCTGTCAGGGCGACTACGATGGAAAATGCAAGGCCGGCAGCTATCAACTGACGTAAATAACAACTGAAATTCATTTCAACGCCTCCTTTAGAATGGGTAGGTGACTATTTCGCGACAGGAATCTTCTTTATTTCGTCACGCAGAGTCTGGATGGACATGCGCAGGTCCTGTGCGTCTTTCTTGGCCTTTTCAGTAGGGGCCTTGACCCGAGCGTAGTCGGCATCCGCCATGGCTTCATCGACAAGCCTGGCAGCGAAAACCATGTCACCGGCCGCAACAGCCGATTTGGCAGATTCCAGCTTAGCCTCCGCAGACTTGAGAGGTGTCGGGGCATAGACGTCGGCGCCAACTACCCTGGCGGAATTGATATTCTCTTCCAGTTTGGGGAAACGGGAGCTGACCGTATCCTGAGTCGCACACCCCGCTGCCATGCATACGCCCATGGCAGCCAGCCCTGTTGCGATATACTGCGGAACTCTGTTGCTCTTCATGCATTAATCCTCCTGGTCATTGGAAAAGCGAAGCGTGATCAGTGATTCAGTCATCCGGAACAGATGAGAGAACCCTGAACCCACGTAATTTTGAATTATCCATTACTTGAACCCAATGTCAATGTTTGTTAACGAATACGTCAAAATGCCTTCCTGATACTAATTCTATTCCCGGCATATGAATTGCTTGGTCTCAGCACCAGGAGCCGGGCCATGATGTTGAAGTCCGCCATTCCGTCCGGTTTTGTCGGCAGAGGATTCCACTATACCACCTCAATTACCTATCCCTTCGAGCACGAACCCTTCCTGAGATCCCGCTACGGCAAAGGCTCGTTTAGTGTCTGGTATGGGGCGCTCTCGTTGGATACCACCATCTGTGAAACGGCCTTCCATATGCTGAAGGAGGAAGCCGGCATAGAGAATAACCGGGGGCCGGTTGTCAGGGAGCGGGCGGTCTATCTGGTGTGTTGCCGGGCGCTGCTGATCGATCTGACCGGCAAGGCAAGGGCGTTCCCCGGACTGCTGGCCGATGATTACGGACTTACCCATCAGATCGGCGAACGTCTTCACCGGGAAGGGCATCCGGGCTTGCTGGCCCCCTCCGCCCGGCATGCCGGGGGAAACACCATGGTTGCGTTCACGCCGAGCATTTTGAGCGACCCGCGATCTTTCTGCTACCTCACCTATTCCTGTGATCCGATAAGGCGGACGGTGACAATAGAGCGGCAGCCGGGCGAAATTTTGACTGTGTTGGAGTTTTAGTGCGTTACAAGTTGTTTTCTGCGTTTTTCGGCAGAAAATGACTTGGCGCACGAAACCTGTTTATCAGGGGTAGGTCTTACCGGAGGGGATGAGAGCGTCCCGGTAAAGATAAAGAGGATCATGGTCTTCTGAGCAAATTCATGAGTATCCAGCGAAACTGGGATACATGGAGGGGATGGATATTAGCGACGGTAAATTTCTCTGCGATGGCCGATTCTGACGATGAGGATAGTGATAACCTCATCCCTGATGGAACATATGATCCGATAGTCGCCCATCCTGTGCTTCCAAAATTGGCCAAGCTCCTTGCCGGTTAACGGCTGTCCGAGGGAGCGAGGATCATCCAGAGTAGCGATCCTTTCCCGTAGTACCTTGATAATCCGACGTTGAACTACAGGGTCAAGCTGACCGAGTTCGTCCATGGCCTCGGGCTTGAATTCAATTCGCCAGGCCAAGGCGCTGCTCCACTTCGTCCAGCGAGATGTTCTGCGTGTCGGACGTGCTCCGATCTATTGCCAGGTAGTAATCCTCAAGGTCTTCAAGGTGTTCCATGATTGCTTCCCGAGCGTAAAAGGATTTTGTCCGCCCGGTGGACTTTGCCAGTGCATCGAGCCGAGCTTCCACGTCTGAATTTAGTCTGATGGCTAACATAAGCAGCTCCTTTTCATAAATGCAATACGTGTATAGCATAGATTTACCAAGGGGGAGCGTCAATGGAAATCATAAATATTCAAGAAATATCCAAACTTCACCAATGTCTTAGAGCTTTATCGAGGCTTTGCCGTACCACCAAAGTCTGCTATTATCCCCCACCATGACAGACACAACTACCTTCAACCTGCTGACCATCCTTGGACCGACCGCCTCGGGCAAGACGCGCCTGGCGGTCGGGCTGGCAGGTGAGTTTGGCGGCGAAATCATCTCGGCCGATTCCCGCCAGGTTTTCCGCGGCATGGATATCGGCACCGGCAAGGACCTGCACGAATACGGCGCTGTGCCCCATCACCTGATCGATATCCTGGATTCGGGAGCAGAGTTCAGTGTCTTCGATTTTCAGCGCCTGTTTTTCAGCTCTTTTTCCGAGATTACGGAGCGGGGGAGGTTGCCGGTCCTCTGCGGCGGCACCGGGTTGTATCTTGATGCAATCCTGCGTGGCTACCGGATGGTGGCGGTGCCCGAGGACCCCGAACTGCGATTGGATCTTGAAAACCGAAGCACAGATGAACTGGTTGCCATGCTGCGGGAACTAAAGCCGCACCTGCACAACACCAGCGATCTGCTGGAGCGCAGCCGCACGGTTCGCGCCATCGAAATCGCCCGCTACGAAAGTGAAATTACTACCCGGCAGGAACCGTACCCGGATATCCGCCCCCTGACCATCGGTATCCGCTGGGAACGGAGCGCACTGCGCGCGCGGATTACTGAGCGTCTGCGACTGCGGCTGGAAAGCGGGATGATCGATGAGGTGCGGCACCTGCATGAGGAGGGGGTGGCCTGGGAACGACTGGACTACTACGGTCTGGAGTACCGCTATGTGGGAGCATTCCTGAAAGGTGAACTGAACAGAAACGACCTGTTCCAGAAACTGAACAGCGCCATCCATGATTTTGCCAAACGCCAGGAAAACTGGTTCAGGAAAATGGAGCGCAACGGCGTCGTCATAAACTGGATGGATGGGGCGGGTGATCCGCTGGCAGAGGCGCGGAGCATCATTCTGGGTAACCAATAAAAAAAGCCCTTCTTAGGAAGGGTTTCCGGCGTTACAGAGGAGCAGCGAGGTTTTGAAAACCTCGCTGCTCCCGTTTTTAAAAGGATTAGACCAGCTCCAGTGCACTGAAGAAGTAGGGGATTTCAAAAGCAGCCGTTTCCGGGGCATCGGAGCCGTGGGCCGAGTTCTCGTTCAGGCTGACGGCAAAATCCCTGCGGATGGTTCCTGGCTCGGCATTGGCCGGATTGGTGGCGCCCATCAGCTTTCGCCAGTCGGCAATGGCATTTTCCTTCTCAAGACAGAGTACGATCACCGGGCTGCGGGACATGAAGTCGCACAGGTCGTTGAAAAAGGGGCGTTCCCGGTGTACGCAGTAAAAGCCACCGGCCTGCTCCTTGTTCAGTTTGATTTTTTTCATGCCGACGATGGTAAAACCGCTGGCCTCGATCCGGTCAATGATTTTACCGGCCAGCTTGCGTTCGACCGCATCCGGCTTTATGATGGCGAATGTCCGCTCCATATTTTCCTCCTGAATTTCGAAAGTGAGACTGTTCCGGATACCACCACCACTTCGCAGATGTCAAGTTTTTTGGGGTTCTTCCAAAGCGGTCAGATCCCCCCCCCTTTTCACCCCCCTTGCGCTTTTCGACCGTAATCATTAGTATTGAACTGCGTAACTGAACACAAACGATATGAGGAACAGGACATATGAATACGCTCAAGACAACATTTTTGATGGCAATGCTGACGGTTCTGCTGGTGATGGTTGGCGGGGCGGTTGGCGGTAGAAACGGCATGACCATGGCGTTTGTCATGGCAGCCGGGATGAACTTTTTCTCCTACTGGTTTTCGGACAAGATGGTGCTTTCCATGTATGGGGCGCGTGAGATTACGGAAGCGGATGATCCCCGCTTTTACGGCATCGTACGCACTCTTGCCCAGCGGGCCGCTCTGCCCATGCCCAGGGTCTACCTGATAGATTCCGATACCCCCAACGCCTTTGCCACTGGCCGCAACCCGGAACATGCCGCAGTTGCCGCGACCAGCGGTATCCTGCGCATTCTCGGTGAACAAGAGCTGGCTGGAGTCATGGCCCATGAGCTGGCCCATGTCAAAAACCGCGATATTCTGATTCAGACCATCGCCGCTACCTTTGCCGGCGCAATCACCTATCTGGCCCATATGGCCCAGTGGGGCGCCATGTTCGGTGGCAGTCGCGGCGATGACGACGAGGGGGGTGGTGTCTTCGGCCTGATTGCCATGGCAATTCTGGCACCGCTGGCTGCCATGCTGGTGCAGATGGCCATCTCCCGCTCCCGCGAGTTCGGTGCGGATGCGGGGGGCGCCCATATCTGCGGCAATCCGCTCTCCCTGGCCAATGCCCTGCAAAAGCTTGAGATGGGTAACCGGCAGTTACCCATGCAGCAGGCCAACGCGGCAACGGCGCACATGTTTATCGTTAACCCCTTGACCGGAGGCGGCATGATGTCGCTGTTTTCCACCCATCCACCCATGCCTGAACGCATCGCCCGTCTGCAAGAGATGTCGCGGACGCACAGCTATTGAGCGCCCAGGGTTTGAACTCATCCAATCCACGTCAGGCAGCCTGTTCCGTTCTTCTGAAAATTGCGAAGGAGGGCTGTTTTGCCGATCAATTGATGGATCGCGAGTTGACCGGAGGGCGGCTGTCCGGACCTGACCGGGGATTGTTCGCCGAACTGGTTTTTGGCGTGTTGCGCCGTCAGGGCACGCTCGATCATATCCTGGCTGGCCTGGTCACGCAGCCGCTGGCCAAGCTTGAGCCCCAGGTACTGATTTTTCTGAGGGTGGGACTGTACCAGCTGGTCTATCTTGATCGCATCCCCGAATCCGCTGCCGTGAACGAGTCGGTCAATCTGGTCAAAAACGTGCTTCCCCGCGCCAGTGGACTGGTTAATGCTGTCTTGCGCAACTATCTGCGTCACAAGGATACGGTTACCTTTCCCGACCCGCTCACCGCGCCGGCCGCCTCCATAGCCGCCCGCCATTCCCATCCGGCCTGGCTGGTCAAGCTCTGGTTCAGTCAGTTGGGTGAAGAGGAGACGGAGCATCTGGCCGAGGCATCCTCACGACAACCGCCCCTGACCTTGCGAGCAAACACGCTGCGGATTTCACGGGATGAGCTCATGTCCCGTTTCGCGGACAACGGCATCAGTGCCATTCCCTGCCGGTTTTCTCCCCACGGTTTTCAGGTCGAGGGAAGACACCATATCCCCGGTCTGCCCGGTTTCCGCGAGGGGCTGTTCACCGTGCAGGATGAGGCCTCCCAAATGGCGTCGCTGCTGCTCAATCCACAGCCCGGCGAGCGGGTGCTGGATGCCTGTGCAGCGCCCGGCGGCAAGACCACCCACCTGGCTCAGCTGATGGACAATCGGGGAGAGCTTCTGGCGATGGATGTGGCCGGTTCCAAGTTGCCGTTGATCCTGGAAACAGCCCGACGGCTCGGTATTTCCATTATCCGCACCCGCGCTGCCGACCTGCTCAACGCAGCAGCTTTTCCCGCAGACGCATTTGATCGAGTGCTGCTGGACGCCCCCTGTTCCGGTCTGGGGGTCATCCGGCGCAACCCGGAGGCCAAGTGGCGGCTGACCTCCGCCGATATCACCCGCTTGGCAGCCACCCAGCACTCCCTTCTGAAAAATGCGGTCAGGATGCTCAAGCCGGGTGGTGTGCTGCTCTACTCCACCTGTTCCACCACGGTGGAGGAGAATGAATCGGTGGTACTGGATTTTCTTTCGCGGCGCCCCGATTGTGTGCTAGAAAACCTGGTGGATATCTTCCCGGAATATGGCGAACTGTTCACCGCCCAAGGCATGTTCCGGGCCTGGCCGCACCGTCACGGCATGGATGGATTCTTTGCGGCGCGACTGAGAAAAAAGTAAGATCAAATCGAAATCTGGAGTAACGTCATGAAAAAAATCGCCCCATCGATCCTTTCCGCCGACTTCTCCCGTCTGGGCGATGAGATCCGCGCCCTGGAAGCTGCCGGCGCCGATTATATCCATGTGGATGTCATGGATGGCCACTTCGTTCCCAACATCACCATCGGTCCGCTGGTGGTCGCGGCAGCCCGCACGGTGACCGACCTGCCGCTGGATGTTCATCTGATGATTGAACATCCCGACTGCTATATCCCCGATTTTGCCGCAGCCGGGGCTGATATAATTGTGGTGCATGCGGAAGCGGTTCATCACCTGCACCGTACCGTGCAGTTGATCAAGTCGCTTGGCAAGCGGGCCGGCGTCTCCCTCAATCCCGCGACCCCACTGGGCGTGCTTGAGTATGTGCTTGATGACCTGGATCTGGTTTTGCTGATGACGGTTAACCCCGGTTTTGGCGGGCAGAGTTTTATTCCGGCCTGCCTTCCAAAGATTCACGACCTGCGGGCCATGCTGGACCGTCGAGGTTCCGAAGCCGAACTGGAAGTGGATGGAGGCGTTAAAATTGAAAACATTGCCCAGATTTCCCATGCCGGGGCGAATGTTTTTGTGGCGGGCAGTGCTGTTTTCGGCACTCCCGACTATGGCGCAACCATTGCGGAGATGAAGCGTCTGGCGCAGGAAACACTGCTGTAGGCGCAGGGGAGCTTGCATTCAATCTTCCCGGATGCGTGTAACACTGTTTTTGAAATTGTGTTTGGCGGTTAATTGAGGTAAAAACGGAATGTCGTTACGTGTGGGGCCTTTGGCCTGACGTGGTAACGGGTGGGCTCGGACATCTGTTTCGCAGATTGAGATACACCGTGGAAAGGAGTGCATAGTATGGATCTATCCGTTGATGAACAGCGTTTGATAGCCGAATTCAGAAAACTGACACCTTCCGGGAAAGATGAACTGCTTGCCGCTGCTGCTTCGCTGCTGCGCGGGGTTGGTGGTGAGAGTTGCGGCGAGGATGGGAGCGTTTCCAATCAATGTAAGGTCAAAACACGCGAGTCCTTGCCGGAAGCCGAGAAAACACCTATTTTTACGGAGTAGATTCATTAGAGCTCCTGTTACAATACACATGCGCCACTCACTGCTGCCCAGGTAACGCTATCAGGGCAAGCGTAGTGGCGTTTTTTTATACAACATCGAGGGGATTCCTCCCGGGGAGAATTCATAATGATCATGAAAATATTAAAGCAGAGCTGTTTTCTGCTGTGTATTGCTGCCGTGAGTATTCTGGGGGTGAGGGCGGCCGAGGCGGCTCAATTTTCCAAGCTGACCAAACCACCGTTGTCGGAGCGCTGGTTTGGTATTTATGTTGATAATGAACGGGCCGGGTTTTATCACCAGACGATTGCCGAAACCGCCGAAGGATACCGCATGGAGGGCGACGGCAGTGTGCGCGTCAAGGTGATGGGTTTTTCCAAGGAAGCTTCCTCTCGTGAAGTGTATCGGGTGGGAAAAGGGCTGGTACTGCGTTCCTTCGACATTGAGCAGAATATCAATGGTGTGTTGACCCGTCTGACAGGCACGGCCAGCGAGTCTGTTTTGCGCGTTCGGAGCGAGAGCAACGGCAAGATTACCGACAAACAGATCAAACTCAAGGGTGAGATTTTCCCTGGTCCGGCCCTCAACCTGTATCCCCTGATGCGGGGAGTTCCGTCTGGTAAAACCTGTAAAATCCTGACCTTCGACCCTGAAGAGATCAAGGTAAAAGAGGTCAAGATCAAGGTGCTGGGCGAGGAAAAGGCGCCTGACGGTCAAGCTGCCCTGAAATTGCAGAACAACCTTTATCCCTTTGTGGCGAACGATATCTGGATGGATGGCCAGGGTAATACGATTGTTGAATCTGTTCGTGATGGTCTGGTGATGACCAGGGCCGAAGACCCCAAAGCGCTGGCGGCATTTGTCGGTTCATTGACCATTGCCCGCAAGGATCTGATCTATGATTTCAGTCTGGTACGGTCTGTACCTGCTCTGAAAAACCAGGCGAAGCTCTCGGGGTTGTCCATAGAGATCAGCGGTTGGAACGATTCCCTGCCGCTTTTGCAAGAGGGCGGCCAGGTCATTGAAAAGGCTGGGGCGGGGCGGATCACTGTCAGGACCGGTACGGCGGTTCCTGTTCCTTCTCAAAAAATTCCGGTCACGTCCGCGACGGTTGACCAGCAACGGTACCTGGTGCCGGCGGAAAAGATCGAGTCGGATGCCCCCGAGATTGTTTCCCAGGCCAAAAAAATTGCCGAAGGCAAAGCCGGGCGGATTGAAACTGCCCGGGCAATTGCAGCCTGGACAACTGACTGGTTGAAAGATTTCGTGGATGATGGCGGCAGCGCTCTGGCCAGTCTCGCATCCCGCACGGGAAACTGCCAAACCCATGCCAGACTCTATACGGCACTGGCCCGCGCCGCCGGAATTCCCACCCGCTTCGTATCAGGACTGGTTGCGCTGGAAGGAAAAGGCTTTCTCTATCACAGTTGGGCGGAAAGCTTTCTGGATGGGCGCTGGGTGGCCGTTGATCCCACCTACAACCAGTTGCCGGCCGACCCTACCCATCTCAAGTTTTTCGAGGGGCATACCCAGGAGGATCTGGCTCCGATTATTTCCATTATCGGCAAGATCAGCATCAAGGTGCTGGATGCGCTGTATTGATATGGAAAAAATTGTGTTACGAAAGGATCGTGTGGAGATGACGCCCTCAAACATGGCGATTCTGGTGGTTTCCTACAATGATGACTCCAGGGCGGCGCTGGTGTCATCACTGAGTGAACACCATGTAACCGCTGTTGCCTGCGCGACCTTCCTTGAAGCCGAGACACGGGCTCTAAACGGTTTTCACAATGGGTTGCTGGTTGATCTGCCATCCATCATCAAGGCCAAGGGCGAAGAAAAAATCGTAGCCTATACCCTGACCAACTTTTTTCCCACTCTGCGGGTGCGGGCGATCGGAGCTTCAGTGGTTCCCATGGCCATGCCGGGCAGTGCTACGCAGGATAAAAGTCTGATCGAATTTATTACCAGCACCTGTCCTGGGTTTCCTCCCCGCAGACCACGCGCACACAAACGACATACTATCTGTATATTGACCTTGCTGCGATACAGGGGGGAAGAGCTGCGCGGGTTTACCCTGGATGTCTCCTGGGGGGGGCTCTTTGTCGTGGATGTGCATCCCGAGAAATACAGTATCGGCGAAAATGTTGAGATCCACCTGCCGGAGCTCGACATAACCTTTCAGGCGGTTGTCTGCTGGGTAATGCCGTGGGGTGGGCACAGCGCCCCCGGTATCGGTGTCAGATTTACCGAAATGGATCAGACGCTGGAAACGACGTTAGCAGGCATTCTCAAAACCCGTAAAGAGTTTGATCGTGACAGGCTGGTGGCCTGACGGCTGCTGCGTTCATGTGTCCCATTGCTCCACAAATCGTTTCACCACGGCGCCCGTCTGTCTTTTTATCCCGGCTGTCCATGGTCCGACAGCCACCAGCCGCAGGTTTTCCGCGGTAAACACCGTGCGTGCTGCTTCCAGCAGGTCAGCGCTGGTTACGCCGGCAGCTTCCCGCTGGTCCTCCTCGATACTGTGCACCATACCCATCAGTTCCCCCCAGCCGTAACGTCCACCAATCTCATAGGCTGAATCACGGCTGTATTCCAGGTCGAATATATACAGCTGACGGACACGATCCAGTTCGCTTGCGGGAACCGGTTCACGGGTGAGGCGTACGATCTCCTCCAGGGTTACTTCAATGGCCTGGATCAGCGTCTCCGGCGCGGTTGACAGATCGATGGCCAGGCAACCGGTTTCCTCATAGGCTCCGATGGCGGCCTCCACCGAATACACGATCCCCAGCTCTTCCCTCAGGCGCAGATGCAGACGCGAACTGCCGCCGCCGGCCAGGAGCCGGCGCAGAAGGCGCAGGGCCATGAAACGGGGGTCTTTTCTGCGCAGCCCCAGAAAGGCGAGTTGCAGGGCCATCTGGCTGTCGGAATCGTGCACAAAACGGATTTGGGGAGCGTTGAAGCGTGCAGTGGCAGGAAGAGCGGGGCACGGCTCGTTTCCGCGCCATTTGTTGAAAACATCCGCGGCCGCAGAGAAAACAGCGTCGCTTGACACCGGTCCGGCAACCACCACCACCGCCCGTGGCGGAACGTAGTAGGTGCGCAGATGCTTCTCCAGGTCAGCGCGGGTGATGGCGGCGATGCTCTTCAGGGTGCCGATGGTCGGCATGCCCAGGGGATGGCGCGGCCAGAGCAGGCGGCTGGCGATGGTGTCGGCGTTGATTTCCTCCCCCTGTTCATTCAGGTCCTCACGCGCTTCCTCCGTAATGATCCGCTTTTCAATTTCGACACCTTCCAGAAGCGGCTGCATGATCATGGAGGCAAAAATCTCCATGCCGCGCCGGTAATGGTCCGGGTGGATCCGGGAGTAAAAACAGGTTGAATCGGCATCGGTGGATGCGTTGGGTGTGCCGCCAATGGCTTCGAAGGCGTTTTCAATTTCCTGGGAACAGCTAAAGTCAGCTGTTCCACGGAAAAGGATGTGTTCAAGAAAGTGGGAGAGCCCTTCCCTGCCGCGTGGGTCGTTGCGGCCCCCCGCCTTCAGGTAGATGGCCAGTTCTGCCGAGTGCAGATGCGGCATTTCGACACAGACGATGCGTAATCCGCTGTCGAGGGTCGTGGTAAAGGGTTTGATCATGAAAGCGCCTTTCGTATCAGTTCTATATGACAGTGGTATTCGTCAGGGGAGAGCAGAACTTCTGGATGCGGCTCAGCCCAGATGGGGCGCGGCCAGAGCTGCTCGGACGCAAAGCGCGGCACCAGGTGCCAGTGCATGTGCGGCGCCATGTTGCCCAGAAGTTCGTAGTTGATCTTGTCTGGTTTATAGGCCTTGTGCAAAGCCTCTGCTACACGGCTGACCTCATCCATCAGTTCGTCCCGCTCCTGGCGCTGCAGATGAAAGAGTTCGGTGACGTGCGTTTTGGTGAATAACAGCACGTAACCGGGAAAGAACTGATCACGGTTGAGCGTAACATAGGAGTGATTCAGCTGGATGATACGCAGGTCGCTGTCATCATCCCAGCGGCTGCATATGGGGCATTCGTGAGTAGTCATGGATAGGATCCGTCTTTCCGTAGTAGTGACAGGTACTTCTCATGCAACTGTAGCCTATTCTTTGGTGCTACGCCAGCGTGTCCGCAGTCTGGCCAGCTCCCTGTTGTCGCGTTTGTTGATAATCTGGTGCAGGCAGCAGATTGCAGTTTCCGCTTTCTGTACGGCACAGCGTGAAACAACCGTTTCACCGTAGAGCACTTCGGCCCGGAAGGAGATCTCCAGTTCAGTCAGGTTGCCGGCAGCAACCTCGTCCGGCACGGCTTCCAGGGCCCAGCGGGCGTAGACGGTGTTATTGACATGGTGATTGAGATCCAAATCACCGCGCAATACCCGGAAGGTCACTTCAGGTGCGGTTGAACCGGGAAACAGCGGCAAGGGGGCAAAATTGTCGTCCACCGCCCTGCGCGGCAGCAGCGGGTAGGGCGGCAGGTTCCCCTCCAGTTTGACCGGTCTGCGGGAAACGATATTGATCAGCGCCCAGGAGGTCGTGGCGCGCGCCAGGGGGTGCCCTGAACCGTCATTCAGTTCGAATTCCCGGTTGGTAAAGAGCCCCTCGCGGACCGCCGGCCAGGTGCGTAGCGCCACGATCTCCCTGGCCCGCGGGTAGCGCTCGATCACCAGATGGATGCGGGAAATTACCCAGGTCAGACCCTGCGGCCGCAGGTTGGTTGCCGATACCCCCAGGGCCAGGGAATGCATAATGGCCGAGGTTTGCATGAAGTTGAGCAGGGTTTCCGGACCCAGATGGCCCTTGAAATCCAGATCATGGAAGAGAACCGGAAACTCCCGTTCAAAAACGGGTGACAGGGATACTCCCTGGGGATCATTCATATCTGAGCGCCTCGATGGGATTTAGTCCGGCGGCTTTTCTGGCCGGATAAAAACCAAAAAAGATGCCCACCGCCGCCGAAAAGAAAAAGGCAATTGTGATGGATTTGGTTGAAATCAGCGTCGGCCAGGAGAGGATGTGTGAGACGATTATGGCCCCGCCGGCGCCCAGCAGGATGCCGATGATGCCGCCCAGCATGGTCAGGAGAAGCGCTTCGATCATGAACTGCAGCAGGATGTCGCGTTTCCTCGCCCCAATCGCCATGCGGATGCCGATCTCCCGCGTACGCTCGGTGACCGATACCAGCATGATATTCATGATGCCGATGCCGCCCACTACCAGCGAGATGGATGCCACCGCGCCCAGCAGCAGTGACATGGCCTTTGATGATTGTTCAGCCACTGCCAGGATTTCAGACAGGTTGCGGGTGGAAAAGTCGGCTTCCTTGGCTCCGCTGACGCGGTGGCGCTGGTTGAGCAGGCTGTTGATTTCTTCTTCGGCTTTACCGAGCAGATCTTCGCTCCTGGCCTTGATCAGCAGGGCGCCGACCGTGTTGGGGAAGGGAGAGCGGACCAGGTTGCGCTGGGCCGTTCTGAGCGGCACAAAGACCGTGTCATCCTGATCGGTCCCCTGGGGCGATTGTCCCTTGCGATCCAGGATGCCGATCACCGTGAAGGGAATCTTCTTGATCCGCACGATTTTTCCGATGGGGTCCGATGAGCCGAACAGATTATCGGCAACCGTCTGACCCAGCAGGCAGACCTTGCTGGCGCCGTCAACATCCTGCTGGCTGATGCTTCGGCCGCCGCTGACCCCCCATTCGCGGATGTCGAACAGTTCCGGCGGCGCTCCCATGATGATGGTTGACCAGTTCATGTTGCCGTACACCACCAGGCCGCTGCTGCGCACCGTTGCCGCGGCGCTTTCAACGGAAGGGCACTCGCTCATGATCGCCTTGGCGTCGTCGCTGGTCAGGCTCTGTGCCCCGCCACTGCCGGTGCGCAGCCCGCCGCTGGTGGTGGAACCGGGTATCACCAGGATGATGTTGCTGCCGATACTGGCGATCTGCTGGGAGATGACATAACTGGCTCCCGACCCAACCGCCATCATGGCGATCACGGCGGCAATGCCGATGATGATGCCGAGCATGGTCAGAAAGGAACGCATCTTGTTGGTGCGCAGCGCCCGCAGGGCTATTTTAAGGGTTTGCAGAAAATCCATGAATCAGCCCTTCGTATCCCCGATGAGCAGTCCATCCCGAAAGGTGAGTCTCCGCCGTGCATGGGCTGCCACATCCGCTTCGTGGGTGACCATGATGATGGTAATGCCCTGCCTGTTGAGGGTGGTGAAGAGGCTCATGATCTCTTCGGTGGTGGCGCTGTCCAGGTTGCCGGTCGGCTCATCGGCCAGGATCACGGCCGGATCGTTGACCAGTGCCCGGGCAATGGCAACCCGCTGCTGCTGGCCACCGGAGAGCTGGCTGGGATGATTGTTCTCCTTGCCGGCCAGCCCCACCTGTTCCAGCGCTGCCATGGCCCGGTTGCGGCGCTGCTTTGACGAGGCCCCGGCGTAGATCAGGGGTAATTCCACATTCTCCACCGCCGGGGTGCGGGCCAGCAGGTTGAAGCCCTGAAAGACAAAACCGAGCTTTTTGTTGCGGATGTCGGCCAGTTGATCCGGGTTCATGCCGCCCACGTCGAGCCCATCCAGCAGGTAGGTGCCGGATGTGGGCAGGTCCAGGCAGCCCAGGATATTCATACAGGTCGATTTTCCGCTGCCCGATGCGCCCATGATGGCCACAAATTCTCCCGCTGCAATTGAAAACGAGATACCCTTGAGCGCCTCAAACTGCTGGTCACCCATGATAAAGACACGACGGATGTCGGTCAGCGAGATAACAGTACCCATGGCTAAAAACGTGGCCCCATGGGCGAGCCGCCCATGCCGCCTGATTTCTTCTTGCTGTCGCCACCGCTCTGTTCAATGATGACCTGATCCCCTTCCTTCAGGGTACCTTCGAGCAATTCGATACTGCTGTTGTTGGCGATGCCGGTCTTTACCGTCACAGCAAGCGGCTTTTTATCCTTGAGGATGTACACCTGCTGGTCGCTTGACGTGCGGCGGATGGGTTTGCCAGACGTATCGGCCGAGGGGGCTTTTGCCGGGCGGGCCTCTTTGGCGCCTTCCACCCCGGTCTTGGGCTTGAAACGCAGGGCCGAGGGGGGCAATTTGAGTACGCCATCTTTCTTGGCGACCTCCACCGAGACATTGGCGGTCATGCCCGGTTTCAGTTTCAGATCGCTGTTATCCACATTGACGACCACCACATAGGTAACCACGTTCTGGGTGATGATCGGTGCATTGCGGATCTGGACGACCTTGCCCCGGAAGGACTGTTCCGGATAGGAATCCACGGTAAAGCTGACGCTCTGGTTCTGTTGCAGGCGGCTGATGTCGGCCTCATCCACACTGACTTCTATCTGCATCTTGGTCAGATCCTGGGCGATGGTGAAGAGGGTCGGCGTCTGGAAGGAGGCGGCCACGGTCTGTCCCACGTCAATCGCGCGGGAGATGACCACTCCATCCACCGGCGAGCGGATGACTGAGTAGGTAAGGTTGGTGCGGGCCTGCATCAGCGCTCCCAGAGTCTGGGACAGGCTGCCCTCGGCCGCCGTTACCGCGGCCTTGTTCGAAAGGCAGGCCGTTTCCGCCGTATCGAAATCCCCCTGGGAAATGATGCCGTCAACCAGCAGCTTTCTGTTGCGGGCCAGGGTCCGCTCAGCATCGATGAGCGCCACTTTGGCCTTCTGCAGGTTGGCCTGGGCTGCTAGATGGTTGCCCATGGCCTGTTCCACCGACGCCCTGAACAGGGACGGGTCGATCTCGGCGATGGGTTGCCCCTTTTTTACACGGCTATTGTAGTCCACATACAGCTTCTGGATCGTACCGGATACCTGGGTGCCGACCTGGACCGTGGTAACCGCGCTCAGGCTGCCGGTGGCCGAGACCGTGGAGACAATGGCGCCTCTCTCGATGGTGACTGTCTTGTAGGTAATCTCGGATGTTCGTCTGAGGTAGAAGAAGACGGCGGCTCCTGCGCAACACAGGACGAAGATGGCAAACAGAATATATTTTTTCATGGGGGTCTCTTTGGGGAGGGGGCGTACCAGTCAGACGGGGATGATACCAGAAAAGTTACAAAAAAAAAGCCCCATGTCACGTGACCGGGGCTTTTTCCAGGTATGCCCGCCGCTTTCATGCGACGGGCCAACTAGGGCAACCGTCTTTGCAGTGGGAAACCGGACGAATTCTGAATTTTGCTGTCCACATGGTTGGGTCTCCTTTCGCTGATTAAGGTGTAACAAGATGGTTTTTATCTTAAACCGATTTGGGGAATTGTCAAATATATTTTGCAGGATGTCATGTGTTGGCTGCTCTGCCACAGGCCTGCTCCGGCTTGACATGCCGCCGGATTCGGACTACAAGAACCAGTACCCCAGGCGCTAAAGCCGCCAGGGACAATCATTTTGGGATGGAGAACCTATGTCACCAATCGTTTCATTCGTCGGGGCGGGACCCGGAGCAGCCGATCTGATCACTGTCCGGGGGGCACGGCTCCTGCGTCACGCCGACGTCATTATTTATGCCGGCAGTCTTGTTGATCTGCAGCTGGTCAAACTCTATGCCGCAGCCACGGCTGATATCTACGACTCGGCCGGCATGACCTTGACCGAGGTTATCACCGCGATGATGGACTCCATTGCGGAGAACAAGAGCGTGGTCCGTCTGCACACCGGTGATCCGGCCATCTACGGGGCCATACAGGAGCAGATGGAGGCGCTGGATCGACTGGGTGTGGAGTACCAGGTGGTGCCAGGCGTTACCAGTGCCTTTGCTGCTGCTGCTGCCCTGAAACAGGAATTGACCCTGCCGGAAGTGTCCCAGACGGTGATTTTCACCCGTGTGGAGGGGCGCACGCCGGTTCCCGAGCGGGAGCACCTGAGCCAAATCGCCGTTTTGGGCGCTACCATGGTGATCTACCTTTCGGTGGGGATGATCGAAAAGGTGGTTGAACAGCTCCTGGAAGGGGCCTACACCGCCGGGACGCCGGCCGCCATTGTCAGCCGCGCCTCCTGGGAGGATGAGCAGATCATCCAGGGGACCCTGGCGGATATTAGCGCCAAGGTGCGCGAAGCGGGTATTGACCGCCAGGCGTTGATTGTTGTCGGAGATGTCCTGGCTGCGCGTCGCGAAGGGCTCAAGTCCAAATCGTTGTTGTATGACGGCTCTTTTGCCCATGGCTATCGAGGGGTCGTGGTCTGAGATGCGCACCGCCGTGATCGCCATAACCCGCAATGGTTGCCTGCTGGGGCGACGTTTGCGGGATGGGCTGGCAGGGGCGGAACTGCATGTGTCGCGCCGCTATGCCGGACAGGCCGGTCCGTCAGGGCAACTTTTCGAACCGGGCGATCTGAAGGAACGTATCAACTCCCTCTGGCAGGAGGTGGACGCTTTTGTGTTTATCATGGCAACCGGTATCGTGGTCCGAATGATTGCGCCGCTGCTGAAATCAAAACAGACCGATCCGGCCGTGGTGGTGATGGACGATGCCGGAACCTTCTCCATATCCCTGCTTTCCGGCCATCTGGGCGGCGCAAATGAGTTGGCCGAGCGCTGTGCCTTTATCAGCGGCGCACGGCCGGTCATCACCACCGCCACCGATGCTAACCAGTTGCCCTCCTTTGATATGCTGGCCAAGGAACAGGGCTGGGTGATCGATAATATCTCCGGCGTCAAAACGCTCAACAGTCTGATGCTGGACGGAGATCGGATCGCCGTGGTAGACCACAGTGGCCAGACCCGAAGCTGGTTTCACGGCCGCGGCAATCTGGCTTTTTTCGATACCTTCTCAGAGGCGCTTTCCAGTGGTGCGCACGGCTGTCTCTTTGTCACCAACCGCCACCTGCCACCCCAGACCCAGCCTGCCAACCTGTTGATCCTGCGACCACGCAACCTGGTGCTCGGTATTGGCTGTAACCGCAATACCCCCCTGGATGAAATCGATGAGTTTGTCGGAACCCACCTGCGGCGGATTTTCCTCTCCCTGAAGAGTGTCTGTTGTATCGGTACTGCCGTTGCCAAGCGCGATGAGGCCGGGCTGCTGGCGTTTGCGGAACGTCATGCCATCCGGATAACCTTTTACGAGAGCGAGGAGCTGAATCGGGTAGTGGTTCCTTCGCACCCCTCAGCGCATGCCCTGGCTGCCATCGGCGCCACCGGAGTGGCCGAACCGGCCGCTCTGCTGGCCTCGGGTGGTGGACGGTTGTTGCTGAAGAAGGTCAAATCCGCAAATGTCACCCTGGCGGTGGCGGAGCTCCCCGGGGGACAGCATGTCTGATCCAGCTGCAAAACCACTGATCGGCATCACCATGGGTGATCCCTGCGGGATCGGCCCTGAAATTATTACCTCGGCCCTGGCAACATCAGAGGTCCATGCCCAATGTTGCCCGGTCGTGATCGGCGATGCTGCAGCGCTGAAGCGGGCTATCAGGGTCTGCAACGCAGCGTTGACAGTGCAGACCGTTGCATCACCGGAAGAAGCGGGCCGGGTTGGAAAGGGAGTCATTCCGCTGCTGGAAGAGTCGCAGCTTACGGAGGCGGACCTGATGTATGGTTGCCCGACGAGCGCTGCCGGGGATGCCGTGTACACCTACATCCGAACCGCCACCCGGCTCTGCCTCGATGGCCGCCTGGCGGCCATGGTCACCGCGCCGATCAGCAAGGAGGCCATGAACCGGGCCGGCCACCACTATCCGGGGCACACCGAACTGTTGGCGGAACTGTGCCGGACGGACAGGTATGTGATGATGCTGGCAGGAGACCTGCTGCGGGTCTGCCTGGTGACGATTCACGAAGCGCTGCGGGATGTGCCCGGTCTGATCAGTGTTGAACGGGTCCTGACAACCATCCGCGTGACCGAGGCCGGAGTGCGGAGGTTGACCGGGATTGCCCGACCGCGTCTGGCGGTGCTGTCCCTCAACCCCCATTGCGGAGAGGGGGGCATGTTTGGCGATGAAGAGCGCAATTTCATTGTCCCGGCAATTGAAGCAGCGCGGTGCGCCGGGATCGACGCCCGGGGGCCGCTTTCGGCCGACACCCTTTTTCATTTTGCCCGGCAGGGTCACTACGACGGTGTTGTGGCCATGTATCATGACCAGGGATTGATTCCGCTCAAACTGTTGCACTTTGATGATGGGGTAAATATTACCCTGGGGCTGCCGATTATCCGCACGTCGGTTGATCATGGCACCGCCTATGACCTGGCCGGGAGTGGCCGGGCCTCGGCGGGAAGCCTGCTGGCTGCCATGGGGATGGCGGTGAAGATGGCGCTTTCTTGTGGGGAGGATGGGTAGAGAACGTGAAGAATTTTCGGGAAGGTTTTTATCCCTGAATACGAAAAAGCCCCACCGGTTTCGGTGGGGCTTTTTCGTATTCAGCTTTTGAGAACATTGAGAATCTTGGTTGCCACATCCTTGCCGCTGATGGTGTAGCTGCCCGAAGCCAGCTGCTCCCTTATGGCTGCAACCCTCTCGTGACGGATTCCATCTTCAGCCGCTGGCGCCTTTGCCAGCAGTTCTGTTGCCTTTGCCAGTTGTCCGGCTGTCTTGGATATGGTAACGCTAAAGGCGGCTGCACCAGTTTTGTCCGGGGCTGCGGCCTCTTTTGTCGTGCGCGTGGTAACAGTCTTTTGTGTGCTCTCCAGCTTGCCGGGGGAAAGCTGAATGTTCTGGTCGATTTTCATGACGTACTCCCAAGGGCGATTCGGAATCTAAGAACCGATTACATACTGACTCGCCGTTTTTGATGCCTTACTTAGTACCTTCATCGACAGTTTGTTTGAGCAACTTTAATGGAAAACTGTCTCAAGTCTGGGTAGCGCGGATGAAACGGCCATATTCCTGGTCGGTTCCCTTGATATGGGTTACGATCCATTCCTTGAGAAAGGCCAGTGTAGCGGTGCTCAGGGCATCACCATCACGATTCTGCTCCAGGATTTCCTGGAGACGGCTGATGTAGAAGGAATGTTTCTGGCGGTGTACGGCAAGTTCCGGAAAATCGTACTCCATCATCAGGCACTCTTCATCTCCAAAGTGCAGGCCGACATACCTGATCAGCTCCTGCATAACGTAGCTGATCAGCAGTCCCCCTGTTCCGTCCTGCACCGCATCCTCCAGGTCGCGGATCAGCTCGATCAGCCGCTCATGCTGCTCGTCGATCCGGGGAATGTTCAACTTGAAACTGTCATCCCATTGAAGAAGATCCATACGGTCCTCCTATTTCTCTGAACGATCCGGATTCTGCTGCAGATCAACTTCACGAACCGTTCCAAAGGTCGTGAGCGGCTTGTCAAAGGCGCTGGCGTCTCCCACCACAACAATTTTGAATGCTTCAGGCTTGAGATGCTTGCGGGCGGCAGACAGGACATCCTGCTTTGTTACTGCGGCGATGTTGCCGCGGTAGGACTCCAGATAGGTGTCAGGGTAGTTGTAGAACTCAAGCCGGGCCCGTTGGGTTACAATGGCAGCCGGGCTGGTGAAGCCGAACATAAAGGAGTTTATGATATACTCCTTGGCTGATTTTAACTCCTGGTCGCTGACCTCTGCCTTTGTCATACCAGAGATGATCTCCCTCATCAGGCCGATGGTTTTTGCGGTGCTTTCGGCTTTGGTCTCGGTCTCGGCGATAAAGGTACCGGTGAAGCGGCGGCCGATATCAAAATGGCTGTCAACATTGTAAGCCAGACCCTGATTGGTGCGGATTTCCATGGTCAATCGCGAGGTAAAACTGCCACCCAGGATATAATCCAGTATCCGTACCGCGTAGATATCGGGGCTGTCTTTGATTAACCCCAGATGCCCCATGCGAATAACCGTCTGGTTTACCGCTTTGCGTCCGTAGAGGGTTTCCGCCTTGTACGCGTTTGCCGGCTGGGGAACTTCCCCCGGCTCAGGGGAGGCCGAGGTCGGTTTCTTACCAAAAGCCGCGTTGAGTGTGCGGATCATGTCGCTGCGTTCGAAGTCGCCCGACACCGCCAGAATCATGTTGTCGACCCGGAAAAAACGGCGATGGAAATCGATGACATCCTGCCTCGTGATGGCATTCACCGATGCAAAGGTGGGTACCGCCCCCAGAGGGTGTCCGGAATATATCGCCCTGATTATTTCCCGGTCCGCAATCTCCTTGGGATCGTCATTCTGGCGGCGCAGCCCTTCGATCAGGTGTTTGCGAATCAGTTCGAGGCGTTTTTCGTTGAAATCGGGGTGCAACAGTACGTCGCAAAAAATCTGCAGCGATCGGTCCGCATTTTTGGACAAGCTGGTCAGGGAGACTGTTCCCATGTCTGCGGCAATGCTGCTTTCCACGCTGGAGGCCATGAAATCCAGTTCGTCATCCAGCTTTTCCGGGACTAGGCTGCCGGCGCCACCACTGCGCATGGCGCTGCCGGTCATGTGCGCCAGGCCCGATTTTGTTGCCGGATCATGAATCGAGCCGGTGCGTACCATGGCGGTCATGCTGATGATGGGCAGTTCCGTATCACGCAGCAGGTAGACCGGCATGCCGCACTCCAGAACAATCCGTTCTGCCTTCGGTATCACAAAGCGCAATTCCGGAAAAGTCATGCTGCGGGGATCGGCTTTTCCGCTGTTGGCGGCAAAAACCGTGCTGATGGTGGAGAGTGTCAGGCAGAGGGCAAGTATCAGACGTTTCATTTGTTTTCAGCCCCCTTGGTGGCGATAAAACCGACCATGCGGTTCTCTTGTGTAAAATAGGTGCGGGCCACACGTTGGATGTCAGCCGGGGTGACTGCGGCCACCTTGCGGCGATACTCGCTCATGTAGCGCCAGCTGCCGGTAAGTGCCTCGTACTCTGTCAGATTGCGCGCTAATCCCCCGTTGGTACCCATTCGTCGGGCCTCTTCGAAATCTATGCCATTGAGGACCCGTTGCAATTCCCGTTCACTGACCGGTTCTTTCTTGAGACGCTCCAACTCGGCCAGGATAACCTGCTCCACCTCCCGGATCGTGTGCGGGGCGCGGGGGTTGGAGTTAAACACCAGCAGATTGGGAAAACGGCTGCCGGGGGCATCGAAAACAGACACATCAGTGGCGATCTGTGACTCGAGAACCAGTTTCTTGTACAACCGCGAAGTGCGGCCGTGGCCAAGGACAGTGCTGACGACATCAAAGACATAGTCATCGGCAGCGGAGATGGCCGGCTTGTGAAATCCGAGCAGCAGCGTCGGTTCTGATTCGGCAACCACTTCAATGCGGCGTTCACCAGCCTGTTTCGGCTCAATGGTCGTGACCGGAGCCGGTTTCTTTCCCGGGGGGATGGCGCCGAAATAGCGTTCCACAAGGGCAATGGTTGCTGCGGTGTCGATATCACCGACAATGGCCACAATTGCGCTCTGGGGGCCGTAATAGTCATGAAAAAAACGTTCGGCTTTGGTGCGGGTCAGGTTTTCTATGTCCGACATCCAGCCAATGGTCGGTTGCCCATAGGGGTGCGCCAGATAGGAGGACGCCAGGAAGGTCTCCCACAACTTGCTTTCCGGGTCGGAATCGTAGGAGCGGCGGCGCTCCTCCATCACTACTGACCGTTCCGTGTAGAACTCCCGCAGCACTGCGTTCTGCATTCGGTCGGATTCAATGGCGGCCCACAGTTCCAGTTTGTTTGACGGCAGGCTGATCAGGTAGGTTGTGCCGTCACGGCTGGTAAAGGCATTGTAGCCAACGCCTCCGTTTTTTGAGTACAACTCGAAAAATTCATCCTTGACAACGTATCTGCCCGCCTCGGCTTCCAGCTTTGACAGTTGTTGCGTCAGTTCGGTCACCCGAACTGCGTCGGCTTTGTCCCGTTTGGCTTTTTCGGCGATCAGGGACTGGCCGGCCTGTTCGATACTGTCCAGCAGCGGTTTCTCGGCCGCATAATTCGTGGTCCCCAGGGTGGTGGTTCCCTTGAAGAGCATATGCTCCAGTAGGTGGGCTATGCCACGTTCGTCGCTTCTCTCGTCCACACTCCCTACCCGGAACCGGATCCAGGCCGCGACCGTTGGCGAGGTGTGGCGTTCGACCATCAGCAGTTTCAGGCCGTTTTTCAGGGTGTGTTCAACGACTTTTTCCTCCAGGCCTGTCCTGAGCATAGCCAAAGGAGCGGCGTGAAGGGGGGTAACAAAGAGGGATACTGCTACTGCAATCGCAAAAAATGTACGCATGGCTACTTCCTCTAATTCCGCACTGTACTAAAAGAGTGAAAACTTAACATAACGGCCCGGATTTTTCTTGATATCGGTTACCAGCACCTCAACGGAATCTACCATTCGGTTCATCCTGTCATAGAGTTCCTTTTCGTTGATGGCCTTACCCAGGCTGCCGTTGCCACTGTTGATACGGCCGGTGATTTCCTCAATGGCCCTGACCGAATTGTCGGCGCGGGTGAGCAGGGAAATCCCCTTGTCGTAGGCATCCCGGTCGTTGATCAGCATGCCGAGGGTGCCACTACGGGACGTCAGTTTGCGATTCAGTTCGCGTACGTCGCCGGCAGCCTGAACGCTGGTGTCCGCCAGTGATGTCAGCTTGTTATAGAGCGTTTTGTCATAGATCAACCGGTTGAGTGTGCCGTCGGATTTCTGCATGTCCTGCAGGGTCTGGTCGGCGCGGTTGAGGATGCTGATCAGCCTGTTGAATGGTTCCGGATCGCGGTTCAGCTTCCCCAGGGTGCCTTCACCGCGGTTGATGGTGATGGTCAGGGCGCTCAACTCGCCGGTCAGCTTGACGATGTTGGAATACAGCACCGGATCGGTGGTCAGCTTGCCCAGTGTGCCCTTGCCCTGGCTGATGTTGTCCACGATGACGTTCAGGCGGTCAAAAGTTGTTCCGGCCTTCTGAACCACGTCATCCAGCTTTGCCGTGGACGTTCCGTGCAGCAGATCGGGCGGCGCCTGGGAGTAAGTGCGGGACGGGGCGATATCCACATATTTTTCGCCCATCAGGCCGCGGGTCTTGATGGTGATTTTTGAGTCGGCACCGATTTTACGCAGGGCACCATGCTCTGCCTCGATAAAAATGGTTACCTCATTGGACTTTTCCGGGTTGACGAACTCGACTGCGGTCACCACTCCCACATCGACCCCGGCCAGCCAGACCGGAGCGCCCTCCTTGAGTCCTGCCACGTCATCCATTACGACCCGAAATGAGCCCTTGGGGGTGAACATCTTGGTCTTTTGCCCCATCAGCAGGACACCAGCCGCGATAAAAACCAGCGCCATGAAGATGAATACCCCTGCGCGTACCTGGGCCCAGCCTATCCTGTTGCTTTGTTCCATGTCACGTCCTGTTCAATGTTTGTTAAACGAACAGCGATTGATCGGTCGGCGCCAGAAACTCCCGTACCTCCGGGATGGCGCTGGCCCGCATCTCCGCTTCGGTCCCTTCGAACAGCATGTTCGCCTGGTGCAGAAAGGTGAATCGGTCCGATGTCGCAAAGGCGGTTTCCAGGTCGTGGGTAACCATCAGGGTGGTTTTTCCCTCGGCCTGCAGGCGCTGTATCAGGTTGCAGATGTTGTAGACCCCGATCGGGTCGAGGCCGGTGGTCGGCTCGTCAAAAAAAATATACTCCGGGTCGGCCGCCAGTGCCCGGGCAATGGCCACCCGTTTTTTCATGCCACCGGAAAGCTCAGCCGGATACAGATTCAGGGCCTGTTCAACCCCCACGAACCCCAGTTTTTCCACTACGATCCGTTCGATTTCCGCCGTGCTCAAGCGACCCTCCTCGAACAGCCGGTAACCCACATTTTCCCCGACGGTCATGGAATCAAACAACGCTCCGCCCTGGAAAACGATGGCAATGCATTTGCGCAGCTCCATATAGGCTGATTCCGGCAGACCGGTGATACATTGGTCGGCGATGAAAACCTTGCCTGAGGTGGGTTGCAGCAGCCCCAGCAGCAACTTGAGAATAGTGGTTTTTCCGGAGCCGCTGACACCCAGGATGGTGCGGTTGACCCCCCGTTCCAGGCTGAAGTCGAAGTTCCCCAGGATTTTTCGGCCGCCGATGGTATAGCACAGTTTTTCCATGCGGATGGAGTTGGCGGGGCTCATGGGAAGGGTGTCTCCCCCATGGCAAGGATGACGTTCCATTGATCGGGTGTCACCGGCTGGATCGAGAGCCGGCTGCGTTTGACCAGCGGCATGTCGGCCAGTAGCGGGTTGCACTTGATCTGTTCCAGCGTGACCGGCGTTATGAGCGGTTTGACAAAGCGCACATCAACCATGTACCAGATCGGATTTTCAGGTGAGGATTTGGGGTCGAAATGTTCTGCGTTGGGATCGCGTGCGGTGGTGTCGGGATAGCCCTCCCGCACGACTTGGGCTATGCCGACTATGGCAGGCTCGGGGATGTTGCTGTGATAGAACAGCACCAGGTCCCGCTGCTTGATCGTGTCGCGCAGGAAGTTGCGGGCCTGGTAGTTGCGCACCCCATCCCAGGGTTCGGTCATGTCGGGACGTTGTTTCAGGTCGTCAAAGGAAAAACAACCCGGTTCGGTTTTAAACAGCCAGTGGTTCAAAGGTCTCACCTGAACGCCACGAATATCTTGGAAATGAAGAAATCCGATACCAGGATCATGACCGACGACAGCACCACGGCCTGTTTGGCCGCAGCTCCCACGCCCTCTGCACCGCCACGGGTGTTCAGGCCGATGTAGCAGCCGGTGACGGCGATAATCAGGCCGAAGAAGACCGGTTTCAGCAACCCCTCGATCAGGTCCTGAAACACCATGAACTGCGGAAGCCCGCTGATGTACATGGTCGGGTTGATGCTGTAGCCCGATGACATGATATAGCCGCCCAGTATGGAGACGACATCGGTTACCACCGTCAGCAGCGGCATGGCCAGCAGCATGGCCTTCAGGCGCGGGGTTGCCAGGCGTTTGATGATATCGGTTCCCTCCACCCGCATGGCATCCACCTGCTCGGTGACCACCATGGTGCCAAGTTCGGCGGTGATGGCCGACCCGACCCGCCCGGCTACCATCAGCGAGGAGAGCACCGGCCCCAGTTCCTTGATCATGGTCACCGCCACCATGCCTCCCACATAGCTGGTGGCGGCAAAAGGCTTGAGTTGAATCAGCGATTGCAATGCCATGACCATGCCGGAGAACAGGCCGGTCAGGATACAGATAAACAGGGAGGAAAACCCCAGTTTGTCAAACTGCGTCACAAATTCACGGTAGTAGAACGGCCTCCGCACCATGCGTACAAACGTCTTGCCCGCCAGGCTGAAATAGCTCTGAAATTCATGGAAGAACGTGATCAGAATTCTGTCGACGACCGCGATGTCCATGGATCAGAGTGCCGCCGCAAGGGCCTCGCGAGCCTCGTTGATAAAGGTGAATTGCAGTTCGTTGCGTACATTTTCAGGTATGTCTTCCAGGTCGTCGCGATTCCGTTCCGGAGCAACGATTTTCCTGACACCGGCCCGGTGGGCGGCCAGCACTTTCTCCTTCAGGCCTCCGATTGCCAGCACCCGCCCGGTCAGGGTTATCTCGCCGGTCATTGAGACGTCGCGTTTGGCCGGTTTGCCGGTCAGCAGCGACACCAGGGCCGTGACAATGGTCACCCCGGCCGAAGGACCGTCCTTGGGGATGGCCCCGGAGGGGACATGAATATGGATGGTCCTGTTTTCAAAGGCTTCCGGCTTAATGCCGAAATCATCGGCGTGGGCTTCAATGTAGGAGAGCGCTGCCCGGGCCGATTCCTTCATGACATCCCCCAGGGAGCCGGTCAGGATCAGTTCCGCCTTGCCCGGCATGCTGGTGGCTTCCACAAAGAGGATGTCACCGCCTGACTCGGTCCAAGCCATGCCGGTGACGACTCCGATGCGGTCATTCTCGGCGGCCACTTCATTGTGAAATTTGCGTGGTCCCAGCAGTTCGGCCACAATCTCGGGAGTGATGGGGGTGCGCAGCGGTTTCTTCTGGGTGATCTCCTTGGCCAGCTTGCGGCAGATGGTGGCGATAGTGCGCTGCATGTTGCGCACGCCCGCTTCCCTGGTGTAGTCGGAGATGATCTTGGTGACGGCGTCGTCATGGAACTCGGGCGGCATGTCAGCCAGCCCATTCTCCTCGATTTCGCGTCTGATAATGAAATTGCGGGCGATGTGCAGCTTTTCTTCCGTGCTATAGCCGGCCAGACGGATGACCTCCATCCTGTCTTTCAGCGGACCGGGGATCGGGTCGAGCTGGTTGGCAGTGGTGATGAACATTACCTTGGACAGGTCAAAGGGGACATCCAGATAATGATCCTGGAAGGAGAAATTCTGCTCCGGGTCAAGCACCTCCAGCAGCGCCGAGGCGGGGTCGCCACGGAAGTCCTGGCCCAGTTTGTCGATTTCGTCCAGCATGAAGACTGGGTTGTTGCTTCCACAGCGGAAGATCTCCTTGATGATCCGGCCGGGCAGCGCTCCGATGTAGGTACGGCGGTGACCACGGATTTCGGCTTCGTCCCGCATGCCTCCCAGGGAGATACGGACGAATTTTCTGCCCAGCGAGCGGGCGATGGACTTGCCCAGGCTGGTTTTGCCCACGCCGGGAGGACCGACAAAACAGAGCACCGGCCCTTTCATGTTATCCTTCAGCGAACGTACCGCCAGGAACTCCAGAATTCGCTCCTTGATTTTTTTAAGATCGTAGTGATCCTCGTTGAGGATCTCTTCGGCCCTGATGATATCCAGGCTGTCGGATGTGGAGCTGGTCCAGGGCATGCCGGCCAGGTAATCCAGGTAGGTGCGTGAAACGGTATACTCGGGAGAAGCCTGGTTGATGCGCTCCAGGCGTTTGAGCTCCTTGATGGCAATTTTGTGGACATCCTCCGGCAGGCCGGCTTCCTCAATGCGTTTACGCAGTTCGTTGATATCCGATGTGCGGGCGTCGTCTTCACCCAACTCATCCTGGATATGCTTCATCTGCTCCCGCAGGATGTATTCCTTCTGGTTCTTGCCGACCTTGCGGTTGACTTCAGTATTGATATCACTTTTGACCTGCAAACGCTGAACTTCGTTGGTCAGGTACACGTACACTTTTTTGAGCCGCTCCAGAGGATCGATCGTCTCCAGCAATTCCTGAAGACCTTCAAGCGGCAGGTTGACGTACAGCGCCACCAGGTCGGACAAACGGGCCGGGTTGTCGATGTAGTCGATCATCTTCATGACGTCGTCCGGTAACGGTTTGCCGTGGGAAAGTGCAATTTTCAGCAGAGCGTTCAGGCTTTGAACCAGTGCGTCGGAAACCATGCCCTTTTCCACAAATTCCCTGACCAGTTCGCAGTGGGCCATGGGGATTGGCCCCGACAGGTCCAACTCGAGGATCTTCAGCCGATTCAACCCCTCCATGGTTATTTTGAACTTGTCGTCAGCAATTTTAGTGATCTTGTTGACCCGGCAGAGGGTCCCTATTTCGCGGTGGTCAGACGGTTGATCGCCATCGCGAAGCGCCACCGCCACAAGGTTGTCGTGTTCGCTTGCTGCTTTAAAGATCTGCACATCCCGTTCATCTATGAAGAGCGGGAAGATCATGTAGGGAAAGGGGACCATTTCTTTTTGAAGGAAAATGGGCAGTTTCTCGGGTAGTTCCATGTCGGTGTAGGGCATAGGGATTCCTGGTGGTTTTTTGTATTTTTATGATGCGGCGCATCGGAGGTGCGAAAGAGTTGGTTGTCCTGTCATGCTTGGGAATGGACACAAGGTGCCAATCGCAAAACTTTAGCATGTTTTTTGCCACAATTCAAAATACTATACCGGTTGTCCATCGCGCACCCGGATCTTGACCAGGCGTACGGGAGCAGATGAACCGGCCAGATTTCGGTACAGCATGGTCAGGAAACGAATCGTGACCAGACGGTGGATGAAGGCCTGGGTGAGACGGTAGAGCCAGAACCGGACAGGGGAGGGGGACGGACCACCCAGGATCAGTGGGCAAAAATCGCACAGCAGTAGCGATACCTTGACCCCAGCATCGACCTGTTCTACGCCGAATCGAAGTTCTCCACGGTCGCACTGGCGTGGCTGAACCAGTATGCCGCCGCAGATGCGCAGAATCGAAACATTTTTATCTTGTCTGTTATCCGGGGGGAGGAAGCTGATCAGGCTGATGCTGCTGGAGAGCAGGCGAAATTCCACTCCTTCTTCAAAAAACGTTGGCCGGATAAGGGTCGCGGTACATGAGCGGATATAGTCGAGATAGCGATTGCGCAGGATGTCGGGGGTAAGAGAATCCGCAATGCTGATCGGAAAGATGCTCCACTGCAGGGAGAACACCGAGGCGTCTTCCACCAGAACCTGCTGGCAGGCAATTTCCTGTGAGTGGGGTGTCGCCATGGTCAAGTTCTTGTCAGGTGTTGGATCAGTGTCCCATGTTGAGGAAAACGGCTGGTCAGATCTGTGCGGTCGGCCATTTCAAAATCGTTGAAATCAAAGCCGGGGGCCACGGTACAGCCAACCAGGGAGAAGTCTCCCTGTGGCTCTGCCCCGAACCAGCAACCGGCCGGTACCACCGCTTGAAATCGTTCTCCGCTTTTCGCATCCCGACCCAGAGGTATGTCATACTGTTCCCCCTCGGGGGTAAGTACAGACACTATCAAGGGCGCGCCTTCATGGAAATGCCAGATTTCATCGGATCTGATGCGGTGCAGGGCTGAGAATTGTCCCCGTTCCAGCAGGAAATAGATGGCGGTGCAGAGGGATCGCGGCCCATTGAAACGGTCCGGTAGGCCAGCAGGGGGGATGGATTCGGAAGCGCGGTAGGTTTCGCGGAACCAGCCCCCTTCGGGGTGAGGAATTAATCCGAGGGTGTTGATCCAGAAAGTTGCGCTATGGCGAGAGTCATGTGTGGGCATCTTTTATAGGTATCCCGGTACGTTTTGATTCATCTACAGTAACTGTATCTCGCTCACCCTGACGATCAGCAACTCCTGGCGAAAGCGTCTGGCCAGTTCTTCCCGGTAACAGCGCCACTAGGCCCGGTCCGGCGAGTCGGTCATAACCTCATAGATGACGATCTCGTCACGAATTGTCAAGGAGGGCGTTTCCCGCCACATCCCCTCGGCCGGAGAGCGCAAGTAGGCGGTGACTCCACCGAAGCGCTCCGCCAGTTCATCCCGCACACGGGTGTAATCCTGCTGGCGAAAGGGAGTGCCGCTGTTGTCGTAGAGCGGCAGGAGGATCTGGATCAGGTATAAGGCGCTGTTCTCCAGGATCTGCTGTTGCGGATCCCCATATATACTGTTTTTCTCTGTGGACAAAGTTGAGTAGGGGCCATTCTGCCAACTTTTGTGGATACTACCCTTACCACACTTCCGACACTTGGCAAAGTCTAATGCAACTGCACGTCTTTTACCCAGTCATCTGCCGGATTTTATATTGCATTCGCATTTTCCCTATGGCACTTTCCCCTCCAATCCCGGAGGAATCGCGCATGCCCCACAAGCCCCGCCTGTTTGCCGTTGGTGATATCAACGCCTTCTTCGGCCTGATGCTGGACAACCTTTCCGACCTGGTCATCATGGCCGCCATTCTGACCGGTGTCTTCGGCATGCCGCGTGAGCTGGTGTTGGGCAAGATGCTGCCAGGAAGCGCCATGGGGGTGCTGGCGGGCGACCTGCTCTACTCTTGGATGGCTTGGCGGCTGGCCCGACGCAGCGGGCGTGACGATGTGACCGCCATGCCGCTGGGATTGGACACACCCTCCACCTTTGGCATGGCCTTCGGTGTGATCGGTCCCTGTTATCTGACCACCAAAGACGCTCACCTGACCTGGCAGGTGGCCATGGCGGTGATCGTCATGATGGGGCTCTTCAAGATCGGCGTCTCCTTTTGTGGCCCGACCCTGCGGCGGGTGATTCCCCGCGCCGGTCTGCTGGGAAGCATCGCGGCTGTGGCGCTGCTGCTGATCGCCTACCTTCCGTTCCTCAAATTGTTCGCCTCTCCGGTGGTCGGCTTTCTCTCCCTGGGGATCGTCTTTATCTCGCTCCTGGCGCGCTTCAGGCTGCCGCTCGCCATTCCCGGCGCTTTGGCGGGCATCCTCTGCGGTACCCTTGGCCATTACCTGCTGAGTACCTTTGGGCTGCTTCCCCAGGGGGCAGCGCTTGTTCCGCATGCGCTGGAACTGGCCATTCATCTGCCGCTCCCCACACTCGAATTCCTGCCCGGCATGCCGCGGGCACTTGGTTATCTGCCGCTGGCGATCCCCTTTGCCCTGGCAACGGTGGTGGGGGGGGTGGATGTGACCGAGAGCGCGGCGGTAGCCGGCGATGACTACAACACCCGCGATATCCTGCTGGTGGAGGGTTTTGCCACCCTGCTGGCCGGCCTGTGCGGTGGCGTGATCCAGTCCTGCCCCTACATCGGCCATCCGGCCTACAAGGAGATGGGGGGACGCTCCGGTTATACCATTGCCACGGCGCTCTTCGTCGGCCTGGGAGCGGTGCTGGGTTATCTCTCCTTCTTTGTGGGGTTGCTGCCCGAAGCTGCCGTGGCGCCGATTCTGATCTTCATCGGTATCGAAATTACGGCCCAGGCCTTTGAGGCAACCCCCCGCGAGCATTATCGCGCCGTGGTGATCTCCTTTATTCCGGTAATCGCCTGTCTGATCTCGATCGAATTCGGCCAGTTGCTGGACGGCTTGGGCAAAAGCGCTGCCGATCTGGCCGGCGACCTGCTGCAGACCTACAGGACCACGACCATGATGGGCAACGGTTTCATTGTTACCGCATTGCTATGGGGGGCGGCTTTTGCCCATGTGCTTGATCACCGGCCTGGTCGGGCTGCGTTGTATCTGGCGATCTGCAGTCTGCTGACCCTGTGCGGTGTGATGCATTCGCCGCTTCCCAGCGGGGCGGTCTTTTCGCCGCTGACGCCACCATCACCCCTTGTCTGGCATCTGGCAACCGGTTACCTTGTCATGGCCCTGACCTTTGCGGCGCTGGAGTTTGTACGGGGTACTCAAAAACAGGATATTCTTGGATAGATATTTCCGTAATCCGTCTGTTGCCAGGTTTGGAGGTGAGGACTCTTTGCGGATGACGAGAGGTATTACCTTGCCATCCCCCATGGTTATGGCACAATAACCCCATGAATAGCTCCTCGGGAAAAGTTCTGGTTACCGGCGTAACCGGTTTTATCGGCAGGCGGCTGACGCTTGCGCTGCTGAAGTTGGGGTATAGTGTACGCTGCATGGTGCGCAGGGATGGGTCGGGTATTCCCGATGAAGCCGACTGTGTGCGGGGCGACATGCTGGAGCCCGCAACCCTGGACGCTGCGCTTGAGGGGATTGACACAGCCTATTATCTGGTACATTCCATGGCCGCGGGCCGGGCCGGCTTTGAGCGGCGTGACCGTACGGCTGCCGAGAACTTTGTTTCCGCGGCCAACCTGGCCGGGATTCGGCGGGTGATCTACCTGGGGGGACTGGGTGAGACCGGTGACGAGCTTTCCGAGCATCTCAAGAGCCGCCTGGAAGTGGCTGCTATACTCGGCTCGGGGAAGTTTGCGACAACCTTTCTGCGGGCGGCTGTTATCATCGGGGCTTCGGGCGCCTCCTTCGAGATGGTGCGCTGCCTGGTGAACCGTCTGCCACTCATGGTCACACCGCTCTGGGTGGCAACCCGCTGCCAGCCGATTGCGGTGGATGACGTGATCGCCTATCTGACCGGCTGTCTGGCTGACGAACGGACCGCCGGCAGGACCTTTGATATCGGAGGTCCGGAGGTTCTTACCTACCGGGAGATGATGGAGCGTTTCGCCCGCATCGAGGGCAGAAAACTCTATATTCTGCCGGTGCCGGTTTTGACTCCCAAGCTGTCATCTTACTGGGTCGGCTTTGTCACCACGGTGCCTGCCTCCGTGTCCAGACCGCTGATCGAAGGGCTGAAAAATGAGGTCATCTGCCGGGAAAACTCCATCCGCGACCTGATCCCGATCCCTTTGACGCCCTATGACACGGCAGTGACCAGGGCGCTTTTAGAACTGTCATCATCAACTCAAACAGTCCGCCAATGAGGCTGGGCTGACAATGTCACGAGGAGGAAATGGTTATGAAAAAGATTGGTGTTGTATTGTCCGGGTGTGGCGTGCGTGACGGAAGCGAAATTCACGAGGCGGTCCTGACTCTGCTGGCCATTGATCAGTGCGGGGCCGAGGCGGTTTGCATGGCTCCCGATATCGAATTCCCCGAGACGGATCATCTGACCATGCAGGAAACCGGAGCGAAGCGCAATGTTCTGGTGGAGTCGGCCCGTATTGCCCGCGGAAATATCCGCAATATCAAAGAGATCAAGGCTGCTGACCTGGATGCGATTGTGTTGCCGGGCGGGTTTGGAGCTGCAAAAAACCTGTGTGATTTCGCCATGAAGGGTGCCGCTGCATCGGTAAACTCCGAGGTGGCTCGCCTGCTGAAGGAGATGGCCGCAGCCAAGAAACCGATCGGCGCCATCTGCATCGCGCCGGTGGTTATTGCGGCTGTGCTGGGCAAGGAATTGGCGCCCACGGTCACCATCGGCAATGATGCTGCCACAGCCGCGGAAATCGAGAAAACCGGCGCGGTTCATCAGGAGTGCCCGGTGACTAGCGTGATCGTGGATTGCGACAAAATGATCGTTACCACCCCGGCCTATATGCTCGCCAACCGTATCTCCCAGGTGTACGAGGGGATTGGCAAGTGCGTGAAAGATGTGTATTCGCTGATATCATAGATTCGCGCCGCCATGGGGCGGTGATACCGTTCCTCAGGACCTGCCATTGACGAAACTTGCCCTGCTCATTCTTTTTGTCGCGGAGACCGCCTTTACCTACTGGTTGCGGTATATTAATCTGGAGCACCTCAAACAACAAGGAGCAACCGTTCCCGCGGGGTTTGAAGATGCTCTGGATGAAGAAAAACTTCGCGCAAGCACCGCCTACACCTTCGATTCCAGCCGCCTGGGGTTGTGGGAGTCGCTGTTTGACAACCTGCTGCTGATCGTATTTCTGTTCGGGGGAGCGCTGACGATCTATGATCCTTTCGTCGTTGGCCTGACTAGCCAGCTTATAGCGAACGGGGTCTGCTTTTTCCTGATTCTGGTTTGGCTCCAGACCCTGCTGGGTATCCCCTTTGACCTGTACGGCACCTTTCGTATCGAGGCCCGCTATGGTTTTAACACCACTACCGTTCGGTTGTGGTGTACTGATTTTCTGAAATCGCAAGCCATCGGTACGCTACTGTTGATGGTTCTGATGGGGGCTGCGTTCTGGTTGATCCAGTGGAGTCCGGATCGCTGGTGGATCTGGGTCTGGTCCTTCATGGCAGTTTTCAGCCTGTTCATGATGTTTATTTCCCCTTACGTGATTGAGCCGCTGTTCAACAAGTTCGAGCCGGTTACGGAAGCAGGTCTGGAGGATGATATCCGGGTCATGATGGAAAAGGCCGGGCTTAAGGTGGGGCGGGTGATGCAGATGGATGCTTCCCGACGCAGCAAGCATTCCAATGCGTACTTCACCGGCATCGGCAAGGTCAAGCGTATTGTACTCTATGACACGCTGATCAAGCAAATGAGCCATGGCGAGATCGTGGCGGTGCTGGCCCACGAAATCGGTCACTGGAAAAAGGGACATGTCTGGAAACGGTTGCTGTGGGCAGAGGTGATGGCGTTGATCGGGTCGTGGGTCAGCTTCCAGCTGTTACACTGGCCGGGCCTGCCGGGAATCCTGGGTCTACCCGAAACTATTTCATTGCCGGCCAGGATGGTTGTCGTTGGTTTTATTGCTTCCCTGGCTCTGTTCCCCTTGACGCCCTTCTCTGCCTGGCGCTCACGCTGTCACGAGTGGGAGGCGGACCGTTTTGCGGCTGACCTGACCGGCCGGCCGCGGGACTTGGCCTCGGCCATGGTCAAGCTGTCGGTGGAAAATCTCTCAAATCTGTTTCCCCATGCGTTGTATGCCGCATTTTACTATTCCCATCCCCCGGCGGTTGAACGGGTGAGGGTGCTGCGGGAATGGGCCGATGAATCCGAGCGCTGACCCTTAGAGGGTTGGCGGCTTCGAGTCGTTGACCCCAGGGCACATTGCTGTCCGGTTTACCCAGGTGTCGGGCGGTTCAGAGATTATATCCGTTGACATACCCGCTGAGCTTGGCTAATCTTTCACATTGAAATTGCACGTTGCTCATTTTCTTTTTCAGGTCAGAATGTCAATGATCCATTATATTCGAATACTTCTAGCCGTTAGTATTTGCTCCCTGGTTGTTTCCGGGGTTGTCGGTTGCTCTGGCAAGGGTGATTCTCCGCTTTTCTTCGAGTCAAAACGCAAGGGAGGAAGCGCCGAAGCCCCGGTCAAGGACGTTCCAAGTGATATCCTTGCTAGCCAGAAGGCTTTCAGCATGATCGCTAAAAAAGTGACACCCTGCGTGGTCAACGTTTCCACCATCAGTAAGAAGATGGCGGTTCAGCCTTTTTTTGAAATGTCCCCTTTTTTCGAGGACTTTTTTGGCGGTCCCCAGTATAAACAGAACAAGAGCCTGGGGTCTGGTTTTATCATCAGCAAAGACGGTTATATTGTGACCAACGATCATGTCGTACGAGACGCGGAGAAAATCCAGGTGAAACTCTCCAACGACAAGGTCTACGATGCCAAGGTGGTGGGTGGCGACCACAAGACCGATATCGCTGTGATCAAAATCAACGCCAGCGATCTTCCGGTAGCTGTGCTGGGCGATTCGGATAAGCTTGAGGTCGGGCAATGGGCAATTGCCATAGGTAATCCCTTCGGCCTTGATCGAACCATGACGGTGGGAGTTATATCGGCAACCGGGCGATCCAATGTCGGGATCGAAACCTACGAAAATTTCATCCAGACTGATGCTTCCATCAATCCCGGCAACTCCGGTGGACCGTTACTGAATGTCTACGGCGAGGTGATCGGTATCAATACCGCTATTGTGGCGGCGGGTCAGGGGATTGGTTTTGCCATTCCGGTTTCCATGGCAAAACCGATTTTTACCCAGCTTATCAATAAGGGGAACGTCAGCCGCGGATGGATGGGTGTTTCCATTCAACCGGTTACCGAAGAACTGGCGCAGTCGTTCGGCTTGCGCAGTACCAGGGGCGCCCTCATTAATGCTGTGATGTCGGGGAGTCCCGCTGAGAAGGCCGGCATTCGTCAGGGAGATGTTGTCGTCGCGTTTAATGGTGGTGACGTTAAGGATCCGGCGCATCTGCAGCGTCTCGTGGCAGAGGTGGGGATCGGCAAGACGGTCAGGGTGAGCGTGTTCCGCGATGGCAGGACGGTTGAGCTCACCATGACACTGGCAAATGCTGACTCCGTCCCCCAGGCCAGGCGCGGAGGCGGTGGTGAACGCCAGCAGGGGCAATCCGATCCGCTGGGCTTGATTGTGGAGGATGCCGTTGGTGAAGGTGTGGTGGTTGTTGACCTTGCCCGCGGCGGTGCTGCTGCAGAAGTCGGCATGATGCGTGGTGACGTGATCGTTTCGATTAATCGCAAACGAATTGCCAACACAGCCGATTACCAGAAAACGATTCGTCAGGCACAGGGACGCTCTCTGATCGTTCTGGTTCGGCGTGGCGATGCTAGTATCTATTTTGCCTTGAAATCCAAGTAGTATTCACCCGCGCATCACTAACGACGCTTGAGAAAAGAGCAGCCATGAACGTGATCGACAATCCTGAACAGGCCAAACGCCTTGCAAGAGCCATTATTTCCGACGTAGCTATTTATAACAAGGAGAAGGTGGAAAGTGGCATCAAGAACGATGACATTTTTGACACGCTTCAGGAACAACTGGAGGAAGGGCGGCAGCACTTCTTTTCACGCGTTTCGCCTGATTTGAAGCCTGAGCAGATCTATGACCTGGCTGTTGTGGATGTGCTCATCAAGCGCGCCGGCAAGATTGAGTCATCCATCTGGTAGCTGACAGGTTGCCTGTGTAATCGGAACGGGGCGTACCTTCTGTATGGGGGTACGCCTTTTGTGTCTGACTGTGAGCGGATTGAATAGAAAAAGGATCCCATGATCATAACGTTTCCCCTAGATTCCGAGTCAATCAGACTTGATCATTTTCTTTGCCGTGAACTTCGTACGGAAACGCGTTCGGCAGTGCAGCGTTTGATTGAGTCGGGAAACATACGTGTCAATGACAGGCAGGTCCGCCCTTCGTTAAAGCTGAAAGGGGGGGAACGAATCCTTGTCGAAATACCGGAACCGGTGGCGGCCGAGCCCTTGCCGGAATCCATCCCGCTTGAAGTGCTGTATGAAGATTCCGATCTGATTGTTATTAACAAACCGGCCGGAATGGTTGTACACCCTGCCGCGGGAAACAGTTCCGGTACCCTGGTGAATGCATTGCTGGCGCACTGTAGCGATCTTTCGGGAATTGGTGGAGAACTGCGTCCCGGCATCGTTCACCGGTTGGACAAGGGGACCTCGGGTGTGATGGTGGCGGCCAAAAACGACCATGCACACCAGGTTCTTTCCGCACAATTCAGTGTGCATTCCACCAAACGCATCTATCAGGCGCTGGTCTATGGAAACCCGCCCCTTGATTCGGGGAAACTGGAAGGCATAATCGGTCGACATCCCACGGAGCGCCTGCGCCTTTCCGGTCTGGCGCAGCATGGTAAACTCGCTGTTACCCGCTGGCGGGTGTGCGGCCGCTTCGGCAGAATATCATTGGTGGAGTTACGCCTTGAGACAGGCCGGACACATCAAATCCGTGTGCACATGACCGAAGCAGGTTTTCCCCTGGTTGGTGACCCGCTGTATCCCGATGGGGGTAGATTCAACAACATCACTGACGTTAGGTTGCGTAAGTTGATAACCGCTCTTGGCAGGCAGGCGCTGCATGCCCGCACCCTTGGTTTTGTTCACCCCGTCACCGAAAAGTATCTCGAATTTTCAGCCGAGTTGCCGCCGGATATGGCTGACGTGCTTGAATATCTGGAGCGTGTGATCGCATAGACGCATCTTCGTCACGGCGGGCAGATGGCAGTTTAACGTGCCGGACATAAAGAGGATATTTATATGGATAGGAAAGCACCCGTGAAACGTGGCGGAAAAAATATTTTGACTGCACTGATGCTGTTTGCTGTCACAGCAGCCATTGTTTTGGTATTGGGAGTGGCCGGCTATCTGTTTTATCTTCTGGCCCGTCTGCCCAAGGTTGACCGCTTGGCCGATTACAAACCACCGATTGTATCCCAGGTGTTTGGCGACGATGGCAGCCTGGTGGGGGAGTTCTACCTTGAACGAAGAATTGTGGTTCCGGTCAACAAGATTCCGCGCAAGTTGATCCAGGCTTTTGTTGCGGCTGAAGATTCAAGTTTCTACTCCCATGGTGGGATTGACTATTTCGGCATCGTACGCGCCGCTGTCAAGAATGTTCTCTCCATGCGCAAGAAGGAGGGCGCTTCAACCATCACCCAGCAGGTGACGAAATCCATGCTGTTGACATCGGAGAAGAAGTTCTCCCGAAAAATAAAGGAAGCCATACTTGCCAAACGTTTGGAGGAAAAGCTTACCAAGGATGAAATCCTCTATCTCTATCTCAACCAGATCTATTTGGGAGGAGGAGCCTATGGTGTACAGGCTGCGGCCGAGACCTATTTCGGAAAGGATGTCGATCAGCTCAACCTGGCGGAGATTGCCATGCTGGCTGGTCTCCCGAAAGCTCCCAACGCCTATTCACCGGTTAAACACCTGGAAAAGGCCCGTGAGCGTCAGGCATACGTACTGGATCGGATGGTCAAGGAGGCCTACATTACCCAGGCTGAAGCAGATCACGCCAGAAGCACCCCGCTCTCCATCCATCCCCTGAAGAAGGTCAATAACGAGCAGTCCGCCTATTATCTTGAATGTCTGCGCATCCAGTTGGAACAGAAGTATGGCGAGGATCAACTGTATAAGGGTGGTTTGAAGATATACACCACCATGAACGCAGGGATGCAGCGCGCTGCCTATGAAAGTATCAGAAGCGGACTCAAGGCCGTGGACAAGCGGCAGGGTTTCCGTGGACCGCAGAAATTTTTGAGTGAGGGAGAGGTTGAAGCCTTCTGTAACAAAGTGGAGGAGGGCATAGATTCAGCCGTGCTCAAAACCGGTGAGACCTACCAGGGCGTGGTGGTTGGCGTAAACCCCGCACGGGGTGAGGCCATTGTCAGGGTGGGGGACCGCAAAGGAATCCTCTCCCGGAAAAACATGTCCTGGGCCGGGAAGGTTGCTCTGCTCAACACATATGGCAAGCCGGAAAAGGGTAATCGATCCCTGACACTCGGCGCGGTGATCGAGGTCATGGTTGTTGCACCGGAAATCAACAAGGAAGGCGCCCAGCTTGCACTTGATCAGGTTCCCGAGGTTCAGGCCGCACTGGTTGCCATTGATCCCCGCACCGGCGGTGTGAAAGCGATGGTTGGTGGCTATGACTTCAAAAAAAGCCAGTTTAATCGCGCCATGCAATCCAAAAGAAATGCCGGATCGGCCTTCAAACCGATCATCTATGCAGCGGCGCTGGACAAAGGTCTTACACCGGCTACGGTTATCGAGGACAGTGAAGTGGAGTACCCGGACGGAGCTGGCGGCAGCTGGAAACCGAAGAACTACGACGGTGTATTCAGGGGGCCGGTGACCATGCGTGAGGCCCTGACCAACTCCATCAATATTGTCAGTGTCAAGATCATGGAGCAGATCGGTGCATCCTATGCCGCTGAATATGCCAAGAAACTCGGTTTCACCGCCCAGATCCCGGCCAATCTGGCTCTGGCGCTGGGTGCGGTGTCTGTTTCGCCCATGGAATTGACAATGGCCTATACGGTCTTTGCCAACAAGGGAGTGTCTCTTCCCACCTCTTTCATAACAAAGGTTACTGACAACGATGGTGTTATTCTTCAACAGAGCGTCGAACCGGTGCCGATTCCGGTCATGTCACCCGAAACATCCTACGTTATTACCAACCTGATGCAGAGTGTCGTGTCCAGTGGAACCGGCCATCGCGCCTCAATTGTCGGCCGCCCCGTGGCCGGGAAAACCGGCACAACCAACGACTCAAAAGATGCCTGGTTTGTCGGGTATGTTCCCCAACTTGTTGCAGGGGTATGGGTTGGTTTCGATCAGGAACGGTCCCTGGGGGCGGGGGGGTCAGGAGGGCAGGCAGCAGCGCCTATTTGGGCCGAATTCATGCAGAAATCAGTTGCAGAACTTCCGGTTGAGGATTTTGTGGCACCGGAAAATGTGAGTTTTGTTCTGATTAACCCGCGCACCGGCAAGCTTGCCAGGGAAGGCGCTCCGGGAGCGATTATGGAGTGTTTTATCAAAGGGACCGAGCCGGCCGGATATGATGGTGAGGCCGGATGGGGCATGAGGGATCACTGAAAATATGTATGTCAGGGCTGAATGTTGCGCGGCCTTTGCGTTGCAGATTTGGGTTTGTTGCAACATTGAATTGCGCTAAAGAGTGATGTCCACCGCGAGGCCGGCTTTTCGTTTGACTACGGACTCTACTTTGTTCCAATTAACCCTGTCCGAAATATTATGTTTCTCAATCAGCTGTTTTGCCAGTTCTGGTAGTCCGCTGCTTTTGCCGTACACATCATGATGGACCTCCAGAAACACCCGTCCCTCTTCGGTGATTGCCAGTTTGACCGGACGATAGATGATTTCACCCACCGTGTTGACCCTGACATCCTTGAAAAAATTTTCCATCTGCTCCGGATAGACTCTGATGCAGCCATGGCTGGCAAAGCTGTAGATTGAGCCGGGCTTTGTTGTGCTGTGGATCAGGATGCCGGGTAGTGATGTTTTAATGGCATACTTTCCCAGAGGATTGCGAGGACCGGGAGGCATGCTGGTGATAACTTCCTTTCCCTTTTCTTCCATCTCTGACTGGATAGAGCGAGGTACAAACCAGGTCGGATCTTTTTGCTTGGCCACTACCTTGAATTTACCGGTCGGTGTTGTCCAGTCGAATTTGCGCCCCTTCTTTGCCACCCCCAGCGCCACGGGAAGTGACGAGGCCAGCTTTCCATCCTTGAAAAAATACAGGGTACGGTCAGGTATGTTGATGACAATACCATTAGGCATATGCTGAGGGATGATTTTACGGTTATTGTACCTCAGGCTTTGCCCTGGTTTAAAGGTCGGCTTCGGATCAAGGTTATTCATCTGGATCAGGTGCTGCTGGCTCACCCCAAGTTTTGCTGCGATAAGTCGCAGGGAATCCCTCTTCTTAACGGTATACACACTGACGCTTCCCACCAGTTTTCCTGAAGTGATCATGTCGGAGGTGTCTCTGTCTTCCCATTCAGTGGTTGATGCTTCTGGAGGAAGCGCTTGTTCTGACTTCTGTATGGGGTAACGATTTCCATCAGGCATTTTAAGTGGTATTTCAGTTGTCGGTGTGGGAGACACTGGCTGAGACTTAACTGCATCGGATGGAAGCGTTTCGGAGGTTTCCGGTGCTTGTTGGGATAGTTCAGGCATTAGGACGTGGCTCTTTTGGATCGTGAGCAGGTAATAGCGCTCAGCCTGTTCGTGGTCCCCACGTTGCATATATTCATCCGCCGTAGCGAACGCCGCCCTGATGCTGGCGATCTCGTCGGATATTTTTTGAGAAACGCCTGTTTGTCGCAGAAGAGCGATGGCCTCCCTCGCGTCGCTACGCGAGTCTGCATGGCTGAAAGTGGCGGAAAGCAGGATGCAACCTGCCAAGATGAAAAATTTCATGATACAACCCCATTCTATGCTAAATGCTGTATGAACAGTGTCACGCAGTATACATTTCTACAATAAGTCATGAAACCATAGCAATAAGATATTTGGCTCTGTTCAGCATTCCCCTCCTTATTGGTCTTGTTTTTTATTGGATCGGTTGTCATGTGGGTTGGTGTTGTGTGGAATTGTTCATGAACAAGCGGCATTTCCCGGCCCAATGTTCTTTTTCTGCAGGTGTTTAGCCTGTTGTTCTGTTGAGAAAGGTATCTGTGTCTCAATAGTTACTTG
>JACAAY010000140.1 GCA_013377095.1 Desulfuromonadales bacterium
GTGCTGATGGGCGATCAGCTGAAATTCACCGCCCGGGTAGTGTACACCGGTAAAACGACCATTACCGTGCAGTGCGACATACAGCGCTTCGGACGCAATGCCGGTGACAAGGCCCTTTCCAACTCATGCCTGTTCACCTTCCGCAACGTTGACCAGGAAATGAATCCGCAACCGGTGCCGTTCATCTACCCCGTCACCTATGCCGAGGATGCACGGTTTTTAAACGCCTATCGCCAGCGGGTGGATTAAACGATCGCGCAAAGGAGTCCTCCATGCCCTCACCCCGGCATTTCGTTCGTACTTTCGGCATGTGTGCTCTCATGCTCGGCGTAACGGCGCTGGCGTTTGGAGAGCCACCCGGCACTGCCAGCCCTGCGAAAGAGGGTTCACTGGCAAGCGAAGCAAAACCGGCCGCGACTCCCCCTTCCCGACACCCGGAACCCATGCCTCCCCAGGTGGTTTCCCACCGGGCAAACCTGGACACCATCGCTGCCTACCGGGGTGAAAAATCTCCGGCTATCCTGGTTGCCCTGATCAGCAGGGAGGTTTCTCCAATCATCCGCCAAGAGCCGGCAGTAGCGCTGAGTGACGGCAAAACAGCACTGAGAATCCTGGCGTATCTTGGGCTTGGCGATGGGAGTTCCCCCAACTTTGCACTGAACGGCGCAACACTGATCTCACTCAACAGAAGCCCGGCGCCAGACTCCAACTGGATTATCCAGGCCCTTCCCCAGCCCAACGTCACCAGGGCAAGCCTGACCATCCTGACAAACAGCGAAATGATCGACTACCCGCTGACCCTGGCTCCGCCGGTAGCGGGCATTTCCGCTCTTGAGGCGGACTTCAAAGCCTTTCTCAAGGACAGCGGCTCATCGCCCCCCAAACGCGATCTCAACGGCGACGGCAGACATGACTACCTGGACGACTTTATCTACACCGCAAATTATCTGGCGCTCAGATCCGGCGACAGCGCCAAGAAGAAGTAACACCACCCCACGAAAAAAACCGCCCATCCATATGCGGTTTTTTTGTTCGGCGTGATGACTCCCGGAAACTCTACCCTGTCATGGCAATAACCTCTTCATAGGTTGTGGCCCCCTCCAGCATCTTCTGGATAGCCACTCGGCGCAGGGAGAGCAGGCCATCCTCCTCGGCGGTCGCCATCAGGTCGGCCAGCTCAACGTTGCCGCTAATCCGGGCCTTGAAACGCTCACTCAGATCCAGCACCTCGAATAGCCCGGTGCGCCCCCGGTAGCCGGTGTTACGGCACTCCTTGCACCCCTCCCCTTCCCAGACCATGTGCGTTTTTTTCCCCAACTGCAGAAAATCCAGCTCAGGCCGGGTCAGTTCCCGCTCCCGCTTGCAGTGAGGACAGATTTTGCGCACCAGCCGCTGGGCAATGATGCCGATCACCGTGGCGGAGATCAGAAACGGCGGCACCCCCAGGTCCAGCAGACGGATGACGGCTGAGACGGAGTCGTTAGTGTGAAGGGTGGAAAGCACCAGATGGCCGGTCAGAGCCGCCTGGACGGCATTTTCAGCGGTTTCCCGGTCGCGGATCTCGCCGATCATGATCACATCCGGATCCTGTCGCAAGATATTGCGCAGGATAGTGTCGAACCCGACCCCGATGGCCTGTTGGACACCGATCTGGTTGAACTCCTCCATGACCATCTCGATCGGATCCTCCACCGTAACAATGTTGATCTCCGGCGACGAGAGCGTCCGCAGCGTCGAGTAAAGCGTGGTGGTTTTGCCGCTGCCGGTGGGACCGGTCACCAGGATGATACCGTTGGGACGACTGATAAACGAGTTGTACAGGGTAAATTCACGGGGATAGAACCCCATGCTGTCCAGATCCTGCAGCAGAATATCCGGATCGAAAATCCTGATGACGACCTTTTCGCCAAAAGCCACCGGCACGGTCGAAACACGCAGTTCCATGTCCTTGTTGTTGAACCTGGTCTTGATGCGGCCATCCTGGGGACGGCGCTTTTCAGCCAGATCCATGCGGGACAGCAGCTTGACACGCGAAACAATCGGCGCGTGCAGCGGCTTGGGGACCACGTGGATATTGTGCATGACCCCATCCAGTCGGAAGCGGATCAGTGACGTCTCCCGTTTTGGCTCGATGTGGATATCGCTGGCATGCTGATCGAAGGCGTACTGCATCAGAAAGTCCACCGCCGCCACCACGTGTTTGTCGTTGCTTTCGATCTCCTGCTGCCCCCTGAGCTTAAAAAGCTGCTCCAGGTTACCCAGATCAACGCCGCTGGAGGCTTCGGCCTCAGCCGCGATCACCGATGCGCGAAAACCGTAAAATTCCCGCAGGATCTTGAGAATATCGTTTTTGGAACTCAGCACGCGATTGATTACCAACTGGCGTGCTGAAGCCAGCTCATCAACCAGCGGCAGATTAAAGGGGTCGGCAACGGCAACCGTAATGGTTCCCCGTTCTTCGGCAATGGCAACGATCAGATGCTTGAGTGCAAAGGGGCGTGGGATGTGGGCAGTAACGACATCCAGGTTGAGTTTGAGCGGATCTATCTTGAGATAGGGCATGCCGACTTTGGAGGCCACCACCTCGGTAATCACATCCTCGGTCAGGTATTTCCCCGGCACGCCGCAGATTTCCAGATTAAACGAGGCGATCACCTCGGCCGGAGAAACCACCTCCGCGCCCGGTTGGGCCCGGCGGGATGAACCGGTCAGATGCGACGAGAACAGACGGGTTTCCTGGGTCTTGCCGCGCATCAGGATATCTCCCAATTGCTCGAAAGATATCAGTCCGCGGTGTTTAAGGAGATGGGCAACATTTTCAACGGTAAGTTTTTTGGTTTCGGTCATGGTTCCTTACGCACATTCAATTCTGACTCATTGCTTTCTTGGCTGCCTCGGCCTTCTGCGCCTCGATGCGCTTGGCAACCTCTTCGATCACCTGTTCGGGAGTATACCCCATGGTTTCGGGAAGCTGGGCAACCTGGGCATGCATCCGCCGAATATTTTCCTTTGAAACGGGAGCAACGGGACGTGGCGGCGCTCCCGCATACACCGTCATGGTGGTTACAAAGGTGCGCATCAGGCGGTAGGCCATAAAAACCACCAGCACAATGGCAACAATATCCTCCCGCCAGTATTCAAGGCTGCGTTCGGCCATCATGTTTCCGGCCAGCAAACCGCCACTGGCGATCATCAGGCCGAAGGCGTTTCCAAGCACCTTGTATTCGATATCCGCCGGGATTTTTATCTGTACCGCTTCGTTTGCCATCCGCCATCCCCACAGGTTATGCAACGCTGCTTACGCAGGCTGTTCCTTTTACCCATCGGCAGATTCAGGCTTTTCTAGAGGCATTTTCAACCATGGCAGCCTCTACGACGAATACGGCCTCATTTAAAACTACTCCCTCACATAGGTATCCATATCCAACTCGTTTACCATGCCCATCAAGCGGGCATAATCGGACTCGATCAGCAGGTAGTGGTTACGGGTTTCCCGGGCGTTCATCTCGAATACGGCCCGCACCTCGGGGTCAGCGATGGTTGCGGCAGTTTCCATCAGCGTCTCCTCAAGGTTCTTTTCGCGCTCCAGAGCCAGCTCCATGGCTTTTTTTTCGCTGAAGCTGGCGGCGATCAGGCGGGAGATGGAGGAAACCCAGCTGGATGTGTTGTCGGGGGGGGTATCGAGAAAGACTTCCAGGGAGGGAATATCGACCCCCTTGTAGATGCGATGGAACTGCGCCGCATGTTCGCGCTCTTCCCGGGCCAAAAGTTCAAAAAGCTCACGGGCGGACTGATCCTTCATCATCTCCGCCCCCAGCTGATAAAAATACATGGCGTTTTTTTCCGTCATGATGGAGCGTTTGACCGCCTCCTGAACATCGATAACCATGGGATGTTCTCCTTAAATATAGTGTACGCATTTCTTACGTCGGGCTATACCGGCAGGCTCAGATAGTACCTGTTTCACCCTATCTGTCAAGGAGATGCTGCCCGCAGCTCCGCCAAAGCGGTTGACAGTACTTGCTCCGGCCGTGTAATAAGTGGGGCATCATTATACAAGGAGGCGCCAACGTGGCAATTGAACCAAATAAAATCATTTATTCCATGATGCGGGTCAGCAAGCTCTATGACAAGAAACCGGTTATCAAGGATATCTCCCTGTCCTACTTTTATGGCGCGAAAATCGGCGTCTTGGGCCTGAACGGCTCGGGCAAGAGTTCGCTGCTCAGGATCATGGCCGGAGTGGATAAGGACTTCAACGGTAAGGCGGTGCTCTCAGCCGGCTACACGGTCGGATTCCTGGAGCAGGAACCGCTGCTGGAGGAGACCAAGACCGTACGCCAGGTGGTGGAGGAGGGTGTTCAAGAGACGGTTGATCTGCTGGCCGAGTTCAACGCCATAACCGACAAGTTTTCCGATCCGGATGCGGATTTCGAAAAACTGTGCGACCGCCAGGCCGTATTGCAGGAAAAACTGGATCACCTGGATGCCTGGGACCTGGACAGCCGTCTGGAAATGGCCATGGATGCACTGCGCTGTCCGCCGGGCGATTCTCCCGTCAACATCCTCTCCGGTGGAGAAAAACGCCGCGTGGCACTCTGCCGACTGCTGCTGAAGAAACCTGATATTCTGCTGCTGGACGAGCCGACCAACCATCTGGATGCCGAGTCCGTTGCCTGGCTGGAACACCACCTGCACACCTACCCCGGTACGGTCATTGCCGTGACCCATGACCGCTATTTCCTGGACAACGTGGCCGGCTGGATCCTGGAACTGGACCGGGGCGAAGGCATTCCCTGGAAGGGCAACTACTCATCCTGGCTGGAGCAGAAACAGGCCCGCCTGGAGGTGGAGGAAAAGACCGCCAGCGAGCGCCAGAAAACCCTCAAGCGCGAGCTGGAATGGATCAGGATGTCGCCCAAGGGACGTCATGCCAAGGGCAAAGCGCGCATCAGCTCCTACGAGGACCTCCTCTCCCAGGAGAGTGAAAAACACGCCAAAGACCTGGAAATCTACATACCGCCCGGACCGCGCCTGGGTGGCGTAGTAGTGGAATTTAACAATGTGGCCAAGGCTTACGGTGACCGGTTGCTGTATGAGAACCTGACCTTCAACCTGCCACCGGGCGGCATCGTCGGCGTGATTGGAGCCAACGGCGCCGGTAAAACGACGCTCTTCCGGCTGATCACCGGCCAGGAAGAGGTCAGCAGCGGCTCGATCCGCATCGGCGACACGGTCAAACTGGGTTACATGGACCAGTCCCGCGACGCGCTCAAACAGGATCAGACCATCTGGGAAACAATTTCCGGCGGAGCCGACACCATCGAACTCGGCAAGATCTCCGTTAATTCGAGGGCCTACGTCTCCCGCTTCAACTTCTCCGGCTCCGACCAGCAGAAGAAGGTTAGCATGCTCTCCGGAGGCGAGCGCAATCGCGTGCACCTGGCCTGCATGCTGAAAGAGGGCGCCAACCTGCTGCTGCTGGACGAACCGACCAACGACCTGGACGTGAACACCATGCGGGCACTGGAGGAGGCCCTGGAGAACTTTGCCGGCTGCGCCGTGGTCATCAGCCATGACCGCTGGTTCCTGGACCGCATCGCCACCCACATCCTGGCCTTTGAGGGGGATTCCAACGTGGTGTATTTCGACGGCAACTATTCGGAGTACGAGGAAGACCGCAAGCGGCGACTGGGCGCAGCGGCCGAGCAGCCTCACCGCATCAAGTACCGCCAGCTGACCAGGGCCTGATCGGCCTCTGTCCCTGTACGTGCAAACGCCCCGGTTCTTGTTGAGAGCCGGGGCGTTTTTATTGGAGTTTTTTCAAATAAACCGGAATATTAAGGGTGAAACGTGACTCAATGAGACAGTTTATGATTCTTCGGGCAGCGAACCGTCAGGAGTGAGAGTATCGACCGCTCCGGGAAGGTGCTGCGCAATCAGCGAGCTTATCTCGTCGGTGGAAATGCCGAAATTTGAAGCAAGATTCTGGATCGTTTCACTTCCCAATACACTCTGAATCTGATCCGCACTAATCGGCAGATTTTCCCCCGTGCCAACCCAGGAAGCAACCGTGTCGCCAAGCCCCTTTTCCTGGAAGGACTGGAGCAGGCCGCCCAAGCCGCCCGGCGCAAGTGATCCGATGATTCCGCCAAGAAGTCCGCTGTCGGACCCTCCGGAGCTGTTCAGCATCTCCATGGCTTTGCCGGCCAAGTCATCAAAAAGTGACATATAGACTCTCCTTGTGGTACCTACTTTTTCTTCTTTTCTGCTTTGGCATCCGCTTTAACATCGATTGATGCGGCTTTCATCGTGTACATGACCGTTACCTTGCTCCCAACCTTGAGATCGCCGGTGACTTTTGAATCCTTATCCCGGGCAACTTCCCATTTCTCGTTTCCCTTCTGAACAACAATCAGATCGTTTTTAACTTCCAGAACCGGCCCCGTCACCTGATAGGTCTTGAGTGGTCCGGCAAATGCGGTGGCTGCGGCAAGAAGAACAACTCCGGTCAACAGTGCGGAACGTTTCATGGGTAACCCCCTTTAAATTAGTTGCGGTAAATATACTGATAACGTTCAAATAATCAATACCAATTTATTCGACGCGGTGAAACCAGAGCATTAACCTTGAACGGTGATGAATCGGACTACTCCTGAATCGTTACGGAGAAATCCTTGCGCTCTTTTCCAACATCCCGGAGCAGAGCCACCACCGTTTCGAAATCTTTACCCATGGCTCGGTGCGACGTCTCCGCCCCATTCCAGACGATCCGGAGCGACCCGGCAATATCGGTGGTCAGAACATCCCACAAGGCATCCAGATTATTGCCGAACGTGGGGGGAAAGGGGAGCTGGCGGCTCAGCTCGCCGTAAAACTCCTCAAGGCTCCGTACATTTCTCCCGTCGATAATGCAGGTTGTTTTTTTTACTGGCATGGAGGCACCTCGTGGAACGTCCTGTAATGGTCAACGGTCACGTTTCGTTTTCCTTCTCTGGAGTAAATCAGGCGCTTTGCCCCCCGATGTCCTCCCTTGTAATCCAGGTCCGCCTCACGCCAGGTGCGGATGTATCCGGGGAGCCGTCCTTCATAGTTTCCGAAATTGTCGCCGCCAATGCTCTTGCCTTGCAAACGAGGAATACTTGAAAGGTCGCTTCCCGGCCGCCAGCCGAACTTTTTGGCCTGTTTTTTGGTTACAAATTGTGCAGGAAGGGTAGTGTTGCCACTGGCGTTGAGGGCACGCAGCATTTCCACCAGTTCCTTCTCGTCGATTCGCGGAGAAAGCTGCCGATTCAATTGCTGCACCACGTTTTCACATTTCTCGGCGAAGGCGCTCTGGCAGCAGAGCGTCATGGCGGTGGCCAGCATAACCATCCCTGTCGATAGCGCGGGGAAATGGGTTCTCACGTTCATGTTCATATCCTCCCTGTGATTGAGGTTTTTCGTAGTAAGACCGCGAGCCCTGGCGAGAATATTACGCCTGTTTTTCGGACGCTTGACAGATAGTTCGTATATTTCAACTCCCTACTTTATGCGCAACGTAGCCTCGTGCCCTTATATTGTCAAATAGTTCGTTAGTGCATCTGGGCTTGCTTGAGAAAGAGGGGGAACGAGGGGACTGGCTGTTTGAGGAGTGAGACGGCAGCGGCATTCAATAAGCAGCCTGCCCTCTTTAGCCCCATATAGCCCTGCGAGATTAGACATGGCAATCCTTTTGACATTTATTAGAATCAATGAAATAGTGCACACGGAAAGACAGATACCATTTCTGAGCCTACTTCAAGCAAAATCTGACCGAAAAACGCACCGCAAACATACCAGGAGTGTTAGCCATATCAGGGCATCATGCTTTTTAAAATGTTGGCCAACATATTTTTTACCTAAATTATAGTAAGTTACGTCAATTATATTTTAAGATAATTTCGAGATTAACTGGCCTGATGGTATGTTGGCCAGAACTGATCAAATACGATTATGCAAATCAAGGAATCAAATGACATCAGAACAAATAATCCAAGAACTTGAACGGTATCGCTCCGAATTGACGGGAATAATGGGGCGGTTTGTTGATTCTACCCGCGCTTATCGAATCACTAAAGAAGATGATCCGCGTTACCGTACTTTTATAATTGAAATTATTGACTTCCTGAATGATTCCTTTAGTAAGAACCAGTATTCATCGGCAATAGACATAAAGTTCAATCAAGGTATTTACAACGAACTCCAAACACCATCATATAAAAGTATTGAGGATATTGTTTCCATAATTGACTCCGTGATTACCCGCCTAAAAAGAAACCCCGATTTTTACATCAAAAAAGAAGAACCAACAAGACAAGACGGACCAACCAAAATAGAATTACCCCCCCCCGAGAAAGTGACATTAAAATGGCTCTGGGAGTATGTACCTCATAGTTTATGGGCATTATTAGGCGGTTTATTGCTAAGCTCTTTTGGTTTGGGAGTCAAATTTGCTGAAACAAATCTGTATAAGTCTCTCACAAATCCAGCGAGTCCATCCGTAAATAGCGCAATACAAAACAGTAGAAGTAGTGCTGTAAAAAACAAGTAATTGCTTCCCAAAGTTGAATAAAACCCTCACATAACCAACGGTTTGCCCTACCCCAAAACCTGGCAGGTGAACCCTCAAGCCCTTGGCTCCCCTTGGCTCCCAAGACATTTTTACTTGGTAGATGGTGAATGTATGGCATGGCCTAAAAATAAATTTATCTGCTTATTTGAACTCCTGCGTATATCGGATTTCACCGCTATGATTCTTCTAGCGATGCTTGTGTATGTACTGCCATTCAAGTATTGCGGTGAATTTTTGGATAAATCATTTTCAGGAACAACATGGTATGAAAGTATCATGTATTTTGTGATTGCAGCCGTAATTGCATGGAGCAGTTTATCTGTAACATTTTACTTATTTTCAGCGTTGGAAGAACTACAAAACTTCAGGAGAGAGCGGCAAGAACTTAACGCTCTCGAAAAGGAAGAATGAGTGGTTAAGTCTCAACAGTCTGTTGCCAAAATGGCAACCTAAATAATATTCAACTTGCTATAACTAGCTAATTAAAACCCAGAATAGGTTTTCAATTGACAAGAGACATAAGTAAAAAGCAGAAAGCTAAAAAGGAGAAATCACAACTAGTCAGTTCGACACCGATCGGGCAGAAAAGCTGCCCGATCGGGTCAACTGCACAAGCCGTTGCAACAAAAATGGAGTAAAACGTGATCAAATCAATAATCGTTGTTTCAATACTGTTTTTAACGGTTTCCACTTCACCAGAAAGTTACGCCCAAGAATCTGATGAGGCCAATGTGGCCAGCTCTGGTCATGCTGTAGAATCCGCCAGCCGCCACAATAACCCGACCGTCGCTACTGCAGGTGATCAGGCCATCATTAAAACTCAAAATAGCCGTACCTCCACGGTTCCCCTTGTCAAGCTCTTCCCATACCGCGACCCTGTTGCCTTGCACACCACGAACACCAACGTCGTCCCGCCGGCCACCCCGTCCCGCCAGGATGCTCCCGGGCTGCAGCACGAATTTCACGGCGTAATCTCTTCCACCTTGTTAGTTCCCACAATAACCGATCGAAAACCGGTGTAAAATTCTCAGAATATGT
>JACAAY010000141.1 GCA_013377095.1 Desulfuromonadales bacterium
ACTGTCAGCACTGTAATGAGAATCAGCAGGAAAACTGAGGAAAGCATAAAAAAAAACGTCAAGAGACTAAAAGGGGCTAGAGAGTAACTTTCTAGCCCCTCTTCATTCATGGGCTCCAGGGCTTTCAAATTCGCTTTCTAAGCCGATTTTTCTGCTAAGATTACTGCGTAAATGAGTAACAGCAGAAAATAAGGAAAACTACTTTAACGGTGCTCTGCCAAGCTGAGCCTATGATTTCAAATGAGCCCAGCCCCCAGTTTTTTCCACTCTCCAGGGTTGGGCTGTTATTATATTAAATTTTCCGATTTACCGGTTCCTTCCTCTTACAGGAGGCTTTGGCATGAGCGCCAATGAATGTGAGACGTTTGAAGTCAGTATCAACACAGAAAACATTGAAACCACCGATCTGCTGACACTCATCGGACACAATGCTTCGGTTAATGGCGACTGTCAGCTAGAACAGGTCTACGAGGACTTTCAGCATCATTGTTATGAATTCGTGGCGGTAACCGATGAGAATCAGCATGTGCTAGGCATCTGCTCACGGGAAGAGGTTGGACTGTTGCTCGGCCTCCGCTTCGGTCGGGAGCTGTTTGCACGGAAAGCGGTGCATGAACAGTTGTCTCGCCCGTCATCTCAGGTTACCGTGGGTGACAGAATAACCTCTGTGCTTGATCACGCAATGTCACGTAGCGAGCAGTACTATTTCGATGATGTTGTATTGGTAGACCAAAGCGGCCGTTATGTTGGTCTCATACCCATGAGAACACTGATTTTGCTTCAGCACCGCTTTCTTTTAGAAACAATCAAAAGGCTCGAGAGACAGAGACGTGAGATAGAAGAGCGACAGCAGGAAATGGAAAAAGATCTGATCCTCGCCAGCCGGATGCAGCAGACGATGTTGCAGCAGCAGTCTTGTCTTCCCCAACACAAAACGACAGATGAAATTCGTCCATACAGACTGAAGTACCGTTATGTACCCGCCACCAATCTAGTCAGCGGAGATTTTTTCCATACTTTTGCATTGGCGGACGGTTTGTTCGGCGTACTGATCTGCGACGTGATGGGTCATGGTGTTCGTTCGGCCCTGGTTACGGCCATGATACGAGCCCTTGCTGAAACCCACACCCGGACTGCTAATGATCCGGGAGTATTCCTGAGCAATCTCAACCGGGACCTGTTCCTTCTTTTGAATCACACCGATGGGCCACAATTTGTTACAGCTCAATACCTGCTGCTGGATATTGACAATGGACTGGTGCACCATGCCGTCGCAGGACACCATCCTCCGCTGCACCTGAAGCGAAAGGAGTGTCTGTTCACTCCCCTTGCCTCTGAGCACAATTCGGATGGCCCTCCTCTGGGTATCATAGAAGATTTCTCCTATGGTACAAATATCACACCCGTTGCAAACGGTGACCTCATTCTGCTCTATACCGACGGACTCTTCGAAGTATTTTCACCCGAAGGCGAGGAATATGGTCAGAAGCGTCTGCAGGCAGCCCTTCAAGAGCGCTGCCTGCTTACCCTGCCGGAAATTTTTGATGAAATCCTGGCAGACTTGGCGATATATACCGGTAAGAATAGTTTCCCGGATGACATTTGCTTGATTGGTCTGGAAGTATCAAAACATACCTGACACAATTGACACGGCATCTCACTGAAGCCTGAAAGGATATCAATGGAGTGGTATGAACAGGAAGTTCGCGAAATGGAACAGAGGCGTAGGGTTTCTCCGCCACCCGCGGGACTGGTGCTTTTCTACGGAAGCTCATCAATACGTATGTGGGAAAGCCTGGAGGAGGATTTCCGTGATGTCGGAGTCCTGAATATGGCCTTCGGAGGGTCGACCCTGGCAGCCTGTGTCTGGTTCTTCGAGCGGCTGGTGGTCCCCTGCCGTCCCCGTTCCATCATCTGCTATGCCGGTGACAACGACCTGGGGGATGGCAGAATGCCTGAAGATGTTGTGGTTTCATTTCGTAATCTTCTTGCGAAGGTGGATACACATTTCCCCCAGATCCCCTTTTCCATGCTGTCGATCAAGCCAAGCCCCTCGCGCTGGCACCTCTCAGACCGGATCAGGTTCATAAACGAGGCAATTAAAAGAGAGATGCAGGGGCGTGACAACAGGTATTTCATCGACATCCATGCCGCCATGCTGGGAAGTGACGGACAGCCGGACAATTCCCTGTTCCTGGAAGATGGGCTGCATGTAAGCCAGAAAGGATACCAGGTCTGGAAAGAACTGCTTCTCGACAGATCGGGGGAAATTTTCTGATCGACTCACCTCTTTTGACAATAAATTAACACAATCGTCACTCCCATGAGAACTGCGGGTAGTATTCTCACAGAATGAATCGGGAGTATCATCGCTGGCATAGCCCGCATCTGGGGCGCGATATGGAACTGCTCCTTTTTGGACGAAGTGGTGCCCGGGTGATTGTTTTTCCGACCCGTGTCGGCAGGTTCTACGATTACGAAAACTGGGGGATTATTGAGGCTCTGAAGGATAAGATCGAAAAAGGCTGGCTACAGTTCTTCTGTATCGACAGCGTCGATGCGGAGAGTTTCTATTGTGACTGGTGCCCTCCACGGGACCGGATCATCAGGCACAACCAGTTTGAGAACTATATCCTGAATGAAGTCATACCCTTCACCCATAACGGAAATCCCGGCTCCGCGCTGATCACCCATGGTTGCAGCATGGGCGCCTATCATGCAGTCAATATTGCCTTGCGGCATCCCCGGTTATTCTGCCGGGTCGTTGCCTTCAGCGGCAGGTATGACCTGACCCGTGGGTTCGGTAGTTTTCGAGATCTTTTTGACGGCTACTACGATGAAGACATCTATTTCCACAACCCTTCCCACTTCCTCGCAAACATTAATGATCCTGATTTGCTGGGCCTGATTCGCAGGATGCAGGTGACTATTGCCGTTGGCGAGGAGGACTCATTCCTGGAAAACAACCTGCAATTCCTTGACATTCTGCACGGTAAGGGTGTCCAGCCCTCGTTTCACATCTGGCCGGGCGAAGCGCATCGAGCCAGATTCTGGTGTGAAATGGCTGCAAGTATTTTCTAAATGGTGGCTGCATTTAGATGTTGGCGTAGTGAAATTTTCACCGAATCACAAATATCTGGGCGGCCAACCCGGGATGGCGACCACGCTCCTCTGATGGACCCGAGCCAAGAAATACCATACCTTATCGGAAAAGGATCAGAGAAATACACGGATTCAGAGAAACGTTTTTTATCATGGTGAAGCGCTCTTGCGAATTTTCAGCACTCGTCTAAGGATCCGGCGACCGGCGCCATTTCTCGACTTCGGCAAGCCATTGCGTAGGATAGTCAACCTCAACCGCCGCCTTGCCGGCCAGAACCCGTCCCGTATTGGAGTCAAGGGTGATCAACTCCCCTTCAGACAGCATGCGGTCGCCAAACCCGACGACCCGGCGCGCCGGATCGATCCACAGGTTATTGCAACCGGTCACACACGCCTTGCCCAGGTGCCGCGCCACCACCGCCGCGTGTGAGGTGCGATTTCCCCGGGCCGTCAGCACTCCCGCAGAGAGAGCGATACCGGCGATATCGGCGGTGGACATTTCCTCGCGAACAAGCACCGCCGGTCGTCCCGCCGCGCAAAAGTCGCGGGCGGTTTCAACATCGAGGGCAAGGGCCCCTGAAGCCACACCGACACCTGCTGACTGGCCCTGGCCCAACTGCTGATGATCCCCCGCTGACAGCCTCTGCCGCTGAATGCCGCCCAGGTTAAATCCCTCAAGACGGGCAAGCGCCTCGCCCTTACCCACGAGCCCTTCCCCAACCTGTTCAACCGCAATTCGCAACGCAGCCCAGGGTGTCCTTTTGGCAGTTCGCGTCTGCAACAGGTAGAGGATCCCGTCCTGAAGGGTGAATTCGAACTCCTGGGCATCCCTGTACTCCTGTTCGAGCGCGGTGCAGATGCCGAGTAAAGCCTGTTCGGATTCAGGTAGCGCCATAAAAAGTCTTTCCGCGTCCGAGCAGATGTTGCGCCCGGAGACGATATCTTCTCCCTGGCTGTTGAACAGAAAATCGAAGAAGAGCCTCTTTTCTCCGGAATCCGGATCGCGGGTAAAACCGACTCCCGCCCCCGACGTGCCTCCCGCATTGCCGAAGACCATCTGCTGGATGGTAACCGCCGTGTGGAGGTCGTCGGACAACCCGTAGAGACGACGGTACTCGATGGCGCGGGGAGAGTTCCACGAGGCAAACACTGCTTGCACGGCCAGTCCGAGCTGTTCCAGCGGGTTCTGGGGAAACGGCTTTCCTGTCAACCCATTGAAGAGACGAAGATTGGTTTGGGTCAGTTCAGCCAGGTCCAGGTAATCAAGATCCTGAACGCGCCCTACCCGTTCCCGGACCAGCAGCGCTTCGCTCGCGACGGCAAAGGGTTGCGAAGAGACCGAAAAGACCACCTCGGCAAAATTCTGGACCAGACGGCGGTATGAATCCCAGACCAGTCGCGGATTTCCGGAAATTCTCAGCAGTCCGCGGGCAGTGCTGTCGCTCAGGCCGATGTTGAGCAACGTATCCATCATGCCGGGCATGGAAACCGGTGCACCGGAACGGACCGATACCAGCAGTGGTTTGCGGATATCGCCAAAGCCGAGACCCGTGACGGAGTGGAGCCAATGCAGCTGTTCATCCAGCAGGACGGCCAGCTTTTTGCCGTAGCGCTCGGGATCCTGATAACTTAGGCGGCAATGGCTGGTTCCCAAAACAAAGGCGGGAGGCACGGGCAGTCCCAGCCGCGCCATGCGTGACAATTCAAAGGCTTTCATACCCATGGCAGCCGCATCCCCTTTTACGGCGGCCGCGCTGCTCCGGGTTATCTTGAAAACGCCGTCATGTTTCATGGGGTTAACTTTCCATAAGTCGACCAAGTATCTGATCGCGCAGAATCATGCCGGTATGCATCAGGGCATCGGCGGACGACTCGAGTTTTTTCGCGGTTTCGGCGATGACGAAAACCTGCCGGTAATCCACGTGGGAGTTCACCAGCGCCTTGCGCACCGCACGCTCGACGGTATCACTCTCCTGCTCGATGACGGTTATGCGATGAATGGACTTGAGGAAATCATGCATGTCTTCCGGCGAACCGCTGCGGTGGATTCCCCGTGCGTTCTCGATTGCCTTCAGATACTCCTGGGCGCCTTCCACCAGGAGCCGCGCAAAGGCGGCCAGTGGCAGGCGGATTTCTTCCTCCATGACCTCGGGTTTCAGCAGGGTGAGGTGGAAGGCCGCTTCCTCGAGCTCGTCCGTAATATCATCGGCCGTTTCAAGCAGCTGACGGATGGCGTCAGCCTGTCCTGATAGCTTGGCAAGCTCGCGGGCGCGGGTTACCAGGTCGTCGGCTTTTCGCTCCCACTCCTTGGCGCGTTGTCCTATCATCTCAAAGCAGGGGAAGGACGCGGAATTTGATGCGGTCAACAGGCCATCGCGGATTCCTGACGCGATCTCCACCGCCAGAGCCGCGTGATTGCTGGCGAGGTCGAGGAGATTTTGCTGCGCGTTGTGATAGTAGCCGGACAATTCCACCCGCGCCTCGTCACGGATCATGGCCAGAGGACGTTTGTCGAGCAGACCACGTGTGCAGGCCTTGAAGATGAAGCGCAGAAAAGCGAGCGCCGCTTCCCTGCCGAGCAGTTCGGCAAGCGTGACACCGTAGGTCAGGTTCCCACCTGCCGCGAACTGCAGAGCGTCAAAGATCATCCGTTCTCCACCCGCCTTGAGAAAGCCCATGTGGCCGATATCGTTAGCCGCGCACCAGGAGAGCAGGGAAAGCGCGTCCTCCTTTGGCACGAGAATCTGGAGGCGCTTGCGGGCCCGGTTCCAGTCGATCAGAAATACCAGCCGGGAACCGAGATGCGCCAGGTAGGCCTTGAGATCCCCCTTATTGCGCGCCTGGTGGCTGCCCACGCAGAGATGGTATCCCCCGTTCTCGAAGGCCTGGTCGGCAAGGGAACGCACATCCCCCCACATAACGTCCCAACCGGCAAACATCCCCTGGAAGAAGAGCAGACGGGGGAGATGGTTGTCCGTGCAGGTCACCGCCACCCGCGTCCCATCGACCCGCACCACCAGCACATGCGCATCCGTTGTGCCGATATCGTTCTGGATAATCAGCTTCCCACCGATCCTGGTTGCGGTGGAGCCCAAACCGGGATGTTCGAACTTGAGAGGACGTGTCCGGTTCACACCTTTCATGAAGGCAGCGACCAAGGCCCGGTCTTCCCCCTTCAGGCCGTAGGTCAGGGCGCCGTCCACACTCTCGGTGGCGATCTCGTTCTGCAGACTGTTCAGGGATCTGTGCATCTCCATGATCAGGAGATGGACGCTGTCACCACGGCTCGAGTCTCCCGATGTCAGTGACGCAATCATCGCCCCGGAAATGCTGTCATCCTCTCCGCACCAAGGTGAGCCGGACAACGCTTGCAGACGCTGCTGGAAAAGGACTGTCTCAGGTTTTTGCGCTGCTTCGAAGGGGGCGATCATCGCCAGCAGGTTATCGCGGAGCGCCGCGCAGAGCATGGCCGCGCCAGGCATCGCGTACATGTCGGCTCCGAGACTGACCGTCTCTGCCACGGCTGTGTCATAGACTGCAGATGAGGCACCGCTCGCCAGGCGTTCCGCGTTCAGATCGGGGACAACCGTCTCCGGAGAGTCCGCGTGTAATTTGGCGGTCTGCAGGAGGGTCAGAAGATACTTTGCGCGGTCGTTGGCTGCCAGAGCCTCGTTCAGAAGTGACGGCACCAGGAGAAAACGCTCGCCAATTGCAGAAACAATGTGTGTCTTATTACTCATTGCCTCATCCCTTCAGTCCTCAGGCATAGACGTCCTTCAGAGATTTCCGGGCTTTTTTCAGCCCCCTGCCGACGTTTTTGATACCTGCGCCGGTGAGATCACCAAGACATTTCTCAGCCTTTGTCAACACCTTTCCCGCCCTCTTCATCCTGGCATCATCCAGCTTGGCTTCCACCATCTCCAGAGTAGAGATCATTTTAACCAGCTCCTGCTCCACTTTCTTGCCGTTCTTGCCCCTAACCTGATCCATGAAGCGGTCACGGACGCTGAAGGCGACCTTTTGCACCTGGCATCTCAGGCATACCACCCGCTGCTTCAATTCCCCGATTTTTTCCGTCTTACTCTTGTGGTTCTCTTCGAGTATCTCTCCGGCCATTTCAACGGCCTGGGCAATGATAGCCCCAACCAGCTTCGGGTTTACTCCCTGGATCTTTTTCAACCCGTCCTCACCGGCGGCGACGATTTTGGCGAAGGTGTCGCAGCCAGCCTCCACCAGACGCCGCGACAGCACCTCCCCCACTCCTTTGAGTTTCTGTAGCTCTTTGATTTCAGCTTTCATGGCAGCTCCTCCCCTCTTTAATTTATTTGTCCCTTCACCCTGCTGCTCACAATTTAAATGATATACTCTATGCATTTATTCCAAAAGAAAAAGGTGGGGATGGTATGGCGCGCTGGTCAATGAACGATTCCGCACTGATGTACAATCTGGGCAACTGGGGAGCAAATTTTTTCTCCATCAACAAAAAGGGGAACATCTGCGCCCACCCAACCCCCAATTCGAAATATTCCATTGTACTGAAGCAGCTTGTCGACGACCTGATCAAACGGAAGATCAAGCCCCCTATCCTGCTCAGGTTCATGAACATCCTGGAAGGGCGAATATCCTCCCTCAACCGCGTCTTCAAAAAAGCGATCCAGGAGAATGGCTATCCAGCGAACTACCAGATATTTTATCCCATAAAAGTGAATCAGCAACGTCAGGTCGTGCAGGCGATCACCCGTTTCGGGAAGAAATACGACATAGGCCTGGAAATCGGTTCAAAACCCGAGCTGGTGGCGGCGATTTCCCTCAGCGCCGGCAACGGTATCCCCATTATCTGCAACGGCTACAAGGATAAAGAGTTCATTGAATTGATTTTGTATGCGACCAGGATCGGCTATGACATCACCATCATAGTCGAAAAACCGTTCGAACTGGAAAAGGTCATCGAACTCGCTCACCAGGCCGGGATCACCCCCAAACTGGGCCTGCGGGTGCAACTGTCATCAGGTGGTACGAGCACGGTGGAAACTTCCGGCGGCGAAAGCGCAAAATTCGGCCTGCGCATATCCGAGATACTATCCGCCGTTGATCTGCTGAAAAACAACGGGCTGATCGACAGTGTGAAACTGCTCCAGTTCCATATCGGCAGCCAGATCACCAAAATCGACAAATTCAAAAAAGCATTGATCGAAGGGACGCGCCTCTACGTGGAAATGAAAAAACTGGGGGTCAATCTGGAATACCTGGATGTTGGCGGGGGCTTGGGTGTCGATTACGACGGCTCGAAATCGAGCAATGCATTCAGCGTGAACTATTCCATCGAAGAGTACGCCAATGATGTCATCTACCAGATAAAAAACATCTGCGACGCAGCCGGTATCGCCTGCCCGAATGTCATATCCGAGTCGGGACGGGCAATTGTCGCCCACTATTCGGTACTGGTCACCAACATTCTGGATACCGCCACCCAGAGCCGGATGCAGGATATTGAACAGCTTTTGCAGCAACCCGATAAACTGTCGCCCACGGTGCTCAAGATGGTTGATATTTACAGGAGTATCGATCGCTATTCGCTTCTGGAGGATTACCACGATACCATGCAGCTGATCCAGGAAGCGGTCAGCCTCTTCAATCTCGGCTATCTGTGCCTGAATGAGCGGGCCTTGGCCGAATCGCTGTGCACATTGATCATGCGCAAAATATCCGCTCTCGTCGAAACACTCAAACCGGTTCCAGTGGAGCTGCAAAACATTCAACTCAGCCTCCGCCAAACCTATTTCGCCAATTTTTCAATTTTTCAATCATTGCCGGATTCGTGGGCCGACGACCAGCTGTTTCCGATTGTACCTCTCCAGCGCCTGGATGAAAAACCGGCTGAAATTGCTTCACTGGCAGACATCACCTGTGATTCCGACGGCGAGATCACCAGTTTTGTCGGAGCGAATGGTATGACAAGATTTCTTCCACTCCACAAAATCCAGCCTGAAGAAAACTATTTCATCGGTTTTTTCATGATCGGCGCGTACCAGGAAATACTGGGGGATCTGCACAATCTGTTCGGCGATACGAACGCGGTCCACATCACCTTCAATAAAAAGACCAATTACCGGATCGACACCGTCATACACGGCGACACGGTCAGTGAAAGCCTTAAATACGTCCAGTACAACGGCGACGAGATCCTCCAGCATGTCCGTGACAACCTGGAAAAGAAAGTTGCGCTCAGGTTGATTTCAATCGAGGAAAGCAGCCATTTCATGGAGCTTCTGGGCAGGACGCTGCACTCCTCTACCTATCTGGAGTAACCGGAGCGGGACGTAATCTCTCGTCATTCCTGCAATCGTATTTCCAGTGCTGATCTTATCGGACGTATCCAAGCAATTTAGTATAGGTGAAACATTCCCATCACATAGAGGACAATCTCGATTGCAATCAGGATGATGATGATCCACTCCAGGCGGGCGGATCGTCGGGCATGGGAGAGGC
>JACAAY010000142.1 GCA_013377095.1 Desulfuromonadales bacterium
GCATCGGTTTCGTCGTTGACTGTGTGGTAGGCGAACACCAGACCGTCATCAAGCCACTGGGCCGGCTGTACCAGGATATCAAGGGGGTCTCCGGGGCCACCATCCTGGGTGACGGCTCCGTGGCCCTGATTCTGGATCCGGGCGTGCTGACACACTGCGCGGAAATGGCGGAAAAAAACATCTGAACCGGAACGGCTGGAGGAGCGAATAACCTTGGACTAACCTTTGAGAATAGAAACCGGCTTAGACGGTCAGTAGGGCTGTTGTTTAATTCAGAAGAGTCACAAATCCTTTTGGAGGTGAAACGATGCTGAATAACTTGAACATTGGCGCAAAACTGATTTCCGGGTTTATTGTTGTTGCCCTCATTGCTGGAGTAATCGGGGGTGTCGGAATCTGGAAGATTAAGCAGATTGATACCGCCGACACTCTGCTCTACGAAAAAATCACCGTACCGACGGCCCAGTTGTTGACCATTGCAACGAGTTTTCAGAGAATTCGTGTCAATGTACTCTATGTCATCCGCAGCAGCAGCAGAGCTGAAAAGGAAAAGCTGATTCAGGCTATCAAAGGTTTTCAGGAGAACATCGACAAGGAAACCGGGCTGTTCGAAAAAACCATTCTGACTGAAGAGGGTCGCAAGTTGTTTGCCGATTTTAACAAGGAAAGGGCCAACTACTATGCTCTCATGGACCGTCTGATGCAATTTGCACTGGCCGATAATGCCAAGGAGGTCCAGGCCATGCTGGATTCCGGACAGTTTGCAAAAATTGCCGCTGAATTCGGCGGGACAATCGACAAACTGGTTGAAGCCAAGCTGAATCAGGCCAAGCTTACCTCTGAAACAAACGGGGCCACCTCTGCAAACGCGTCCCGGGTGATGGCTGTGCTCGCCGTTATTGGCGTTTTTCTGGCAGTTGGTATGGGGGTGTTGATCAGCCGCACCATCACCCGACCGATCAACGAGGCTGTGGCTGTGGCTAATTCCCTGGCCAATGGCGACCTGACCGTCTCGGTCGTGGCGAGAACCAACGATGAGACCGGCCAGATGATGAGATCCATTGCCAACATGGTTGAAAAGCTGAAGCAGGTTGTTGGCGATGTCATGGGCGCAGCCAATAACGTGGCAACGGGTAGCCAGGAACTTTCCGCCACTGCCCAGCAACTTTCCCAGGGCGCCACCGAACAGGCAGCCAGTGCCGAAGAAATTTCCTCCAGCATGGAAGAAATGGCATCCAGTATCCGCCAGAATACGGATAATTCCCTGCAAACCGAGAAGATCGCCGTCAAGAGTTCCACTGACGCCAAGGAGGGTGGCAAGGCCGTTGTCCAGACCGTGGCTGCCATGAAGGAGATTGCCACCAAGATCGGTATTATCGAAGAAATTGCACGTCAGACCAACCTGCTGGCGCTCAATGCCGCCATTGAGGCTGCCCGCGCCGGTGAGCATGGTAAGGGTTTTGCCGTAGTGGCTTCCGAGGTGCGCAAGCTGGCTGAACGGAGTCAGGCAGCCGCAGGCGAAATTTCGGGACTTTCTACCCGTAGCGTGGCCATTGCTGAACAGGCCGGCGAGATGTTGACCAGGATGGTGCCGGATATTCAGCGCACCGCCGAACTGGTGCAGGAGATCGCCGCCTCCAGCAGGGAGCAGGACAGTGGCGCCGGGCAGATCAACACGGCTATCCAGCAGCTTGACCAGGTCATTCAACAGAATGCCTCGGCCAGTGAAGAGATGGCTTCCACCTCGGAAGAACTTTCCGGTCAGGCTGAACAGCTGAGTGAGGCAATTTCCTTCTTCAAGGTCGGCGGCGTTTATTCCCGCACTCCCCAGATACGGGCCGATAAACGGGTGACGCGTAAACAGCTCGCCCCCCCGGGTGTTATGGCAAAACCCGCAGCGGACCAATACTCAACCGCTGGTTTCAATCTGGAACTCTGTTCCAAAGGAGTTGACAAACTGGATGAAGAATTTGAGAGATTTTAGAGGAGGCCCGAAATGGCTGTTGCCGAAATAACCGAGTCTGTTCAGTACCTGACCTTCAAGCTGGCGGATGAGATATTTGCGCTGGATGTTGCCAAGGTGCGAGAAATACTAGAACTTACGACCATCACAAAGGTTCCCCAGACCCCTGATTTCATGAGGGGGGTGATCAACCTGCGCGGAAGCGTGGTTCCGGTCGTTGATATGCGTTTAAAATTTGGCATGAGCATGACCGAACAGACCGTCAATACCTGCATCATCGTGGTGGAAGTCAGCCTGAACGGCGACAGCCTGGTTTTGGGCGCCCTGGCCGATTCGGTACAGGAGGTAGTTGAGATGGAGCCGGACAGCATTGAGCCTGCCCCGCACATTGGCGCCAAACTGGACACGAATTTTATCAAGGGTATGGGCAAGGTTGATGACCACTTTGTCATGATTCTGGATATAGACAAGATCTTTTCTACCGTCGAACTTGAAGAACTGACCTGAAGGAATGAAAGGATGTTGAATTGACGAGCAGCAAGGATAGCCAGACCCCCCATTTGCCCGCAACAATGAAGGAACGTGTTTTCCAGCGATTCAGCAGTTTTATCTATGACAGCGTTGGCATAAAGATGCCGCTGGCGAAAAAAACCATGCTTGAGGCGCGTTTGCATAAGCGCCTCAAGGCGCTGAACATGGATTCTTTTGAGGAATACAGCGATTTTGTGTTCAGTCACCAGGGTCATGAGAGCGAATTGATTCACCTCATCGATGTGGTAACCACCAATAAAACCGATTTTTTTCGTGAACCGGCCCATTTCGATTTTCTGGTCAAGACCGCCTTACCCCGTATTCTCTCCGGCCGACGTGACATGCTGCGAGAACCGCTGCGTATCTGGAGCGCGGGATGCTCAAGTGGCGAAGAACCCTATACCATGGCAATGGTGCTGTCGGATTTTTCCGAAAAGCATTCCGATTTCAAATTTTCCATCCTGGCCAGCGACATAAGCAGCCGGATACTCGAAACCGCAAAGGCAGCCATCTATGCGGAAGAGCGTACCGACACCATCCCGCTGAGTATAAAAAAGAAGTACCTGCTGAGGAGCAAGAATCCGGCCCTGTCCCTGGTGCGTATCAGCACCCCGTTGCGGTCACTGGTCTCATTTCGACGGATCAATTTCATGGACGATGATTTCGGGATTGCGGAAAAAATGGATATCATCTTTTGCCGAAATGTGGTCATCTATTTTGACAAGCTGACCCAGCAGACTCTGATGAGGAAGTTTTACCGTCAGTTGCGACCGGGCGGCTATCTGTTTATCGGGCACTCCGAGACATTGAGCGGCCTGGATGTTGATTTCAAGCCCGTGGCATCGACGATCTACAGAAAAGATTCATAGAAAAGGCAACCATCCTATTGTATACTTCAAACTTTTCCCCGCTTTTCCATCTGGTTCCACATTCGCACTGCCGTAATCTATGAAAGAATTGATCGCTTCACATACCCGTAGTATCTTTCTCAAGCCGGGCGAGGTGGCTGTGGCCTACGAACCATCGCTGGTTACCAGCGTACTGGGGTCCTGTGTGGCGGTGACCATATTTTCCCCGTTGCGCCACATCGGCGCCATCTGTCACGCCATGTTGCCGGACAGCGGGGGGCGTAACGATGACCTTCGTTATGTGGACAGCGCCGTACGGCACATATACCAAAAAATGAGGGCATCGGGGGCTTCCGACCTGGTGGTCAAGCTCTTCGGCGGCGCTCAGGTTTTGGATGTGGGCAGCTATACGCCTGAAAAGTTAACGGTTGGTGAGCAGAATGTACTTCAGGCCGAGATGGTTCTCAAGGCCCTGGGGCTGGAAATTGCCGCACAGGATACGGGTGGTATCCATGGAAGAAAACTGTATTTTTGCACCAGGCAAGGGGATGTGTTCCTGCATCGCATGGGCCAGAAATAACACTAAAACGGGGAACGGAGGTTGATCCATGAGCAAAATCAAGGTAATGGTGATTGACGATTCTGCCCTGGTACGCCAGACCCTGTGTACTATTCTCAATTCCGACCCCGGAATAGAAGTCGTGAGCACCGCGGGTGATCCGATAATGGCTGCTGAGCGCCTGAGAACGGTGGTTCCTGATGTAATTACGCTGGATGTTGAGATGCCCCGCATGGATGGTCTGACATTCCTGCAGAAGTTGATGAGTCAGCATCCCATACCGGTGGTGATGTGCTCCTCACTTACTGAACTCGGCAGTGAGACGGCTCTCAAGGCCCTGGAATTTGGCGCTGTTGACATTATTACCAAACCAAAACTGGGCACCAAACAGTTTATCGAGGAGTCACGCGTTCGAATCTGCGATGCCATCAAGGGAGCTGCTGCTGCCCGTTTGGGGCCGCTACGTGCGATGCGCACCATGAAAGAGATCTCTCCCAAGTACACTGCTGATGTGATCATGGAGAAGCCCAACGCAAATGCCATGATTCAGACCACTGAAAAAGTGGTTGTGGTAGGGGCTTCCACCGGTGGCACCGAGGCACTCAAGGTCTTTCTGGAAATGCTTCCCGAGGATACCCCCGGTATTGTCATAGTTCAGCACATGCCGGAGAACTTTACCGCGGCATTTGCGAAGCGCCTGGACTCGATCTGCCGCGTGACGGTTAAAGAAGCGCAGGATAACGATACCGTTGTGCGCGGCAGGGCGCTGATTGCACCGGGAAACCACCATGCCCTGTTAAAACGGAGCGGAGCGCGATATTACGTGGAAATCAAGGATGGACCCTTGGTGTCCCGGCACCGTCCCTCGGTTGATGTGCTTTTTCGTTCCGCTGCCCGATATGCCGGCAGAAATGCGGTCGGAGTCATCATGACCGGCATGGGGGACGACGGTGCCCGTGGCATGAAGGAGATGTTCGATGCCGGCTCCATTAATATTGCCCAGGATGAAGCCACCTGTGTGGTGTATGGAATGCCCCACGAGGCGCTCAAACAGGGGGGAGTCAATAAGGTTTTGCCACTCCAAAGCATTGCCGTAGAAGTTTTGCGGCTCTGTAGCTAGAGGGATTAGTTTTTGGAACACACTGTGGACAAATTTTTCCTCGGTCGGCAGCCGATCTTGAATCGATATCAGGAAATTATCGGTTTTGAGCTGCTTTTCAGAGCTACAAAATTTAATGCGGCGGAATTCACCAACTATTCCCATGCCAGCGCCAGTGTCATCAGCAACGTCCTTTCGGAGTTTGGTCTTGAGGAGGTGCTGGGGGGGAAGCTGGGTTTTATAAATGTAAACATGGATGTGCTCTTCTCGGAAGGGATTGAGCTGCTCCCCATAGAACAGACGGTTATTGAGCTGTTGGAAATTATCGAACTGAATGAGCATGTGGTTGAGCGCTGCCGCGAACTGAGAAAGCTTGGCTTCAAGATTGCGCTTGACGACCATGAGTACAGCGAGGACAACAGCGAGCTTTATGAGGTTGTTAACATCATCAAGATTGATATTCTGCAGAGCAATATTGATGAACTTCCCGACATACTGCGGAAATTCAAAAATACGCGGATAAAGATGCTTGCTGAAAAAGTTGAAACGGTGGAACAGTTCGAAGCCTGTTTCAAAATGGGTTTCGATTACTTCCAGGGTTACTTTTTTGAGCGGCCGATGATTCTCAACCGCAATCGGATTGATTTCTCCGGTATGGCCATGTTGAAGCTCTTGCAACAGCTGATCATGGATGCCCCAATTGCAGAGATCGAACAGACCTTCAAGGAAAATCCCAGCCTCTCCTACAATCTGTTGCGTCTGGTCAATTCCGTGGGTATCGGCCTGCGCAACAAGATAAAAAACCTGCGTCACGCTATTATTCTGTTGGGGGTCAACCATCTGCGCCGCTGGGTCCAGTTATCGCTGTTTGCGGTTAACGACCGGCGCGGACTGAATCACCCCCTGCTGGAGATGGCTGTTGTGCGGGGGCGGATGATGGAGATCCTGGTTGATAAAAAGCGATTGCAGGATGATTTGGCCGAGGCCGCCTTCATGACCGGGATCCTGTCGCTTCTGGATGTGCTCTTTGAAGTACCCATGAGCGAAATAGTGGAGAGTCTCCATCTGACCGATGACGTCACCAATGCTCTGCTTACGCGCCAGGGAAAGTTGGGCATGCTGCTGACGCTGACGGAAAAAGTTGAGACAACCGATTTCGATGCCGTAATTCTCCTGCTGGATCAGTGCAATATTACCATGGACCAGCTCTTGTCAGCCCAGGTCGAGTCATTTGGCTGGCGAGCCAGTGTGATTGCCCAGTAGCTTACCTGTTCTCTCCGGGGAGTTTTCTGGATAATTCGGAGCATTCTGGAGCCGGCACTACACATTCTTTCCCTCCTTGACACCCCCAGGCTTTTGCGGTAACTTGACACGTCCTACCACAGGACGATCAGCGACTCACGGCCTCAGACGTTACAATTACATTCACAGGTACAATCCGGATGAATATCACAGCAGTCATTCCTGCCCGCTTTGCTTCTGTGCGTTTTCCGGGCAAAGCTCTGGCGCCCATCGATGGAAAGCCGATGATTCAGCATGTCTACGAACGGACAATGCAGGCTTCGCTCGTCAACTCGGTCATTGTCGCAACCGATGATGAACGCATTCATCAGGCCGTAACTGCATTCGGCGGCGACTGTCGCATGACACGCCAGAGCCACGAGACCGGCACCGACCGGTTGGCGGAGGTGGCTGAAACTCTCATCGCTGACATCATTGTCAATGTCCAGGGAGATGAGCCGCTCATTGCACCCGAGATGATCGATCAAGCCATACAACCGCTCATCGATGATCCTTCCCTCCGCATGGGAACCCTCAAAACCCGCATCAGGTGTCTGCACGATTTTCTCAGTCCCAATGTGGTCAAGGTCGTGACTGATCGGGAAAGCAATGCTCTGTATTTCTCGCGCTCACCGCTGCCGTTTTTCAGGGATAAGTGGAAGGATCTCAAGGATGAATCCTTTGCCAGCGGGAAACTGCTCTGCTTCAAACATGTGGGGTTGTATGTTTTTCGTCGTGATTTCCTGATTGAGTTTGCCGCCATGGCGCCGACTTTTCTGGAGGTGTCCGAGAAGTTGGAGCAGTTGCGCGCTGTTGAAAATGGTGTTCGAATCAGAGTTGTTGAAACCGAGTTCGAGTCCATCGGTGTCGATACACCCGATGATCTGGTCAAGGCCCGTGATCGTTTTAAAACACTTCAATCCAGATAATTATTCGCTACAGGAGCAGTACGCATGAAAACAAAATTCATCTTTATCACCGGCGGGGTTGTTTCATCCATCGGTAAAGGATTGGCGGCCGCATCCCTGGGTGCGTTGCTGGAGGCGCGCGGTTTGCGGGTTACGCTGCAGAAGCTGGACCCCTATATCAATGTTGATCCCGGCACCATGTCACCCTTCCAGCATGGGGAAGTGTTTGTTACCGATGACGGCGCTGAAACCGATTTGGATCTGGGACATTACGAGCGCTTTACCAATGCACGGCTCTCCAAAAAGAGCAATTTCACAACCGGCCAGGTTTATTTCTCCGTTATTGAAAAGGAGCGGCGGGGAGATTATCTGGGTGGCACTGTCCAGGTTATCCCGCACATCACCGACGAGATGAAGTGCAAGATCATCGAGAACGCCAAGGGAGCCGATGTCGCCATCGTCGAGATTGGCGGTACTGTTGGCGATATCGAGTCTCTTCCTTTTCTGGAGGCCATTCGCCAGTTCCGCTTCGACCGTGGCGCCGGTAATACGCTCTATATTCACGTCACGCTGGTACCCTACATTCGCACCGCTGGTGAACTGAAAACAAAGCCGACCCAGCATTCGGTCATGGAGCTGCGCAAGATCGGCATCCAGCCGGATATCCTGCTCTGCCGCTCAGAACGTGAATTGCCCCAGGATATGAAGAACAAGATCGCCCTGTTCTGCAACGTGGATGTGGCTGATGTCATTCCGGTGGTGGACAGTGAGCATATTTATTACGTACCGCTGGCGCTGAACAAGGAACGCCTGGATGACCGGGTGGTGGATAAACTCAATATCTGGACAAAGGCACCCGATCTGACCCATTGGCAGGATGTGGTTGAAACGGTCTGTCACCCTGGCCACGGCGAGGTGCGCATCGCCATCGTGGGCAAGTACGTCAACCTGACCGAGTCCTACAAATCACTGTCCGAGGCGCTGACCCATGGCGGTATCGCCAATGACTGCCGAGTTTCCTTTAAATACATCGATTCGGAAAAGATTGAACGGGATGGCATTGACGGTCATCTGGTGGATGTGGACGCCGTGCTCGTTCCGGGCGGTTTCGGCGAGCGGGGTACCGAAGGAAAGGTCATGGCCATCGAGTATGCCAGGAAAAACAGAATCCCCTTTTTCGGTATCTGTCTCGGCATGCAGATGGCGGTGGTGGAATACGCCCGCAATGTCTGTAATATCGACGACGCCTGCTCCAGCGAGTTTAAAAAGGGGTGCGGCAATCCGGTGATCCACCTGATGGAAGAACAGAAAACGGTCAGCAAGAAGGGCGGCACCATGCGTCTCGGCGCCTATCCCTGTTCCCTGAACAAGGGTACCTTGGCGCACGCGGCCTACAACGACCTGGAAATTTCCGAGCGCCATCGCCATCGCTATGAATTCAACAATGTGTATCGGGATATGTTGACGGAAAACGGCCTGATTCTTTCCGGTGTCTACAAGGAAAAAGACCTGGTAGAAGTGGTCGAAATCGCGGACCATCCCTGGTTTCTGGGCTGTCAGTTCCACCCCGAATTCAAGTCAAAGCCCCTGGCGCCACACCCGCTGTTCAAGTCATTTGTCCGCGCAGCACTGCTCCAGCGCGATGGAAGGTAATCCGTGACCCGTGAGATCGTCATCGGCAATGTGAAAATCGGCGGTAAAAGGCCGCTGGTACTGGTTGCCGGTCCTTGCGTTATGGAGTCAGAGCTGGTCACCATTCGTCAGGCGGAGCGTCTGATGACCATCTGTAACGCGCTCTCCATGCCGTTGATCTTCAAGGCCTCCTACGACAAAGCCAACCGCACCTCCATCGGAGCGTACCGCGGACCAGGCATGCGGGAAGGGCTCAGGATACTGCAAAAGGTCAAGGATTCGCTCGGATTGGCGGTGCTTTCCGATGTTCACTCCATCGAACAGGTCGCTCCTGCCGCAGAGGTGCTGGATGTGCTGCAGATTCCTGCCTTCCTCTGCCGCCAGACCGACCTGCTGATTGCTGCCGCGGCAAGCGGTCGGGTGATCAATGTCAAGAAGGGGCAGTTTCTGGCCCCCTGGGATATGAAAAATGTCGCGGCCAAGATTGCCGCTTCCGGGAACGAGAATATCATTCTCACCGAGCGGGGCGCATCTTTTGGCTACAACAACCTGGTGGTGGATATGCGCAGTTTTCCGGTCATGCGCGCCAGCGGTTATCCGGTGATTTTCGACGCCACCCACAGCGTGCAGTTACCTGGTGGTCAGGGTGAAAGCTCCGGCGGACAGCGGGAATTTGTGGAATACCTCTCCCGCGCAGCGGTTGCAGCCGGCGTGGACGGAATCTTTCTGGAAGTTCATGAGGATCCGGAT
>JACAAY010000143.1 GCA_013377095.1 Desulfuromonadales bacterium
AATGATAGAACCACCTGAAGAGAGGGAGGAGTCGGAGCAAAAGATGACCGAGTACGTATTCAATCAGTTTGTCGATATCGAGAAAGTGCGACAGCTGCTGCTATCCCACCATGCTCTAACGGGGATGAGCTACACAATTCTCGATACCGATGAGAACATTCTGGTTGCCGTGGGATGGCAGGATATCTGCGTGCAGTTTCATCGGATGAATCCGGTCAGTTGTGCGAGTTGCCGTGAAAGTGACGCTTATATCAAGTCACATCTGCACGACCTTGAGAAAAACGTTATCGAGTACCGTTGCAAAAATGGCATGATCGACGTTGCCATGCCCATCATCATTGAAGGGGAACATCTGGCCACGTTTTTTACCGGGCAGTTTTTCTACGAAGATGAACGGCCCGATGCTGAATTCTTTAAATCACAAGCCGAGGCGCTCGGTTTTGATCTGGAAGCGTATCTCAATGCCCTGGAACGGGTTCCCGTATTCAGTCGCGAAACCGTCCGCAGCAACATGCTGTTTATGTACGAGATGGTAAAGGTCCTTGCCAGAATCGGATTGGCTAATCTTAAACTTGAGCGCGAGATTGAGGAACGTAAGCGCACGGAAAAAATGCTTATCGCCCGCGAGCAGGAATATCGCACGCTTGCGGAAAACTCGCCGGACAATATTGTACGTTATGACCGACAGTGCCGAGCGATTTATTTCAATTCCGTGATGATACGGAAGCTGCCCCCTGAACACACCAATATCCTTGGCAAGACTCCCGTGGAAAGAGCGGGTGATGTAATGAGGGGGTACGAGAATGTGCTCAGACAGGTGCTGGAGACGGGGGTGCCGGACGAGTTCGAATTGTTTTTAGCGGTGCCATCCGGCGGGTTATCGACGCATCACATCCGTTTTGTAGCTGAGCGCGATCAGTTGGGTGATATTACGGGTGTCCTGGCTTTCGGAAGGGACATCACCGAGCGCAGGCATATGGAAGAAGAACTGCATGCCCGTGAGCAAGCGTTCCGCAGTTTGGCGGAAAACAGCAGGGATTTTATTTTCCGTTATGATCGGAATTGCCGCCGAACCTATGTCAACCCGGCGGTCGAGCGTTTTTTCGGTAAAACTGCCGAAACCTTGTTGGGCAAGACACCAGACGAGGTGATGGTCCTTGATTTCATGAATAATTCTGAACATGTTCGACACATCAGGGATGTTCTGGCATCAGGCCGGGCCATGGAGATTGAGTTGTCATTAGGCGCACCAGATGGGCTGATGCATCATTTCCTTTGCAGCTATGCCCCTGAATGGGGACAAGATGGAAACGTAGCGAGCGTACTGGCAACCGCCAGGGACATCACCGAACGCAAACAGTCCGAGGCTTTGCTAATAGAAAGTGAATTCTTTTTCAAAGAGTCGCAGCGTTCTGCATCCATAGGTTCCTATAAAGTCGATTTTACTACCGGTTATTGGGAGTCCTCTGAAGTCTTGGACATTATTTTCGGCATTGACAAAGAATACAACCGTAGCGTTCAGGGTTGGTTGGATATTGTGCATTCCGCAGACAGAGAAATGATGGGCCAGTACCTGAGAGAAGAGGTCATATCCAAAAGAAACCCTTTTTCAAAAGAATACAGGATAACTCGAAAGAATGATTATGAAACAAGATGGGTCCATGGCTTGGGTCAAGTCAAAATTGACGGCAATGGTAACGTCGTATCAATGTTTGGGACGATCCAGGACATCACGGAGCGTAAGCGGGGTGAGTTGGAACAACAGCTGAACGAACGCAGGATGTCCAGCCTGTATGAAATATCGCAATACCCTTTTCTGAACGAGTCTGAATTTCTTGATCATACACTTCATGAACTCATCAGACTGACCGAAAGTAAGATCGGCTATATCTATTTCTACAATGAGAAACAACGACAGTTCATCCTGAATACCTGGTCAAAAGATGTGATGAAAGAGTGCATGGTCCTCGAACAGAAGACCATCTATGATCTGGACAATACCGGCATCTGGGGCGAAGCGGTTCGCCAAAAGAAGCCGATCATCGTGAATAATTTTGAAGTCAGGCACCCGCTCAAGAAGGGATATCCGGAAGGGCATGTTATTCTGGAACGTTTTTTAACCATTCCCGTGATTGCAAATGACGCGATTGTTGCAGTTGTTGGAGTTGCTAATAAGGAATCAGGCTATTCAAATGTCGACGTAATGCAGTTGACATTATTCATGGATTCCGTTTGGAAAATTGTTGATCGCAAGCGCATGGAAGAGGCCCATCAGAAGCTTGAAAAACAGCTGCAGCACACTCAAAAACTTGAAAGCCTTGGTATCCTGGCCGGGGGGATTGCCCACGATTTCAACAACATTTTAGTGGCGATAATCGGCAATGCGGACTTGGCGCTAATGAAAATTAACCCCGAATCACCCGCTACCAATAATTTGCGTAAAATAGAGCAGGCGGCATCTCGCGCTGCGGATCTGGCAAAACAAATGCTGGCGTATTCGGGAAAAGGCAAATTCGTTATCGAGCATACGGATATGAACCGCGTGCTGGAAGAAATGGTTTACATGTTGGAAGTATCAATGTCCAAGAAAATAGCTCTCCGCCTTAACCTTTCTCGGCCACTTCCGTACATTGAAGCCGATATTACTCAAATACATCAAGTTATCATGAATCTCATTATAAATGCCTCCGAGGCGATCGGCGATGATAGTGGTGTGATAACGATAATAACCAGTAGCGTGGACTGCGACAAAGATTATCTGAGCGGCATAGCTCCGTCCGAACAATTGCCGGAAGGCACATACGTTGCTCTTGAGATTGTGGATACCGGTTGCGGCATGGACCAGGATACCATGGCAAAAATCTTCGATCCGTTCTTTACAACCAAATTTACCGGCCGTGGACTTGGTATGGCTGCTGTTCATGGCATTATCAAGGGCCACAAGGGCGCCATCAATGTTTATAGCGAACCAGGCAAGGGCAGCATCTTCAAGATTCTTCTTCCAGCAAGCGTTGCAACGGCATTCCCTCAGCCAGTAAAAGCACTTGACGCGGAATGGCATGGCAGCGGAGTAATATTACTTGTGGATGACGAAGAGGGTGTTCGTAATGTCGGCCGCGACATGCTTGTGGCACTCGGTTTTGAAGTAGTAACTGCAAATGATGGACTTGATGCGCTTGAAATACTTAAACACAACCAGTCTATCAAGGTCATCATTCTTGACCTGACAATGCCTCGTATGGATGGAGAACAGGTATTCAACGAGTTACGCAGGATGAACTCCGGCGTAAGCGTGATAATGTCAAGCGGCTACAATGAACAGGAAGTTGCTCAGAAATTTGTCGGAAAGAGACTTGCGGGGTTTATCCAGAAACCGTACAGGATGTCCGTGTTGCGTGAGGTTCTTGCCGGCATCTAACGTAGATATTTTATAACTGCTCAGAATTGGCCCTTTCTGTCCTGGCGACTGTCCAATACACTGTGAGGTGGATACTTTTGGAGGTGGATCGGTTGGTTCGCCATGACGGGAAGCCAGGCGCTCGGGGAAGGGATGGGTGTGAAATTGTACGAGGGGGAGTGGCGTTTGGGTAAAGAATCGATATGGCAAATGCTGAATTTTTTCCGTCCCCCACAGTGATTGAAGCTTATTGCTTCCACAGGGACAATTGCAGGTCAGCTCAACCACCTTGCGGGCGGGTTTGTTTTTACAGCAGGAAGGAGTGTTATTATTGCTCTCCCCATGAGCATGGTTTTTTTTCAGCTTGTTGAGCCATCAGCAGCAGGTGTGCGAGGCACGCCGCTCAGCGGAACAGCCACATATGTCACAGTCGCCAGAACACTGGCCGGTCACTGCATGGGCAACCCCTTTGGAAAACATTGCAAGAGGCGCCAGCGGTGAGAACGTGATCAGCACGTAGATTACAGTCATCAAAACTGCTGTTATGGAGCGGTGGGGCTGTTTCATTGAGCTCCCGAAGAGTGTAGCGCTTGGACAATCTTCGTTATTCTGGGCATCATCGAGTCCTGATAATGCTGAGATATGTGATGCAAGTCACATGTTTTATTATTTTACATTATCTGTCAAGTACATTAATAAAACCACGTACCGTTAGCAGTTTACCATCCAACTTCAGGGTTTACTCTACGGCTCCCCCACCTTAGAAAACCTTGTTGGCAGAATAGTTTGTTTCAACAGTATCTGGCTGAAAGTGACCTGACACATAACACGTTTTTTCGAATGTGGAGCTTTTGACGCACCAGAAAAAAGTATCCGTGGCACAGCATTGACAAGGGAATCGGCGGAGGATTATTAATGAATAAGAGGAGTGAATTGTCGCAAACATCGCGCTTGATAAAACAGAAAAGGAGACCGCCATGGAAGGAAAACATCCGCATTCACACGATCACGAACATCCGCACCACCATCAGCATGAGCATTTCCACCAGCATGGGGAGCTGACCCACTCTCACCCCCATGATCACGATCATGTTCATCCCCACCATCATGAGCACGAACATCCCCACGCCCATGCCGGACAGGGAAACCATGAACACACCCATGAGGCACACCCCGATAGCGAGCATGGCCACGATCACTCAGCCCATGAGCAGGAAGCGCACGAACACACTCATTAAAAACATGAATACGACACAGGACGGGATTGGGACGCACAGGCGACCAATCTCGATGTGCTTCTTTCTTGCAGCACCAGTCAGTGCCAGCCGTTAATGACGGTGACTCCCCGCATTGCTACCATGATCATGCAAATCTTCTTCAGCAGTAGTCATGACCAGCTTGCCATGCTTGACCCCTTTGACCCCGATCAGTTCATCGGCGATCCGTTTGACCTCGCATGCCTTACCCCGCAAAATTAGCACCTCCAGGCAGTTGTGGGGATCGAGATGCACGTGCAGGGTCGAGATGATCCGGTCACTATGGCCATGCTGCTGCTCGGTCAACTTGTCCGACAGGTCGCGCACGTGGTGGTTATAAACCAGGGTCACGGTGGCAACAACAGAGGCATCGGCGTTTTCGATGCGGTCATCAATCAGGGAGGCGCGAATCAGATCACGAATCGCCTCTGAGCGGGTCATATAGCCTTTCTGCTCGATCAGTTTATCGTAACTGTTCAGCAGCGGTTCCTCAATGGATATGCCAAAACGGATGATGTCACTCATGGTTTCCCTCTGTTTTAGATTTTTATGACACTGTTCTGGACTGGACCAGTTCCGAAAGATACTCGGCCTGCAACGCCTCAACGGTGTAGTAGTCGGCTTCCAGCTGTCGGGCCAGCTCAATGGCCTGGTCAGCTCGCAGCAAGTTGCCCTTGTTCTCGGTATCGATAACGATGAAATCGCACTGGTTCTGTTCTGCCAGTAACCGGGTCAGACCGGCGACCTCCTGCTTCATCGAGGACTTGTCAACCAGCGGTTGGTTGCCGCGTCCATCGGTAATCAGCACCACCAGAAAACGGGTCTCCGGGTGGCGCATACCGATTCGTTTGATAAGATTGTGGGTTTCCAGCAGTCCAGCGGCCAGGGGGGTTTTGCCTCCCACCGGCAGGACAGCCAGTCGTTTGGCCGCCAGATCCACGCTGGCGGTTGGCGGCAGGACCAGTTCCGCCCGATCCTTGCGAAATACAACCATGGCTACCTTGTCCCGCTTCTGGTAACAGTCCAAGAGTAGCGCCTGGATGGCGCCCTTGGTTTCCACCATCCTTTTTTGAGCCCCCATGGAACCGGAACCGTCCACCACGAACAGCACCAGATGCCCCATCCTGCGTTCCCGCTGCCTGAAGCGAAGGTCATCCTGTTCGATAATCAGACACCGATCGCGACCGCGCGCCTTCTGGAAGGGGGCGCAGGCCCGCAGGGTCGCGTCGATGGCGATGTCACGGTCCGGTGAGGTAAGCAGACTCTTGACATAGCGCCCGCCGCGCCCCTTGACGCGGGTCTTGGTGCGGCGCCCGCTGGCCTGGCGTTCCCGGCGATCCGTGCGGAAGCTCAGGCGACGGACCTTGAAGGGCGTCCCAACCTGCATGATCTCTTCCCGGTCGGCGGATTCGCGCGATGAAGCGTTCGATTCCTGTTCACCCTCACCGGTCGGCTGATTTTCGGTTTCATTCTCTCCGTTCTCGGGGGGAGGCGGCAGTTGGCCTTGGTCGTCCTGTTGCTCCTGATTCTGCTGGTCTTGATTGTGGTCATTTTGCTCCGATTCGGTGGTGGCCTGTTCCTCCTCGCGGATCTGCAAACGGCGATGGCTAAAGACCAGGTTGGCCACCCGATCGATGTGCGCCTCTTCGACCTCCGATGTTCCCTGAAGCGCCGCATAAGCCCGGGCCGCCGCATACAGGAACAGGTCGCCGCGATGACCGGGACTGATGTTCTGCTGGACTACCTGGTGCAGGTACTCCAGCGCTTCGGGTGAAAGTTGGACATTTGGGAGCAGCATACGGGCGGCAGAAATGTCGGCGATGATTTCTTGATCCGGTTCGACGGTGAAAACGGGGCAACTGTTCGCCAGACGCATGATTGCCAGGCGCCGGTCGCGATTGTTCTGCTCTTCCATCACGGCGCAGAGACCGATGCGATCCATCAGGTGCGGCGACAAGTCACCCTCTTCCGGGTTTATGGTGGCCAGGACGCTGAAAATGCTCTCCCGCCGTTCGGTCAGCCCTTCCCGTTCAATGATCTCCACCCCGCGCCCCTGGGGTTCCATCACCAAGGCCAACAGTTCCGGAGAGAGCAGGTTGATGTCATCCACAAAGACAACGCCACCATTGGCCCGTGAGATGATGCCGGGCTGGAGCGTGCGTTGGCCGTTCCGCAGAGTCTGTTCCAGGTCGATGCCCCCCAGCAGTGAATCCTCGGTGACGTTCAGCGGTAGATTGACGAAGGGGGTACCGCTGGGGAGAATCCCTCGGGCCAGGCGGGCCAGGATCGATTTGCCGCTCCCCTTGCCCCCAACCAGCAGCAGTCCTCCGCAGCGGGGGTCAATGGCATTCAGGATCAGCCCCAGTTTGGCGTCATCCTGGCCAATGAACTGGGAAAACCTCATGAAAGGCTCTCCTCCAGCACCCTCAGCAATTTGCCCCGTTCGCTGCCGACCTCCTCGAAGGGGAGCCGTTTTTGACGGTGTGTCAGGGATATCAGAGCCGCATCACGGATCTCGGCGTTACCTATGGCGGAGAGTTCACGATAGGCTGCCAGGGCGCGAGCGGTTTTCATGATGACGATATCGGCCCGGTGACCGTCCAGGTGCAGGGCGGCGGTGATGGTGACGATCTTCTCCAGGGCGCTGTCAGTCAGTTCAACCGATGCAAGCCGTTCGCGTGTGTCAACGATCCGCTCCGCCAGTTCCTGCTGCTGTTCCCGCCAGAGGGCGCCGAAAGCGGTTGGGTCACTGTCAAAGGCCGCCTTGCGGCGCAGGATATCCATGCGCTGCTCCTTGCCGTGCAAGCCGGTCACCTGCACGCAGAGCCCGAAACGGTCCAGCAGTTGCGGCCGCAGATCACCTTCCTCCGGGTTCATGGTTCCCACCAGGATGAAGCGGGCAGGGTGGCTGAAGGAGATTCCCTCCCGTTCCACCGTGTTGATTCCCATGGCGGCCGAATCCAGCAGCAGGTCGATGATATGGTCCTCCAGCAGGTTGACCTCGTCCACATAGAGGAAGTTGCGGTTGGCATCGGCCAGCAGTCCCGGCTCAAAGCGTTTCTCCCCCTGTTTGATGGCGTGTTCGATGTCCAGGGTACCGATCAGGCGGTCCTCGGTTATGCCCAGGGGCAGCTCCACTACCCGCATCTTCTTGTGCCCCTGCGGCAGGGGATTTTCTGCCTGCCGGTCCTGGCAAACGCTGCACAACTCCCCATCCGGCTGACAGTGGAATCGGCACTCCCGCACCACCGCCAGTTCCGGCAGCAGTTCCGCCAGGGCTCGCACGGCGGTGCTCTTGGCAGTGCCCTTTTCACCCATCACCAAAAGACCGCCGATACCCGGATCGATCACATTCAGGATCAGGGCAGTTTTCAGTTGTTCCTGGCCGACGATGGCCGTAAAGGGGAAATTCATGTATCAACCTCACTGGATATGCATATTTTCTGTATTCTGATTTTTTTCGTGCCTTTTTATCTTCGTGTGAGTCCGGTTTCTGATTTTCAGTATTTTAGATTCCCACCGCCGCCATCCGGGACTTCCATCCCTCCACCTCGTTGGCGGTGATAATATCGATACTGCCCCCCTGGAAGTCACCGTGCACATCTCCCATGCGCTCTTCCATCCACCCCTCGATCTCCAGGTAGATATCCCTGAGCTGCTCCTTGACATCATCGGCCGGATTCCAGAGGCCGCGCTGGGCCGCCTCCAGCAGCCTGCGGGCGATCTCCTCCAAAGCCCAGGGGTTTTCCTTTTCGAAAAACTCCCGGTTCTGCTCGTCCATCATGAAAGTGCGGGCCACATCGTCGAAAACCGCGTCATCCACCACCTTGGCGGTAGCCTGCCAGCCATATAGGCGGCCGATCCGTTTGCTTATCTCGCCGGCCCCCTTGTAGCCATGCTCCTTCATCCCCTCGATCCAGACCGGGTTGAGGATCTTGCCCCGGGCGATTCGGCGCATCTCCTCTTCCAGTGTGCGCACCTGCACCTGGCCCTGCTCACGGGTATCGCCGTAGTAATTTTTGATCTCGTTGCCCGATATGACCCGGGCCGCGTTGATCATGCCGCCATGGGTGCCGAAGTAACAGCAGCAGCCGGTTAGATCATACTCATCGCTGGCGGTCTTGTTGAAGGTCAGCGTGACCGTCTTCAAACTCTGCTTGAGGCTGTCGTGGGCAACGGCCCCGAAAGTGCCCTTGCCGTAGGCGTAGCCGTTCCAGTAGAGAAATACATCCGACAGATCCTTCTCCGTCTCCCAGGCCGAGGCATAGACCGCCAATTGGGTACCGGCCTGGTAGGTGCCGGGTTGGCTGGCAAAGATACGATAGGTAGCCTTGCGCAACGCCTCTTCGTTCTCATCCGGTTCGGCACCCAACCGCTCCAGGGTATGCTTGCGCACGTAGTTCATCTCCACCGGTTCGTCCAGCAGTGCAACGGCCTGCACCGCCTCATCCAGCAGGTCGATGGTGGAGGGGAAGTTGTCGCGGGTGATGCCCGAGACCCGCACGGTGATATCGATGCGTGGTCTCCCCAGTTCCACCAGCGGGGTAATGGTGAAGTTGCGTACCCGGCCGTTGGGCTGCCATACCGGGCAGACCCCCAGCAGGTGGAGCATCTGTGCCATCCCCTCGCCATCGGTCCACATGATGTCTGTGCACTGCCAGTGAAAGGCAATGTTCTCCGGGTAGGTCCCTTCCTCCTCCAGGTATTTGTCCAGACTCTTCTCAGCCAGCTGTTTGCCGGTCTCCCAGGCCAGCAGGGAGGGAAGCTTGTGGGGATCCAGGGAGTAGAAGTTGCGGCCGGTGGGGAGGATGTCGGGACGGCCGCGGGTCATCAGCCCGGACGGGCCAGGTTCGATATAGCCGGCCTTGAAAC
>JACAAY010000144.1 GCA_013377095.1 Desulfuromonadales bacterium
AGTGGGACGGCAGCGGCTACCCCCGCAGGCTCAAGGGAGAGCAGATCCCGCTTGCTGCTCGAATCTTCTCCATCGTGGACGTATGGGATGCCCTCTGCTCAGATCGTCCCTATCGCCCGGCCTGGCCCAAGGAGAAAAGTATGCAGTATATACTGCAGCAATCGGGAATACACTTCGATCCACAGGTGGTCAATGCCTTCATGAAAATCTTGGATAGCTTCAAAGAACCGAGCAAAGAATCAAATACACTTTCGTGTTGCGGATCAATCCCGCTCTGATCGGATAGGTTAAGTGTCACTCATGGAACAGGTGGTTACGCATGCCTTAAGCTATGAAGCAAAATTACTATGCGCAAAAATAATCAGAATGCACTTAACCTTCTCAGGCGGACTGACATTTCAGATTTCTGTTAGAGATGCGGTTTGATGACTTGAACTGTGGCGAATGTCCTGTCCCTTGACCATGAAAATGACCATCTCCGCAATGTTGGTAGCATGGTCGGCTATGCGATCCAAAGCTCTTGAGATGGCGTAAACCTTTAATACGTTTGGAGAAGTCGCTGGTTTTTCCATTATATACGTCAGAAGAAGTCGTAGCATTCTATCGTTAAGCTCATTTATAAATTTTTTATCCCTGCGGACCTTATCGGCCAGGTCAGTGTCTCCACGAACAAAGGCATCCATGGCTTCCCTGAGCATCACTTCGGCCCAGTGCCCCATGCGAGGAATATCAATATAGGAATCGATAAACGGAGCTTCCATACTCAGTTCACGGGCTCGTTTGGCAATACTGGCGCACTTGTCGCCGATCCGTTCCAGGTCGGTAATGATCTTCAGGGCCAAGGTGATGAAGCGCAGGTCACGTGCCTCCGGCTGGCGGCGAGCCAATAGCACAAGGCATTGATTATCAATCAATACCTCGGCGGCATTGACCTCGCGATCCATGGCAATAGTGCTTTCTGCCAGAGCAATGTCCCTATTCAAAAGCGATTTAACGGAATTGTCAATCATAAGCAACGCTTTGTTTCCCATGTCCAAGAGGCTTTGTCTCAATTCATTCAACTCAATGTCGAATGCCTTGCTAATGTGTTCGTGTTCCATATTGTCCTCCTTGCCGTTCCAAATCAGAATGAATTTCGAAGTCAAATCAATTTGTCCCTACAGTTGCAACGCAGATACGAGCTGCACATAATCTGTCGGATCTCTTTTTGCCGCCGAGTGGTACTCCCCTCTTCCTTCAATTCAGTTTTCTATCACACATTCGGCAATTTGGGTTTAATTATACCACCATGTTGCTGATGAAGATCCCAATGTTTGCGCATTACCACTACGTTGATGATCGACTCGCTGATACTGAGACTTGCAATCAAGGTACTGAGTAAAAAGTAAAAAGCGTATTTCACATAAATTGAAATTAAAGTGTAATTACAGTGAGTTCCGGCGGACAGTTAAAACGGGCCTGAACCGTGGACGTCCCCAGTCCGGCGCTCACATGGAGAGGGCCGGCACTGGTCTTGAACAGGCCGTGAACATATGACCCGACACCGTCGGGAAGATAAAGAGGTCCGATACAGGGGATTCTTATCTGACCGCCGTGGGAGTGTCCCGCCAGAATCAGTGATGACGTGGCGCCGGAAAGTCCGTCTGCAACAGTCGGAAAATGGGTAAGGACTATTCTTCGCGTGGTGCGAAGAGGAGGGAGTTTGCGGGAGTAGAAGCCATCAAGCCCGACAATTTCTGTCGATTTATCCTGTGTCAGGACGCTCTGATTCATAAGCCATGCTCCACCGGTGGCAGCGAATGCACGTTGGTGGCGATGAAACGTTGGTGATCTGGTATGGTCATGATTGCCAGGGATGCCGAACACCGGAAAGCCGATAGCCCGGATGGTTTCCAAGGCCCCGGAGAGCTGGGCGGATGTTTCGATGAGGTCGCCGGAAAAACAAACGAAATCGGGATTCTCTCTTTGGATGGCCTTGAGGATGCGTTCGGTGAATCCAATCTCGCCACGATGGTGCAGGTCGGAAATATGAACGAGTTTACAGGGTGAGACCGGTCCGTGAAAATCGAACCGTGAAACCCCCAGTCGGGTTGCCTCCTGTGCAACACTGTTGGCGAGAGCAATGCTTGGTGCGGAAGCCAGTGCCAGAGTCAGAAAGCGGCGTCTGGTCATGGGATTCCGAATCAGGTTGTCCCGTCGTTCAGTGGACATCACAAAAATTCAGTGACTTTTTTGTGCGAAAATAATCCGGTTCTCTTTGGCATCCGCAATCCGTGCATAAAATCCTGGAATCAGGATGCCTGAGAATCTTCTGCGGTGCTAGCAGAACCGACAGTACGGAGCAGGCACTGGAAATAACCTCAAGTCTACCGGTTTCGTTGTTGCCGCACCGAGGGCAAAGGTAGCCTTTTTTCATCAGACATTTCCCCATAAACCGATCAAGAGTCTCACTCAGATATTATTCGAACATATGCAGCCGGAAAATTCACCCTTGGCGATGCTGCCGTCGGCGGTGATGGTCTCTTTCCCACGGGCGCCGCAGGAGATATTGTTTTCGTCCCTGAGCGGATTCAGCCCCGGGTGTTCTTTGGCGTGGCCCGCCCCACCGCAGCTGCAATTGATGCAGGTTGGTTTTATTCTGTTCATGATATCTTCTCCCTCTCTGATTAAGTGACCGAATCAATATATCATCATGATATGGCAACAGAATTGTCATATCGTCACAATTGAGTGAATATGATGATGTCCACGCACTTTTTTGACGTTACATCGTTCACCATCTGGGCGCTTTTCAAGAAGATCTTGTCAAAAGCAGACGTTAAGTCTCCTTCCGTTTCCCCAAAAACCTTCCATATCCGAATATTGCTCCAAAGAGAATGGTTACGGACAAACCAAGCGGAGGAAGGGCGGGAACCGCTGCTGCCTCGGTTACGGAGAAGGTCGCCAAAACGACATGATCCGTAGTGACACTGTTGATGCTGTAGATAAGGGTACCGGGAGGGCCTGCAACTGCGGATACATTTATTCCGTTGTCGGTCAGACCGGTCAGGGAATAACCTGACTCAGGGGTGAGGGTGAATGTGGCGCTTCCGCCGTAAGGAACCGCGGAAACAGAGGATGTGACTGTGCCGCCAGCGCCGCCCGAGACTGAAGCCGATATCGAGTATGTTATGATGTCCGCAGAACAGGATGCGCTGCTGCCGCCATTTTGGCCAATGCAACTCCAGTTCCAGGGACCGGCGCCCGTGACTGGGGATGCAGCGCCATGCAAACAGAGATTTGCGGATGGAGCCGAGGTGGAGGATTGCCCGGAGGCGCTTCCGCAGGCGCCGTTTGCGGGGAGAAGTGTCAATACCGACTGATCTAACTGGATCCTCGACTTCGTGATGCTGTTGCGTGAATCCGAAACTGATTTGCCGGTGTTCACAAGGGTACCCAGAATTTCGGTTACCGTGGCCACTGGGTTGGCTGACTTGAGAACTGCCCAGGCGCCGGCCACATGAGGGGTCGCCATGGATGTGCCGCTTGCGGTTGCATAGCCCCCCCCCGGATATGATGAGGTGATCGATGATCCCGGTGCAAGAAGGCTCAGGAATGATGCGCTGTTTGAGTAGGTGGCAATTGCGTCCGACTTGTCGGTGGCGCCAACGCTGATGGCGGAGGAGATGCAGGCCGGATAACTGATGCTGTTTGTGTAACCATTGTTGCCCGATGCTATTACCGTGGCGATTCCGGCTAGTCTCAGGTTGTCCACGGCGGCCTTGAATGAGGGATCATCGGCGTCACAGTTCGAGTCGTATTGTCCACCACCCAGGCTCATGTTGACGGAGGCGAGGTTAAAGGTGTTTCTCAGGCTATAAACATACTGAAGGGCGCTGATCAGGTCGGAGGAAAATGCCCGTGGGCAGGTTGCATTGGAACCGCAATTGGCGGATCCGGAAAACTGTGAGAAGACCTGGACGGCGATAAGGCCGGCATCCCTGGCAACGCCCGAGGGGGCGCTTGAGGGGCCGTTCTTGCCCGCCACGATTCCGGCCACATGGGTCCCGTGATAACAGCCGGTAGCCGTGTCCGGGCATGGCAGCCCGGATCCGGGCGCTGTTGAGCCGGAAATGCAATAGGCAGTGGATGATTCGGTCGCGTCAGTCGTTGAATAACAACCCTCGGCTACTACCTTGCCGGTCAGGAAGGGATGTGTTTTGTCCACCCCCGTGTCGAGTATGGCCACAGTCTGACCGCTGCCGGTGTAGCCGCCAAAAGCGCCGTTTACGCCACCAATCAGGGGAACGCTCTGAGCCAGCAGCGGCTGCACAACAACATCCTCCTCGATGAAATCGATCTCAGGGGAGGCTATCAGAGCCTGCAGGTCTGTCTGATCCACTTCCAGAGCCATGAAGGGGATGAAATCATAGCGCTTTGCCGCAGTGGCCCGTTTTGCCGCAACCCTGGTGAGGATGGTATTCTGGATCTGCCTGATTCTGGATCGCTGTTTTAACGTTGCGACATGATCAAGCTGAGCCTCCAGAGCGAAGCCTCCCGTTGTAGATGCAGGTAAGGCAAGGCGCACAATGACACGTGTAGTACCCTTTGTCTGGAGAGTTCCTTGGATGCGCGCCTGTGCCGGTATGGCCATAACCGGCGCTCCAGTGGGACGGGCGCGGAGCATCTCGTCGAGCTGAGGGATTTTCGAGGCGGCAAAAGCGATGCCGTTGGAAAGGGACAGGTAACAGATCAGTAGTGCAATGATGGTGGAGTGAAATATAGGCAGTCGTGAAGCGGGTTGAATGAATTCCTTCATTTCAACAGGACCCTCCTGGGCGGGAATAAAAGCCTGAAAATAGTTTAAATACTTTCTTCACGGGCTTTCTGGTCCTTTTTGCTTAGTCAGCAAAGTACCCACTGAGCGGTTTGCATTGAAAAATAATTTGTCATCGTTCACACAATTTAACAAGCAACATTTGGGTTAATACCATGTTACGGAAACATCCCGAACAGTCTTGATTAATTCGTTTTCGAGAGCTTTGCGAAATGGAGACCCAATTGTAACCGGCCGATGATATCGTTAAACACTTAATGGCATGTATGTGTCGTAATGCAAAGCTTTCCTGTGGTTGCGGTCTCGGATTGAGGTGGAAATGAAAATTCTGCTCGTTTATCCCAGAAGCCCGGACACGTTCTGGAGCTTTCGTCATGCTCTCCCGTTTATTGGCAAGAAGTCTGTTTTTCCTCCGCTTGGTCTTCTGACGGTGGCGGCAATGCTCCCGGCGTTTTGGGAAATGAAACTAATTGATCTGAACGTCGATCAGCTCTCTGACCGGGACATTCTGTGGTCCGACTTCGTTTTCATCAGCGCCATGACCGTCCAGCGGGTGTCCGCAAAGGATGTTTTGGCCAGATGTCACGATCTGCAGGTTAAGACTGTTGCAGGAGGCCCGCTTTTCACAAGCTGTCACGATGAATTCCCTCTGGTAAATCACCTTGTCCTCGGTGAAGCGGAAGCGACCTTGCCCTGCTTTCTGGAAGATCTGGAAAGGAACATAGCGCAGAGGATATATTTCCCCACCGGGCGTCCCGACCTCTCCCTTACGCCGCTTCCGCGGTGGGAGTTGGTCGATATGCGCAAGTATGCTTCCATGAACATTCAGTTTTCCCGTGGCTGTCCCTTTGACTGTGAGTTCTGCGACATCACCCAGCTTTTCGGGCATAAGGTGCGCACAAAGACAGCAGTTCAGGTGATAGCGGAGCTGGAAGCGCTCCATGTCAGAGGCTGGCGTGGTGGTGTTTTTTTTGTGGACGACAACTTCATCGGTGACAAAGGGAAGCTGAAAATGGAAGTACTTCCGGCAATGACCGCCTGGATGCAGGACAATGATCATCCCTTTTACTTTTACACCGAGGCTTCCATCAACCTTGCCGACGACGCTGGTCTCTTGGAACTAATGGTAGCCGCCGGATTCCGGGAGGTCTTCATCGGTATCGAAAGTCCCGAGGAAAACGCGCTGAGGGAAACGGGGAAATTTCATAACCGGGGACGTGATCTCATCGCAGCGGTGCAAAGTATCCACCGGGCGGGACTTCAGGTTCAGGGAGGGTTCATTGTCGGTTTCGATAGTGACTCACCGGACATCTTCGATAAACAGGTCCGCTTCATCCAGGAAAGCGGCATCGTCACGGCTATGGTGGGAGTATTGATGGCCCTGCGGGGGACGAAACTGTATGACCGGCTTGCAGGCGAGGGAAGGATTATCAGCGGATCGACCGGAAACAACACCGATACCTTTCTGAATTATGTTCCGCTGATGAATCCTCAACTTCTGATCGCCGGTTATCAGAATCTCATAAAAACGATCTATTCCCCTGACTACTTTTACGCACGTCTGCTGACTTTTCTGAAGGTTTACAGACCACCTGAGATATCCCGGTTTTTACTGCCGCCGTGGAGGGATATTAAGGCGCTCCTCCTCTCAATGCTCATGCTGGGTCTTGTGGGCAGGGAGAGGGTGTACTACTGGAAGGTTTTCCTCTGGTCGCTGCTGAAGAAGCCAAGGATCTTTCCGCTGGCAATTGCTATGATGATTTACGGGTTTCATTTCCGGAAAGTGGCTGAGCAATTGTGCAATTTGCCCTGTTCCGGAAGGGAGACGGTTACCGTTACTGGCAAGAAAGGATAAAGCTTGCGAGCCGATGCACTAGGTGATTTTACATGGAATTACGGCATCCTCATTATAAGAGTAGACCGCGCACAAACGATGATAACCATCCGCGATGACAACCTTTCCATTGATTGAATCTCTGGTCAAAAGGAGAGGCGACAGCTTCTGCCCCGACGTGATTTTCTTTTGATCCTTTTCAATATGAGCATTGCTGATTCCGAGCAATGACAAACCTGACGCCCTGAAAATGTCCTTTGCTTTGAACTCAGAAATCGATGCGAGTTTCAATTTGTTCACAGATGTGCTGGCTGTCTGCTCATCGTAGAGCAGGGACAGGTACGATAGAGCTGCTGGATAATTGTGTTCTTCCGGTTCGGTCAACCACACGATGGTGACTTTTTTCGACATTTGTTCTCTCCGTTCTTTTCAATGAATTTATGTTGTGGAGGGTGGCTCGCACCAAGTATATCACGGTGGGTAGCGTTTGTCGGAGACAAGCAACGCGATAGAAACACAGTGTGAACAGGCAAAAATGTACAGACTCAATGTGTCGCAAAATAAATGTGATAGACTTGCTACAACAGAATTACAGTTCTGTTCCGGTTTCTCGTATGAAAGCATGGCGAAGAGTTACATATCTGCAGAAAGTGAAGATCAAAGGGATGGCATGATTTTGACTGAGTGCTTCAGAAAATCGGTTTCAATCGAACGCATTCGCGACCACATCCAGGCGCTGGAAGGGGTGCGGCACCCGCTGGCGGAGCCCGAGGCGCTGGAGCATGCCGCCGACTACATTGCTGAGACGCTCGGCTCCATGGGATACGAGATGGACGAACAGCACTTTCCGGATAACGGCCGCACCTTCCGGAACGTCATCGCCACCCGACGCGGGCTCCATCGCCCCCATGAACGGATTGCCGTTATGGCCCATTACGATACGGTTGCCGGGTCGCCGGGCGCCGATGATAACGCCAGCGGGGTTGCGGTAATGCTGGAGACAGCCCGGGTATTGGCTCGGTTCAGCTTTGAGCGGACCGTCCATTTGATCGGCGTCAGTCTCGAAGAAAACGAAAATAACGCCGAATCCTGCTCCGGAACACGGGGAAGCCGGGCACTGGCGGCCCACGCCCGCGAAAACGGCTGGAGCATAGAAGGTGTTGTGGTGCTCGAATCGGTCGCCTATGCCGGAGATTGTGTCGTGCAGACCGTTCCCGCGGGTACAGGGATAACGGTTCCCGAGATTGGGAATTTCGTCGCGGTGGTGGGTAACGAACGTTCTAAAGAACTGATTGACGGTTTTGTGCGGGCGGTGGAGCGCTATCGGCCTGATCTCCCCCATGTCGTACTGACGGTCCCCGGAAATGGTGAATTGCTCCCCGACAGCCGCCGGTCGGACCATGCTCCTTTCTGGGACGAGGGTTTCAAAGCGATTATGGTGACCGACACGACGAATTTCCGCAGCCCCCACTATCACCTGCCTTCCGACACACTGGCAACACTGAATTTGGAGTTTGCCGCGAAGGTGTGCTGCGCCACTGCCGGGGTCATCCTGGAGCTGGCGCGGCCCACACAGTAAAATAAGTCTTCAGTCATGTTCCGGGAGGTAGCCTATGCAGATAGTCGCCCCAATCCCGACGTTGAGCGATGAATTCAGTCATCACTACGAGTACCGCGAAAATCAACGTTTCTCTCCCGAGGTAAACCGGAAAACCCGTCTCTTTACCGCCCTTATACCGTGTGTCACCGGATTGGGATGCATGTATCAGACCGTTGCGACCTTGCATGACCGGCGTACGTACCCCCCACCCGGAAAATTTGTGGATGTTGATGGATGCCGGTTGCATATGCAGACGGCGGGCCAGGGTACTCTATCGGTCGTTCTGGAAACGGGACTCGGGGGTATGTCCTCTGCTTGGGGATGGGTTCAACCGGAAACGGCAAAGTTTTGCCGGGTTGCTTCCTATGATCGGGCCGGTCTCGGTTGGAGCGGACCGGACTCCGCTCCCAAGACGGCCTCACTGGCATGCCGGCGCCTGCGCAGCGCCCTGCTGCGTTCCCATGTCCCCCCTCCCTACGTGCTTGTCGGTCATTCCATGGGAGGACTGTTCATCCGGGTTTTTGCCGACCTTTATCCGGATGAGGTGGCCGGAATGGTGCTGCTTGATGCCGTTCACCCCGACCAGCACCTGCGAAGCGCCGATATCAATGAGCATATGTGCTCCGGCTTTCGTTTTCTCAAAGCCGCTCCCCTGCTGGCGCGATTGGGTTATGTCCGTCTCGCCGGACTTCTCGACTCCTGGGCGGAAGGTTTGCCCGCCCGGCAGGCGGCGGAATCGGAAGCATTTCTCGCCGCCTACCAGCACCTTAAAACGACGCGTGATGAGTCGCTTGCCTGGGAGACCATCTGTGCCGAGGCTCGTTGCACGAGCGGACTGGGAGCCATCCCTCTGGCGGTAGTGACGGCGGGCAAGGATGTTATGTGGGGTCATCCGGATTTGCAAAGGGACCTCGCCACACTTTCGTCCGAAAGCGTCCACTTCGCCGTCAAGGGCGCCGACCATGTGACGCTCATTACCCGGCGCGAACATGCCCTGTTAGTGGTGGAGGCGATCCGCCATGTGGTGGAGAGGGTGAAAACACACAGGTAATACTGTTACCGTTGAGTTACGTTTGTTGCAAATTTTGATGCTGCCACATAAATGGCTTATAAAGCATGCATGTCAAACTTGAGGGCCATGCCGAAAACATGACGAACTATCTTTTCACTGCCTTCGCCTTTGTGGGCGAAATAGATCTGA
>JACAAY010000145.1 GCA_013377095.1 Desulfuromonadales bacterium
TCGGGGCATTGCTTATCAGACCTCTCAGGCTGTCTCACAAACCCCGGCCACCTCAAATAACCCCAGAAACAAAAAGGAGAGCCAATGATCCACGGCAGCGGCGCACATGTTGCACATCTGATGAGCATAGACAAAAGCACACTCCCCTCCGATGGTGGCGAACAATTCAACCGCCTGATCTTTGCCCGCAGCCCCTACCTGCTCCAGCATGCCCAAAACCCGGTTAAATGGTACGAATGGTGCGACGAGGCCTTTGAAAAAGCTCGCCACGAGAACCTGCCACTTCTGCTCTCCATCGGATATGCAACCTGTCACTGGTGCCATGTCATGGCCCACGAATCTTTCGAAGACCATGAGGTAGCCGCATTGCTCAATCGCAACTATGTCTGCATCAAGGTTGACCGGGAGGAGCGGCCCGACATCGACGACTTCTATATGACCGTATCACAGATACTTACCGGCAGCGGTGGCTGGCCACTCAACATATTCATGACCCCCGACAGACGCCCTTTCTTTGCCATGACCTATCTTCCCAAGCATGGCCGCGGCTCCATGGGAGGCTTCATGGATCTGCTGAAAAGGATTTCAGCTCTCTGGCAGCAGCATCCTAGAGATGTTGAAAAAACCTGCGGCGCAATCATGGGAGCACTGGAGCAACACTCACACAATGAATCCCGTGAATGCACAGAATTGGTGGAGCTGGAGGCTTTAACGTCTCTAGCACTTAACCAGCTCTCTGGTATCTATGACCAGAAACGGGGCGGCTTTGGCTCGGCACCCAAATTCCCGTTACCGATCACCCTCAGTTGGCTGGCAGAGCAGGGAAGCTCCGGCACCCCAAAAGCGCTTGACATGGCTCAACATACCTTGCGCATGATGCGCCGGGGTGGCATATGGGACCAGATTGGTGGCGGTATGCACCGCTATTCCGTCGATAACAAATGGCTCGTCCCCCATTTTGAAAAGATGCTTTACGACCAGGCCATGATTGCACTGGCTACCATGGATGTGTATCAGGCCGGCAACGACCCGTTCTTCCTCGGCGTTGTGGATAATATCTTCAGATTCGTGAGTCGTGAGCTGACCTCCCCCAACGGAACATTCTACTCTGCCTTGGATGCTGATTTGGAAGGCAAGGAAGGCACCTACTACCTCTGGAAACGGGACGAGATAGAAGAAATTCTCGACGAGGACATGGATCTGTTCTGCCGCTTCTTTGATGTCAGTGAGAAGGGCAACTTTGAAGAAAAAAACATACTGAACGTTCCGGTGGACATTACAACCTTCTGTGCCAGGGAAAAGCTGAACCAAGAGGAAACAGAACACCTGCTGGACAAGTGCTGCAAACGGCTTTTGGAGCAGCGCGAAGAGCGTATATACCCTTTGAGGGACGAAAAGATCATCACCGCGTGGAATGGCTTGATGATCGCCGCACTGGCCCGGGGAGGCTCACTCAGCGGAGAGGCAGAGTATATCGAGAGCGCATCACGCGCCGCCCATTTTATTCTGAAGGACCTGAAGCGGGCAGACGGCAGGTTAGTGCGCAGTTTTCTTGACGAACCTTCCGATGTCCTGGCCTTTCTGGAGGATTATGCTTTTTTCTGCAGCGGCCTGATTGAGCTTTTCGAAGCAACACTCGACACCTTTTGGCAAGGTCAGGCACTCCTGCTGGCCGACGAAATACTGAGACTCTTTCGTGATCCCAATAGTGGTGGTTTTGTCAAGATCGGCCATGATGCCGAGCAGATGCCAGCCCGCGCCGCACTCGATTACGACGGGGTTGTGCCGTCACCGTTTTCCCAGACGGCAAAGTGCTTCATCAGTCTGGGGTATTCCTGTGACCGCCCAGACCTGCTGGACCACGCCCATATTCTGGTACACTCTCAACTGGAAAGCGCCAGACAGAACCCCACCATGCATCTGGGATCAATCCAGGCATTGGCAATGCTGGAAAGCGATCCGGTCATTATCCAATTCCAGGGTCAGAGGGATTCCCTACTGATGGCATCACTGCTGCGCTCCGCCAGGTCAGTTTCCATCTCCAACCTGGTCATTCGATTCACGGAAAGCAGCCACTCAGGGCAAGCGTTCGTCTGCGCCCAAGGCACCTGCTATCCGCCGGTGTCCAGCGGAGATTCCCTGTGCAAACTGCTTGCATCGCTACAAAAGAGCGTTTAAGGGCACCAACTGAAACGTCCGGTTATGTATCGAGATACCGGTATACAGAATAACGAAAGGGCCACATCCATGGGATGCGGCCCTTTCGTTTTCAACTGGTTTGGAAAAAATTACTTGGCTGCGGGAGCAGGTTCGGCTGCAGGAGCAGGAGCTTCTTCTTTCTTAACGGCTTTTTTAACTTTTTTGTGTTTTTTGTGTTTTTTAACCGGTTTTACTTCTTTTTTCTCAACAGCGGCAGGAGCAGCGTCTGCTGCAGGTGCAGTAGCTTCGGCGGCAAAAACAACAGCAGAGAAAGAAAGGGCTACGAGAGCGGCGACGATCGAGGACAAAACTTTTTTCATTGGTATATCTCCTTCGTTAGAGTGGGTATTTGCTTTTCTATAAAGCATATCGGATGCCAATCCGGTACTTATTATCAACCAACTAAAATTGCAGCTAAAATAATTTTACGGCTGAATTCCACGCTTCAGGAACGCCCCATTTCAACCAAGATTAACCCCATATAAGGCATCTTGCCACCGTCTGCTTTCAGTGGGTGGCAGGACCACAATCACTTCAATATAAACAAACTGTGCATGAACAACTATTGAATGCCTCCCACCGGAGCTGTTACAGTGGGGCATGTCAGATTCCGTTCGTAGACATTATGAAGAATACCCCTATCCGCGCTATCCTCTGCTTGCCTCGGTACGCCGCTGTGACACCTTTGCCCTCAGCCTGGAAGCCCTGTGGTCGAGATTCAACGGCACACTGACGCCGAGCAGCCATAACCGCATCCTGATTGCCGGTTGCGGCAGTTTTGCCCCCTACCCTTTTTCCCTGGCCAATCCCGATGCGAACATCACAGCCCTCGACCTGTCAAAACGCAGTCTCGACCGTGCCCGCTGGCATTGTCTGCTGCACGGACGCAGAAACATTTCCTTCCGCAGCGGTGATCTTCTGAATTCCGGGGTAGCCCCCGGCCCTTTCGCCCTGATCGACGCCTATGGTGTGCTGCACCACCTGGATGACCCACAGGTGGGACTCAGGGCGCTGGCGGAACGCCTGGACCAGGGGGGCATCATGAGGGTTATGGTCTACAGCCGCTACGCCCGTCGGGAGGAGGAGTCCATTCGACGCGCATTGCGCCTTTTAAAGGTACGTGACGTTGCCACTGCAAAGCGGCTGTTTGCGAGGACCCGACCAGGTTCACGCCTGCACCATTTTGTCACAACATCTCCCGAAGCAGGCTTTGCGGCTGGTCTGGCCGATGCCCTGCTGCATCCCTGTGTGCACACCTTCCGCATAGACAATTTGATGGAACTGGTTGATGAAAGTGGTCTTCAGCCGCTGCTTTTTGCCCATGCAGATGCTTTCGAAAACGTACACGACGAGGTTGACCGCATCCGCCGCATGGAAGCCAGACAGGAATCCCCCGGTAATTTCGTTGTCTTCCTGGGACGCGGTGTGAGTGGTCCCTGCCAAGAAATGATCGGTTCCCTGTTGGTGATAAACCCCTGCCTGCGTGACTCAATCGGGCCATTTCGACTGAGCCGGCCCCGCATCCCGGCGCGCCTCGGTCACCCCACCCCTCATCTGGGTTGGAGAGAACGCCACTTTCTGCGGCGTTTCATCAGGCCCGTTCCGTGGAATACCCTGACCCACGAATCACAGATAGCCGCGGATATTTACACAAAAGCGCTTTTCCTGTTACAGTACCGCCCGTAACACAACCCGCGACTCCACCCCTATTCCGGAAGGATTACCAAAAGATGGCCGAACACACCCCCATGATGCGGCAGTACCTGGAGATCAAATCAGGGTACCCCGATGCAATCCTCTTTTTCCGCATGGGAGATTTTTACGAAATGTTTCTGGATGACGCCCTGCTGGCGTCCCGCCTCCTGGATATCACCCTGACGTCTCGCAACAAGGGGAGCGGCGATGAAATCCCCTTCTGCGGCGTCCCCTTCCATTCCGTCACCCCCTACATCACCAAGTTGATCGAAAACGGCCACAAGGTCGCCATCTGCGAACAGGTGGAAGACCCCAAACAGACCAAGGGAATCGTGCGGCGCGAAGTCGTCAGGGTCATCACCCCCGGACTGCTGATCGAGAGTGAAAACCTCTCCCCGGACGACAACAACTACCTGTTGGCGCTGCACCAGGGAGGCCAGGATCAATGGGGTCTGGCCTGGCTGGATCTCTCCACTGCCGAGTTCCGGGTAACCGAAACGGTTAACGCCGGAGCAGCCCTGGCAGAGGCGGTCTGCATCAACCCGGCTGAAGTACTGCTGGCGGATGGGGTGGAGCTGGAAAGTCTGCCGCCGGATCTGAAATTTTTCCTGTCACAGAGGATCGTATCCCGCGCTCCGGGCTGGGTCTATGAGCGCGACTATGCCGCCACACTGCTCTGCGGACAGTTTGGAGCCGCTTCTACTGAAGCACTGGGATTGGAAAGGTTGCCGTGCGGTTTAATTGCTGCAGGAGCTGCCCTGTACTATCTGCGCGAAAATCGCAAGTCCGCCATCCCCCATATCCGCGACATCCGCGTCTATCAGCGATCCGAACACCTGGCCCTTGACCCGGCCACCCGCCGCAACCTGGAAATCACCGCCAGCATGGCCGAAGGGCGCAAGAGTGGATCACTCCTGGGCTGTCTGGATCGCACCACAACCGCAATGGGCGCCCGTCGCCTGAAACAGTGGCTCGGGTACCCCCTGGTGAGCCTGGAACAGATCCGGAAACGGCTGGATGCGGTGGAGGAACTGCTGGAGTCAGCAGCGATCCGAGAGGAGCTGGGTACCAATCTGGAGGGAATTGCCGATCTTGAGCGGCTCAATGCCCGCATCGGCATGGCCTCGGCCTCCGGACGAGATCTGCGCGCCCTGCACGACTCGCTTCGACGGATCCCTCCCCTGAAAGAGTTGCTGACAACACTGAACACACCGTTGCTACTGCAACTGACGGATGAAATCGACCCGTTGGACGACCTGTTGGATCTTGTGGGACGCGGTATCGTGGAAACGCCCCCCTTTTCCCTGCGCGAAGGAGGCATTATCGGCCACGGCTACAGCGCCGAACTGGATGAACTACGCGCCATCAGCAGCGAGGGCAAAGGCTTCATCGCCCGCCTTGAGGCCCAGGAGCGCGCCCGCACCGGCATCTCGACTCTCAAGATCCGTTACAACCGGGTCTTCGGCTATTCCATTGAAGTCACCAAGAGCAACCTGGCCTCAGTACCGGCCGACTATGTCCGCCGCCAGACCCTGGCCAATGCCGAGCGTTATATCACTGAGGAATTGAAAAATTACGAGGAAAAGGTTTTGGGGGCAGAGGATCGCATCTGCGACCTGGAGTTTAGTCTGTTCCAGGAGATCCGCGAGCGGGTGGCGGCCGAGGGGAGCCGCATCGCCCGCACCGCCGACGGCCTGGCAACCCTGGATGTGCTCATATCCCTGTCAGTGGTTGCCGATGAACGTAACTACTGCAAACCGCAGATGGATGATTCGGACGTGATCGACATCAAGGATGGACGCCACCCGGTGATCGAGGCGATGAAACTGGGCGAGCGTTTCGTTCCCAACGACGCCCGGTTGGATGGCAATGAAAACCAGATCCTGATGATCACCGGTCCCAACATGGCCGGAAAGTCCACCTACATGCGCCAAGTGGCTCTGATCACCCTGATGGCCCAGGCCGGCAGCTTTGTACCTGCCGCATCGGCCCGCATCGGCATTGCCGACCGCATTTTTACCCGTGTGGGCGCCGGTGACAACCTGGCACGCGGCCAGTCAACCTTCATGCTGGAGATGATGGAGGCGGCCGGTATCCTGCGCAACGCCACCCCCAAGAGCTTGATCGTGATGGATGAGATCGGCCGGGGCACCTCCACCTTCGACGGTGTCTCCATCGCCTGGGCCGTGGCCGAGTACATCCACGACACCCCCACCTGCCGGGCGCGAACCCTGTTTGCCACCCATTACCATGAACTGACCGAACTGGCCACAACACGGGAACGCATCCGCAACTTCACCGTGGCGGTCAGAGAGTGGAACGACCAGGTTATCTTTCTGCGCACCATCATTCCGGGCGGCGCCTCCCACTCCTACGGCATCCAGGTAGCGCGACTGGCCGGTATGCCGGCAGACATCATCGAGCGCGCCAAGGAGATCCTGCGCAACCTGGAGAGCGGTGAATTCGAGGAGGGAGCCCCGCGCATCGCCAGGAGCCGTAAAAAGCAACCCAGGGAACCGTCACCCCAGTTCTCGCTCTTTGAATCCAGCGAAGACCTGCTGCGCACACGCCTAAAAAAACTGAACATCGCCACCCTGACACCGCTGGAGGCGCTCAACATGCTGGATGAGCTGAAGCGGATGGCGTGAGTTTGTTTCCCGTTACGCAGCAGGAGTTGCGCAACGGGGAGAATCAATCCAGCATGATATGATCACCCGGATTTTTCAGATCGTTCAGTTCCGGAAACATCTCGCTCATATCCCTCAACATCCTTTCACGATTCTTGATTGCGGACTTGAGGTCCGCGAACCAGGCCATCTCCACCGTGTGGCCGCAGTGGGTGCAGCTGTCACAGGCCTTGTCTCCGGCAGGAATAGCCCGGTAAATCGTGTAGTATCCGCAGGCGGCGCATTTCTGCCGATGTAGTATGGGTTTAACTTCTCGTTCAATTTGCATGTGTTACCTTTCTGTCCGGGTGTAGCCGCTGTCAAGAGGGTGTATGCGGCCTTGGATCATATTCGGACTATACGCGGATTGAATAATTGTATCAACACCGCATACATCATTGATCACTGGCTCATGACAGGGCACGCGCCCCAAAGATTGAAAAAACTGAATATTTCTGCTATGACACTCTCTAAGCCTGCTCGACTTGCCATACCAAACGGGCTTTCCACCTCATCACATTACTTCAGCACAAAGAAAAAATGACCCCATGACCAGAACTCTTCACATACTCGTCTGCCTGTTGATCGCCTGCCTGCTGCTCCCGTTTTCCAGCCAGGCCGCCAAAAAGAAATCCGGTCACAAACCGGTCGTCAACGAACCGACCGCCGCCGATCGTCCTTTGGCTGTGCTGGATAACATCAAACACTGGTCCAACCCCGACTACACACGCGTTTCGCTGGAACTGGACCATGATGTGGCCTGGGAGTCCCATGAACTGGGCAAGGGAGTTGCCGACAAACCGGGCAGAATTTTCATCGACCTCAACCGCACCAGACTGGCAAGGGGCGTCAAAGACATCACCATTGGCGACGGCCTGCTGATCGGCGCCCGTGTGGCCCAATACCGGCCGGATGTGGTGCGGGTGGTGCTTGACACGGAAAACATAAAGAACTACAAGATTTTTCCCCTCTCCGATCCGGCGCGCCTGATTATCGATGTTCGCGGAGAGCGCCCGACCGAGATATCCCGCCTGGAACAGTCCATCAGCACTGCACCAGAGCCCCTCCCTGAAGCGAAGCATGAAGAAGCGGTTGTTGTCGCCAAAAAAATCAGGTCGCCCAGAAAAACCAATCTCTCAAAAATCCGCCGCATCGTGGTGGATCCCGGCCATGGCGGTCACGATTCAGGCGCTGTCGGTGCCGGCGGAACACAGGAAAAGGACATCGTACTGTCCATCGGACTCAAACTGCGCGACATGCTCAAGGAAGAATTGGGTCTAGATGTTGTCATGACCCGCTCCAGCGATGTCTTCATCCCCCTGGAGGAGCGCACCGCCATCGCCAACAAGGTTAACGCCGACCTGTTTGTTTCGGTACATGCCAATGCAGCCAACAACCGTAATGCTTCAGGCATCGAAACCTACTACCTCAATCTGGCCAAAACCGATAAGGCTGCCCAACTGGCAGCCAAGGAGAACGGGACATCTCTGGAGAAAGTCAGCGTGCTGCAGGCCATCCTGTTCGACCTGATGGCCAACTACAAATTGAACGACTCGGCCCACCTGGCCAACGATGTCCAGAAAGCGCTTCACAAAAAAATCCGTGGACTGCATGCCGATGTCAAAAACCTGGGTGTCAAACAGGGCCCCTTCTATGTCCTGGTGGGCGCCACCATGCCCAGCATCCTGGTGGAAACGGCCTTTCTCAGCAATGCACAAGAGGAGACCCGTCTGAAGAACGGGGAGTACCAGGATGCAACTGCCGAAGGTATCATGGAAGGTGTACGCGGCTACATCTCCAGCATGAAGTAATAATTCCGGTGAGGCGTTTCCCGTCTCCCGCTGCGCCGAAATCAAGGAGCAACAGCATGTCACCTGACACGACAGATCAAAAAGAAAACGGCATTACCCCCCTGGAAACCCGGTATCTGTTTGTTCTTCCGTTTTCCACAGACGCGACTCTGGCACGACGCTTCCGGGAACGGGACGTGGAGATCGTCGGCAATATCCGATTCGGCAAGATTCTGGAAACTCTGGACAAGGTTGCGGAAAACACCGCCCTGGCCTATGTAAACCGTTATTATCCCGATGCGCGGGTCGTAACGGCAGCCGTGGACAGCATCGTGCTGAGAAACCCGGCTGACACGAAGCGCGACATGGTCTTTTCCGCCAAACTGAACCACGTGGGGCGCTCTTCCATGGAGATCGGCATACGCATCGAATGCCTGGGAGAGGGGTCGAGTCACCTGGCGAGCTGTTATTTCACCATGGTGGCGCGTTCCGCCGAACGTGGCGCACTGGCGAAAAGCCTCTCCCTGCCACCGCTGCAGTATCCCGATGCGCTGGACATGAAGCGCTACAATAATGCGGAACTTCGTCGCCAGACCCACCGGGAAGGACTGGTAAAGGCCGAGGAAATGCCATCGTTGGACGAATACCTGCTCCTCAAAAAACTGCACCAGGAACAGGAGGCGGAGGAGTTCAGCGGGATTCACGCCGGAGATCTCGTACTGGAGTCCACCTGCAGGGCCTATCCCGACCAGGAGAATGTACCCAAGACTATTTTTGGCGGGTATCTGATCAGGAAGGCATACGAACTGGCAGAACTGGCGGCCGAGATGGTTGCGCCGGACCGGGCAGTGCCGTGTCAGGTAAACCGCATCAACTTCAACCAGCCGGTGC
>JACAAY010000146.1 GCA_013377095.1 Desulfuromonadales bacterium
AGGCAGCACCGCCGCCAGGTTTTCTGGAGACGGAAAGTTCGAACCAGCGCATTCCCAGTGTCAGATCGATGCGGAGGACTTTGCCGAAGGATAGCCCATTCTCTTCAGCCTCGCGAATGGAATCAATCACGATCGCGGCGCTCTCCGGGGAAAGCACATCGTGGACGGTCTTGCCCAGCAAAAACTCTTTCTGGGCCGCCAGCAACTCCGTTTTTTGCGTCCAGACATTCAGGTATCTGCCATTCCTGTCAATTTCGAACAGGAGGTCCGGAATAGCGTTGATAACCCCTTCGGAAAAATCAAACGCTTTCCGCAACTCCTGCTCCGCCCGTTTGCGCTCGGTAATGTTTGTCAGGGCAAGGCGACACTCTTGCCCCGAAGCAGCCGCCATGGCATCGATCTGCACGATGAACTGAATAGTTCCTTCGCTCTGGAGCACTATTTCGATCGCTTCCTTCTTCCGACTGCAATAAACCATGCCGATGAAGGTTGTAAATTCTGGACGGTCTGCTGTGGCAACGAATTGTACGAAACGCCGGCCGATCAATTTGGAGCGTTCCCCCCCCAGGAGGCTGGCTCCGGCAAGATTAACATCACTAATTATCCCGTTATGATTGAGGGTTACGTAGCTGACCGGGGCAAAATCATAGAGGTCGGTGTACTTTTCAAGGGTAAATTCCAACTTTTCCCTGGACTGGAACAGCTCCTCATTCTGCATCTCCGGCTCTAACTGGTGTACCTGCAGTTCGTGAAGGAGTCGTTGCGTCTCTGCCACATTTTTGGCACGTTCAAGATTTATTAACCCCGTTTCCGACAGCACATTCACCATGTCGCGCAGGAAAACCACCGTAGTGCGAACAAATTCCCGGCTGAAAACGGGAACCCGTTCCAGCGATTCGAGATATTCTTCCTGATCAAAACCGAGCGCAACTGCTTGCCTGCTAAAAAATTCCGTATCGGGCCTATTGTCATCGAAAAAAAACTGGCCCGCATAGAACGTCGCCACATGTCTCCCCTCAATCAAGATCGGTATGGCGACATCCGTCAACCCGTTCTTGCAGCGATACTCGATGAAATCACCGTCCAGGTCATGCAGATGCGCCTTGATGTATGCGTCACTTTCACGACAGTACTCGCAGCTGACAGGATTGACCCGGTGGAACCGCACGCAGAGATCCTGCCAGCCCACGGCGACAAGGGTATTCTCTTCAGTATCGAGAACGCCGTAAGCCATTCCCGAAAGGGCGTGGTGAGACTCCAGCAGATTGTGCACCTGCTGGATATTGACAAGCTGATTAAATGTAAAATCGGTCATGCTGTCTTCCGAGGCTCACTTTTCAGTAAGTTAGCTACGTTTTTATTACAGGGCAGAGAGGAGTATTTCGGTGAGCAGAAGGCAATGATCGTATCTTTTTGAGGAGGATGATTCGGTGAACTACATTATCGGCACTTCACTGCTCAAACACCAATTGAATGGATTTTAAATAACATATCCTATGGAAAATAGCCACAGAATATTAGAGAGGGCAAAGCTACTTATCCAGTTGCGCCTTGATCGAGATGCCATGTTTCTTCAGCATGCTCTGGAAATTTGGTCGCAGAATGCCGGTTTCCTCGGCGGCCCTGGTGGCGTTCCAGTTGTTGCGTTCCAGTGCGCAGATCAGAAATGACCTTTCCAGCGCTTCAATGGCTTGGCCCCGGATATGGTGTTTCATTTCCTTCAACTCCTCGGAAGTCACCGGGATACGTTCCGGGCCAGTTTCTCCAAGACGCACTTCGCAATCGGTCAGTTCCAGATCCTCCTTGCGAATGACATCGCTTTCCGCCAACACAACCGCCCGTTCAATGACATTCTCCAACTCCCTGACATTGCCGGGATAGCTGTACCCCTCAAGAAACTCCCGGGCATCGGGAGCCAGCCCCCGGATATCCCTGCCGATCTGAGTGGCAAATTTCTTCAGAAAATGGCTGATCAGAAGCGGTATATCCCCTTTGCGCTCGCGCAGCGGCGGCATTTCGATGGGGATAATGTTCAGCCGGAAGAAGAGGTCCTCGCGAAAGGCCCCCTCGCTGACCATGGTTTTCAGATTGCGGTTGGTGGCGGCTACAAGCTGGATATTGATGGGAATCGGCTTGGTATCGCCGATGGGCGTCACCTGTCGCATCTGCAGGACCCTCAGTAGCTTGGCCTGGGTTGAAAGGCTGATATTGGAGACTTCATCCAGAAACAGGGTGCCGTTGTCAGCAGCTTTGAAAAGCCCCACCTTGGACTGGGTGGCTCCGGTAAAGGCTCCCTTGACGTGGCCGAACAGTTCGCTCTCCAGCAGGGTCTCGGCCAGCGAGGTGCAATCAAGTGCCACGAAGGGCTGCTCCCGTCGGGGGCCATGATTATGAATGGCGCGCGCCACCAGCTCCTTGCCGGTTCCGCTTTCACCGGTCACCAGTACCGTGCTGCTGGCCGAAGCCACCTGCATAATCCTGCGGTAGACCTTCTGCATTTCGTGGCTTTCGCCGATGAACTGGTCAAATCCGTGCTGATGGCTTACTTCACAGCGCAATTCGTACTCGTCATCACCAAGTCGCCGCTGTTTTAAGGCTTCTTCAACCTTTTCAAGGAACTGGTCCGGAGCAAACGGCTTGGAAAGATAATCGAAAGCGCCGTTTTTCATGGCCTCCACGGCGGTATCCACGGTGGCATATCCGGTGATGATGATTACCGGCACGTTCGGTTGAAGCGCTTTGACCGCCTTGAGCACCTCAAGCCCGCTCATGCCCGGCATCTTCAGGTCGGTAACGATCAGGTCAAAATCCTGCTTGTGCAGCAGTTCAATCGCTCCATACCCGCTCGAACAGGTATCGACAAAAAAACGCTGCTGGTTGTCGAGGATACGCTTCAGGGCATCCCGGATGACCGTTTCATCATCAACAATCAGTATTTTCATGGGTTCCATCGGCTTCTCTTTTCCGGATTTGTTGTCTCAAAATAGTAGTACAAATATTTTCAATATTCTACTATATTGCTAAAGAAGCTTTTCAAAGGTAAACTCATTTTCAACAGAACCCTTCACAGTGACACATTCACTTCTCCACAATAAATCGATAAACCACGAGAAAGCAGGACATCACACCGTGAGACGTATCATCACCCTACTACTGGCCCTGAGCTTGACGATTCTGCTGGCAATCGCCTGCGCCTCTGCCGCCATCGGCCCGGAAAACGAGCGCTGCCTGATCTGTCACACAGACAAGAAGATTTTAAAAATGGGCAACAAACAGCTCTACCTCGACTCAAGTGTGTACGCGGCAACCACCCATTCCTACATCGGCTGCAAATCCTGCCACACCGCCATAACGGCGGTTCATCCCAACGAGAGCCCCAAGCCGCCCCGTCCGACCAGGGCCACCTGCCGGGAGTGTCACGAACCAATCCACGCCGAATACGCCAAGAGCCTGCACGGTTCAAAGGCTTCCTGTACCGACTGCCACAACCCCCATGCGGTCAAGACCCCCCTTTCCATCTCGGGAAAGGACATCAACGCCATGTGCGCCAAATGCCATGACCTGCCGAAACTGATCAAGAAACACACCCGCTGGCTTCCCCAGGCGGACCTGCACATCGATTCTCTCCCCTGCATCACCTGCCACACCGGGTCGAAGAACTACGTCATCACCATGGCCATCCAGACACGCAAGGCAGGAGTGGGCGGCCAGGGCGAATTCAAGCTTGCCACCCATGACGAGCTTTCCCGCCTGCTCCCTGAGGGAAGCGAACTGGGCAGATTGATCGACCGCGACAACAATGGCATGATATCTCTGGAAGACCTCAGGGCATTCAACAGCCAGGTGCGTAACAAGGAGATGCGTCTCTGGGGCATGATGACGCCGGAAGTCGTCTCCCACAACTACAAGATTCTGGATAACCGCTGGGATTGTTCCTTCTGTCACGCCTCCGGCCCCGGTTCCATGCAGACCAGCTATGTGGCCTTCCCGGACAAGAGTGGCGGCTATACCCGCGTGGCTGTGGAAAAGGGTGCTGTATTGGACATACTCAACGGAACGCCTGACTTTTACATGATGGGCGCCACCCGCAGCACAATCCTCAACATAATCGGCGCACTGATCATCGTGGCCGGCCTGATGATGCCCATCGGACACGGAACTTTTCGCCTGCTGACCCGCAAGAACAGAAAGAAACACTGACCATGGAAAAGACCGAATACATCTACCTGACCCCCATGCCCATCAGAATCTGGCACTGGCTGAACGCCTTCGGATTCGTTACCCTGGCCGTCACCGGACTGAACATCAGGTTCCCCGACTATATCAACATCTTCGGTGACTACAAGACAGCCATCCGGCTCCACAACACCGCCGGTTTTGTCGTTTCGGCATCCTATCTGCTCTGGTTCAGTTACTATCTGTTTGTTGCCAGAACACTGGCCAAACTCTATATTCCGACCCTGGAAGACATCCGCAGCGGCATCCTCCGTCAGGCCTGGTTTTACTTCTTCAACTACTTCATGGGCAGGCCCAACCCGCATCAGACTACGCCGGAGAACAAATTCAATCCGTTGCAGAAAACCGTCTATCTGGTAATCATGATTTTCCTGCTTCCACTGGTAATCCTGTCCGGTTTTTTGTTAATGTATGTAACTCCCCTACGGGACATCATCCACTACGTGGGGGGCATCAAGACCCTGGTCAGCGCCCACTTCCTGATTGCCTGCAGTTTCTGTTCTTTTCTCTTTGTTCACATCTATCTGGCAACCCTCGGCCATACGCCCTTTGCCCATTTCAAACCCATGTGGCATGGCTGGGAGGAGTTGGAAAAACAGGGGGATCACGATAAGAAAGAAGATCAGCACTGATGATTGCACCATTGCATACCCGCGACCTGAAACATACAGGGAAGAGACCATGATTCGTTCACTGCTTATTATACTATCGCTGCTGCTTCTGTCAGCAGGTTTTGCCGGTGCTGTCGTCGAGGTCCAGAATGTGACCTTCCAGACCAGGGGTGCGGGCAGGGTGGTTTTCAGCCACCCTATCCACATGAACCACAAAAACATGGCCAACAACTGCAAGGTCTGTCACTACGGCATCTACAACCTGAAAAAGAAAACCCGCTTCACCATGGCCGACATGGAAAGAGGGAAATCATGCGGCACATGCCACAACGCTCGGGATGCCTTTGGCCTGAAAACCTGCGTTCGCTGCCATCAGACCAAGGAAATCGTTTACCAGGTCAAGGCCACCGGCGCCACCCATTTCAGTCATAAAAAACACGTGGCGCTCAGCCCCAACTGCAACAGATGCCACCCGACCCTGTTTGCGGCTGGGCCCAATAAACGGGCAACCATGGAGGACATGGAAAGGGGCAAGTCGTGCGGTGCATGCCACAACGGCAAAAAGGCCTTTGGAGTCGATAAATGCACCAGCTGCCACCCGGCCAAGGAGATCGTCTTCAAGGTCAGGGAAACCGGTCCCACCATCTTCAAACACGCCCAACACATTGAATCCCACCATTGCAGCGACTGCCATACCCGTCTGTATGACACCAAACGCCGGGGAACGAAAGTCAGCATGGCCGAGATGGAAAAGGGGAAATCGTGCGGCGCTTGCCACAACGGCACGGACAGCTTCCCGCTCAAGGATTGCATCCGCTGCCATCAGGTCAAGGAGATCGCCTACCGCGTCAATGCCACCGGCGCCACCCACTTCAGCCACAAGAAACACCTGGAAATCAACCCGGACTGCCGCGCCTGCCATCCGGCTGTGTTTGCGGCCGGCGCCAACAAGCGCGCAACCATGGAGGAGATGGAAAACGGCAAATCCTGCGGCGCCTGCCACGACGGCAAAAACGCCTTTGATGTCAAAAGCTGCACCACCTGTCACCCAGCCGGCGACATTACCTTCAAGGTCAAGGAAACCGGCCCGACCCGTTTCCCCCATGCTGAGCATATCGAGGCCCACCACTGCAGCGACTGTCACACCAAACTCTACCCCACCACCCGTCGGGCAAAGAAGGTCAGCATGGCCGAGATGGAAAAGGGAGCGTCCTGCGGCGCCTGTCACAACGGCAAGGACAGCTTCCCGCTTAAGGATTGCTCCACGTGTCATCCTACCAAGGAACTTGCCTTTGAGGTCAAGGATGCCGGCAACGTCACCTTCAGCCACAAATTCCACGGCGGCCTTTACAAATGCGGTGAATGCCACGTGGCGCCGTACGCTACAACCCGCAGCGCGACCAGGGTCAGTATGAAAGAGATGGAAAATGGCAAATCATGCGGTGTCTGTCACGAAGGCAAAAATGCCTTCTCCGTCAAAGACGCCTGCGAGAAATGCCATAAGATGTAAGCGAGGGAAGAAAGGGGAATCATGTTCAGGACACTGGTGGGAAGGGCTCTTGTTCCGGTTGGATTGACGGTCACCGGTTTTATGGTTGTCTGCTGTCTGCTGCTCTATTCCGCCATCCGTAACGGTATCAGGCATGATGCGGTGCTGCATGCCACCAACCTGTCCGACACCATCCTGAAATCAATGCGCTATTCCATGCTCAAGTCGGACCGGGAGACGCTGGCCACCATCATTACCAATATCGGCCAGCAGAACGGTGTCAGCCATGTCAGGGTCTTCAACAAGAAAGGTATAGTCAGTTTCTCCGCCAAACCAGATGAGATCAACCGTCAAGTTGATAAAACTGCTGAAGGATGCATCGCCTGCCATCGCGGACCTGTTGCCACCACCACCCTTGGCCCCATGAACCAGGCGCGCACGTTCCGGAACGCAATCGGCACAAGCGTCATGGCCATTACCATGCCGGTGTACAATGAACCGGAATGTTTCAATGCCTCCTGCCATGTGCACCAGCCCGGCCAGAAGGTTCTCGGCACGCTGGATGTCGGTCTCTCCCAGGAATCACTTATCTCGTCCCTGGCCGTTATCCGAACCCAGATGGTCATCTTCACCATCATGACCCTGCTGCTCACCCTGGGAGGCGTGACCGCCCTGCTGCGCAGGAGTGTCTTCCTGCCGCTCCAGCGCCTGCGGGATTTTGCGGAAGCTGCCGCAAAAAAGGGTAGCAGCGCTTCTCCTCCGTCACATCTGCCCGACGACCTGAACCGAATCGCCTCCTGCATCCATTCCCTTGCCGCGAACACGAGCGGCACCAACCGGGAACGGGATGCGGATGATTCAGACGCTTAATTTCACCAGGGTTTTGCGATGCAATCAGAGCAGCATGGTCCTGCAAAGGAAATGACGGACCAACATGACAACCGGGAGCAACTCCGCCTGGGCATTCTCAACGATATCAAGCTCCTGCAGAGACGATCCCTGGTCGGTGCATGGGCATTGTCGCTGTTTCTGCTGCTGAGCGCCTTTGCCTGGTGGAGCTTTCCGTTGTTTCCGTCACCGGAAACAATGATAGCTCAACTGGGCAGCCCCCCCACCCCGCCGATCATCAGCATAGCCTTCCTCACCTACACCTTTTTCGCCATCATCCTCAGTCTGTCACGCATGATGTCGGCCATCGAGCACTACGGCATCTTCAGCCACATCGGCTTTCTGGCAGGTTTTTACTTTTTCTACCATGTTGCCGGGGCACTGGATGACAACTACTGGGCCGTGTTCGCCGCAGGCATCACCATCCTGGTGGTCGAGGGATACCGGATCAGACAGCTGTGTCTCGAAGGAATTATCCGCAACCGGGAACGTCTGGCGTACCTGGAAAAAACGGGCCGCTTGCCGGTTGATGAGTAGCCTTCACTCCCCAGCCACCCTGATCATTTTTTGACTTCCGCCGCGGACATATCCGCCAATCTGACACCGAGATCATACGCTTTCCGGCAATCCTCCGGGAAGACCGTCCTGTGCCTTTCCCGCCGTTCCTCCGCATCGAAGTAACTGAAGACAACCTTGTCGTAATCCTCAAACTGGAGCGTTTCGAAGGAGCAGAGCGATTCCGCCTGTCCGAATATCCGGCCCAGAACGTTCTCGTTCAGACCAATGTGCACGGGATAATTCAATTCCTTCATCATGTCTTCCGGCACATTCATGGTGTAAATGAACGCCGTGGGAATCTTCCGGCCGAATAATGTTCCCGGTGGCCGGGTATAGGTCAGATAGGGGAAGAGCAGCCGCTCCATGAATGAGCGCATCTCTCCCGTCACCGTACCGAAATAGATCGGCGAGCCGAGCAGAAAGGCATTCGCCTCGGCAAGCTTGCCAAGGACGGGAGTGAGCCCATCGTTCATAGCGCATTTTCCGTAGCTCTTTCCGCCTTTCAGTTTGCACGCAAAGCAGCTTGTGCAGCCCTTGAAATCGAGATCATAGAGATGAATGAGCTCCGTTTCAGCTCCCTGCGCCGCCGCGCCCTCCAGGGCTTTTTCCAGCAGCGTTGCGGTATTCCACTTCTTCCTTGGACTGCCATTAATTGCTAAAACGTTCATCAATCGTGCCTCCTCTGATTATTCAACATCAACGTTCCTGATCCCCTCCGGCCGCCAGCTGGGCGGGATCACGTGACTTCCCGCCTGTTCCTTTCGCGGCAGCAGACTTGCGTAGGTCACCGCCATTTTGCCGAAACGGTCGTTGAGGCTGTCCATGGCCTGGGTGGCAAACAGCTTCTTGCGCTCATCCTCGAACAGCGGCAGCTGTTCCGCCTGGTGTTTCAGGTTGGAGAGACTCACGCCCATCAGCCGAACCGGCTGTTCCAGTTCGACAGTATCGAGGATTGACAGCGCCGCCCGGTAGATCTCGTCCGACAGGTTGATATAGTTCTTCAAGGTTGTCTGCTTCCCCCAGGACGAGAAGAAATCGGCGTACCTGACATACAGGTGGATCGTCTTGCCCGAGACGCCGTAGCGCCTGGCCCGGCTACCGACCATCTCCGACAGCTGCAGCAGGAACCGCCGGATCTCCACCGGATCGCTGATATCCCGATCCAGGGTGCTGGAATGACCGACGCTCTTGACATCGTTTTCCCGGTCGTAGGGAATGACCGGACTGTTGTCGATCCCCTGCCC
>JACAAY010000147.1 GCA_013377095.1 Desulfuromonadales bacterium
GCATCGGTTTCGTCGTTGACTGTGTGGTAGGCGAACACCAGACCGTCATCAAGCCGCTGGGCCGGCTGTACCAGGATATCAAGGGGGTCTCCGGAGCCACCATCCTGGGTGACGGCTCCGTGGCCCTGATTCTGGATCCGGGAGTGCTGACACACTGCGCGGAAATGGCGGAACAGCAGATAATGTGACTGGAGGATTGATGTGATGACCCGTAACCATCCTGAAATGTCATCGCATTTCAGGACCGGATCCGAATCAGTAGGACACAATTGAAGATATCGCCGATCAGACCAACCTGCTTGCGCTCAATGCGGCCATCAAAGCCGCCCGCGCCGGCGAGCAGGGTCGCGGATTTGCCGTTGTCGCCGATGAAGTGCGCGCCCTTGCCGAACGCACCACCCGCGCCACCAAAGAGATTGGAGAAATGATCAAGGCCATTCAAAAGGAAACCAAAGGCGCCGTGGCAGCCATGGAGCAAGGAGTTCAACAGGTGGAAGCCGGTACGGTGGAAGCGGCAAAATCGGGGAAGGCGCTTCAGGATATTCTGGTGCAGGTTAACGATGTTGCCATGCAGGTGAACCAGATTGCCACGGCAGCCGAAGAACAGACAGCCACTGCCAGCGAAATTTCCAGCAATATGCAGCAAGTTACCGGAGTCGTGCAACAGACTTCGCAGGGCGCCCAAGAGTCAGCCGTGGCAGCAGCCCAGTTGAACGGTAATGCCGAAGAACTGCAACGACTTGTGCGGCAGTTCTAGATTTAATCCGAGTGCAACCGGAGATAATCTGCATGCAGGATGTATGAATTTATGTTGTAAGGAGGGAAACCATGCCTGTTTTTGAGTGGGACAAGAATTACGAGCTTGGTATTGATGAATTCGATGAGCACCACAAACAATTAGTCGGTCTGCTGAATGAGACCTACGACACCTTTACCGGCGGAGAGCGGCATGAAACTTTTGGAGAAATTCTTGACAGGCTGATTGACTATGCGACCTATCATTTTGCCGCTGAAGAACGCTGGATGGGTTTGAATGGGTACGGTGGTCTGCAGAAACACCGCATGGAACACGACGAATTTTCACGGAGGGTTGTGGAAATTCAAGATGCTTTTCTTAAAGCAAAAAAACATCTGCCGATTGAGACGCTGGTCCTCCTCAAAGAGTGGCTGTTGGATCATATCCTCAAGGAAGATGCGGATTATGGACGATTTGCAGCCCAATCCCGCAATGTCTGACCTGGTTTTTTGGTGTTAACCACGAAAGAAACTGCCATGCGAATTCTGATTGCAGAAGACGACCTTACGTCCCGCACTATTTTATCCGCAGTCGTGAAAAAGTGGGGATACGTACCCGTTGCCGTGACAGACGGTGAAGCTGCCTGGGAAGCGATGCAAAAAGAGGATGCACCGCAGCTTGCCCTGCTTGACTGGAACATGCCGGGTCTGAATGGGTTGGAGGTTTGCGGGAAGCTCAGGGAAATCGATACGGCGGACCCGCCGTACATTATTTTCCTCACCTCGCGGAGCGAGAAGGACAGTGTCGTCGAGGGGCTGGAAGCAGGCGCCAACGACTATGTTATCAAACCCCATGACAATGCGGAGTTATTGGCCAGGGTTCGGGTTGGTCAGCGTATGCTTGAAATGCAGGCCGCCATGAATGCGGCCAAAAAATCGTTAACCCATGAGGCCATGCACGATCCCCTGACGCGGATCCTGAACCGACGTGCAATTCTCGACTTTCTGCAGAAAGAGCTTTCCCGGGCCATGAGGCATGGATCTCTGCTCAGTATCGGAATGATCGATCTCGATTATTTCAAACGGGTGAACGACAGGTATGGACATCAGACCGGGGATGATGTGTTGTGCGGTCTTGTCCGCACTATTCAGGAAAATCTCAGAGATTACGATCTTGTCGGCCGATATGGAGGGGAAGAATTTCTGGTGGTGGCTCCCTGTTCATCGGGTGGAGAAGACGACGAACTCTATGAACGCTTGCGGGCTGGCATAGCCGGACAGGGGATCGCGACGCGTTCCGGTGTCGTATCCATAACGGTCAGCATCGGTGTGGTGGGAACCACGGGATCCCGTTCGATGGATGATCTGCTGGCTGATGCTGATTCCGCTCTGTACCGGGCCAAAAAGTCCGGCCGCAATTGTGTGGTCCATGCGGAGAAGGTATGAGGACCTGCCCGTGAATCCCCACTGAGGAACGCAATGGGCGGAACCGCGGGCGAGGGGAGAACCCTGGAAATGAATGATGATTCGAGTGGATCTTTTCCCCGCTGGATGGTGGTTGCCCTGACTGCTTCGTTGCTGGTCGTGTTGGCGGGCGGGGCATGGTTTTACCATTTCCAGGTGCGAGATTACCGTATGAGGGCTGAAGACGAGCTCTCATCCATTGCCCGCCTCAAAGCGGATCTGATTGGCAACTGGAGAAGTGAACGTTTTGGTGATGCCGCAAACCTTGCGGAGTCACCCTTTTTGGCCGAGGCAATCGCCTCGTTTTTGGCTGATCCGCACGCAGGGGTCGCCGGACAAATTCTGATCAGTCTCAGAAGTCTAGCGAAGCATTACCATTACGCAGATCTTCTGCTGGTGGACACGGCTGGGCGGGTACGTCTGCGAATTGATGGTGCCAATGCGATTGACTGGGGATACACAGCGCACCTGGATGAAGCTCTGCGTAAAGGCGAACCCGTGCTCGGCGACCTGCGTGCTGAGTCGCAACGAAATGTACACCATATCAACGTTATTGCCCCGATTTTTACCGGAAAACAGCAGGGGCGAAAGCCCATCGGCGCAATCATTCTGGTTGTCGACGCTTCCCGTTTTCTCCATCCCCTGATTCAGACATGGCCCTCCCCGAGCAAAACCGCAGAAACCCTTCTCGTTACACGCAACGGCAACGATGTACTCTTCCTCAATAATCCGCGCTTTAAGCCTGACGTTGCCCTGAAACTGCGCATCCCCCTGAGCCGGACCAATGTGCCCGCGGTCATGGCGGTGCTTGGCAAGCGGGGCGTCGTAATGGGGACTGATTACCGCGGAGTTGAGGTGATATCAGCACTCCAGCCGGTTCCTGGTTCGCCGTGGTTTTTGGTTGCCAAAATGGATGCGGAAGAGTTGCTTGCGGTTGGGCGATTCCGCGCGATACTGTTCATGGTGTCGTTTTTGGCATTGTCAGGGTGCCTGGTCTTTATCGGACTGGTTATGTGGCAGCGAAACAAGAAAGCCCATTTTCAATCCCTGTATCAGGCCGGGAACCGGCTGCACCAAAGCCTGGAACTTCACAGAATCACTCTGAGAGCCATCGGCGATGCCGTGATTTCCACTGATATCCATGGACGTGTGGAACTCTTAAATCCAGTGGCTGAAGAGCTGACCGGCTGGTCCCAGGCTGAGGCCTCGGGCAGGCACTTGGCCGAGGTTTTTCGCATCGTCAGCGAAGAGACCCGGGAAACAGTGGAAGATCCGGTGGCCAAGGTGTTGCATCACGGTTTGGTGGTGGGCATGGCCAATCACACCCTGCTTATCGCCAGGAACGGAAGTGAGCGTCCCATCGCCGATTCTGCCGCGCCCATCCGCAACGAACAGGGAACGATCACCGGTGTGGTTCTGGTCTTTCGCGATCAGTCGATGGAACGGCAAGCAGCGCGGGAGATTCTGTCCAATGAAGAACGCCTGAAAAGCCTGGTGAGGATTCTTGAGCAGAACCATGAGACCGTACAGGGATTTCTTGATTACGCCTTGGCGGAAGCGATCAAGATAACCGGCAGCATGTTCGGGTATATCTATTTTTACCACGAAGAACGTCGGGAGTTCGTACTGAATACCTGGTCAAAAGAGGTGATGAAGGAATGCACGGTCAACGGAGCTCAAACGAGCTATTGCCTCGACAATACAGGTATCTGGGGGGAAGCCGTACGTCAGCGACGTCCGATCGTTGTGAACGATTTTCCGGCGCCTCACCCCCTGAAGAAGGGCTATCCCGAGGGCCATGCGCATCTCGACAGGTTTCTGACCGTTCCGGTGATGATCAGAGACCGGATTGTTGCCGTGGTTGGTGTGGCAAACAAGATTGAAAAGTATGGCGAACTGGACATTGTTCAGCTTACGCTGCTGATGGAAGCGGTATGGCAGGTTACGGAACGCATACGGGCCGAAGAAACCTTGCGGCGTTCTGAACTGATTGTACGTAATTCCCGGGATATTATCATCCAGGTCCGGCGTGACGACGGGCGGATTCTGGATGCAAATGCAGCTGCAGCTGATGCCTACGGCTATACACTGGATGAGTTCTTGTCTCTGGGGATCAGGGATCTGCGTGCCGTAGATGCCGATGATGAAATTGCCGCCCAGATGGAGAAAGCCGACAGGGGGGGGTGCCTTTTCGAAACGGTTCATCAGCGCAAGGATGGCTCCACCTTTCCGGTTGAGGTGAGTTCTCAGGGAATCACCGTTGATGGAAAACGTTTGCTGATCAGCTTCATCCGCAACATCAGCGATCGCAAACAGGCGGAGGATGCGCAGCGCGTGACAAACCGCCAGCTCGAAGTGGCTACCTGCCGGGCCAATGATATGGCTGTTCAGGCTGATATGGCCAACCGGGCCAAGAGCGAGTTTCTGGCCAATATGAGCCACGAGATCCGCACACCCATGAACGGCGTAATCGGCATGACCGGGCTTCTGCTGGATACGGAGCTGAACGATGAGCAGCGGCGTTACGCCGAGATCGTGAGAACCAGCGGCGAATCGCTGCTCACCCTGATCAACGATATTCTCGATTTTTCCAATATCGAGGCGGGCAAGCTGGAGCTTGAAGCGCTGGACTTTGATCTGCTCGCTCTGCTGGACGACTTTGCCGCCACCCTGGCTGTGCGGGCCCATGACAAGGGGTTGGAGTTTATCTGCGCTGCGGCGCCGGATGTGCCGGCCTATCTCCGGGGCGACCCGGGCCGCCTGCGCCAGGTTCTTACCAACCTGGCAGGCAACGCCCTGAAGTTCACCCACCAGGGTGAGATTGTCGTGCGGGCCAGCCTGGTGTCGGAAACCGACACCCAAGCTGTGCTCTGTTTCTCCATACGGGATACCGGCATCGGTATTCCGACTGACAAACAGGAACTGATGTTTCAGAAGTTTACCCAGGCCGATGCCTCGACCACGCGCCGCTATGGCGGCACCGGCCTGGGTCTGGCCATCTCCAAGGAGCTGGCGGAGCGAATGGGGGGTGAAATCGGCGTTATCAGCCCTTCAATTGTAGAGGGTGAGGGGGTAGAAGGGCGGGGCTCGGAGTTCTGGTTTACCGTGAGTCTTGCGAAACAGGCCGGACTGACACAGCCGGATCCCCCGCAACCCGCCGATATCCACGGCGCCCATGTCCTGATCGTGGATGACAATGCTACCAATCGTGAAATCTTGATGGCCCAGTTGACCGCCTGGGGCATGTGGGCGGAAAATGCTCCGGACGGGCACTCGGCGCTTAAGGCGCTGTACCGGGCCCGTGAAGAGAACGATCCTTTCGGTATCGCCGTGATCGATATGCAGATGCCAGGCATGGACGGCGAGACATTGGGGCGGTCCATCAAGGCGGACGAGCGGCTGAGCGACGTTCGCATGGTCATGCTCACCTCCCTGGGGACGAGGGGGGATGCCCGCCGATTCCATGAGATTGGTTTTGATGCTTACGCAACCAAGCCGATACGGGCACGGGAACTGAAGTCGATTCTGACGCTGGCGTTGACAGCCCCGGGTGGGATGCCGCCGATGTCGCGCCCCATTGTCACGCGTCACACGGCCCGCGAAAAGCTGATACCATTCGCTGCGGTCAAGGCTCGCATTCTGCTGGCCGACGACAATATCACCAATCAGCAGGTTGCCCTGGGCATGCTCAGGAAGCTGGGGCTGTCGGCCGATGCGGTCGCCAATGGGGCGGAAACCATCAAAGCCCTCGAAACCATCCCCTACGATCTGGTGCTGATGGATATGCAGATGCCCGAGATGGATGGGATCGAGGCAACCCGGCATATCCGCGATCCACGATCCGCCGTTTCCGATCATGGGATTCCGATCATTGCCATGACCGCCCACGCCATGCAGGGCGACCGGGAACGTTGCCTGGCGGCGGGTATGAATGATTATGTCAGCAAGCCGGTTAATCCCCAGGCGCTGGCGGAAGCATTGGACAGATGGCTGCCGAAGGAAACCGTGCCGGTTACCAGGCAATCGTCTGTGCTGTCCGGAGGATTTGGCTCTGTTTCAGCCCCGGAATCTAAGACGCCGGTGTTTGACAGGGCAGGCATGATGGACCGGCTGATGGATGACGAGGATCTGGCTCTCCTGGTGACCGAAAGTTTTCAGGAAGACATTCCGCGGCAGATTGCAGCTTTGAAGGAGTATCTGAAAACCGGTAACATTTCAGAGTCCGAACGTCAGGTCCACTCCATCAAGGGGGCCTCGGCCAATGTCGGCGGCGAGCTCCTGCGAGAGGTGGCGTTTGCCATGGAAACTGCAGCAAAAGCCGGAGATTTGAACGCCATCAGGTCACGCATGGCCGAGTTGGAAACTGAGTTCGACCGTTTGAAACAGGCCATGGCAAATGAAATGTGAATTACCAGAACGAGGATACCATTGTGCGCATACTGATCGCCGAAGATGATCTGACATCCCGTACCCTGTTGGCGGGCATTTTGAAAAAAGAAGGGCACGAGGTGACGGTCACGGTTAATGGCGCGGAAGCCTGGCAGGTGCTGCAGCAACCCGACGCCCCTTCGCTGGCTATTATCGACTGGATGATGCCGGAACTGGACGGGATCGAGGTGGTGCGTCAGGTTCGTGCACTGCAAGCCGACCGGCCGCCCTACATCATCATGCTGACGGCCAAGGGAGAAAAGGCTGATATCATGGCCGGGTTCGATGCCGGGGCCAACGACTACCTGGCCAAACCCTTTGATCCCGGAGAGCTACGCGCCCGCGTCGAGGTTGGCAGGCGCATGGTCGAGATTCAGGACGAGCTGGTGCACAAGGTGGATGAACTGCGCCGGGCGCTGGATCAGATCAAGACCTTGCGTGGCATCCTGCCCATCTGCATGAACTGCAAGATGATCCGCGATGACCAGGGCTACTGGAGCGAGGTGGAAGTGTATGTTCGCGATCACACCGAAGCTGATTTCAGTCACGGCCTCTGCCCGAAGTGCATGAAGAAACTGTATCCCGAGTTCGAGGATTAGACGTGCAGGCCCGCAGGAAAACGAGGAATCCGTATGTTGGATGAGGATAGTCAGAACCTGCCACACAACGCGAATATCCTTATCATTGATGACAGTCGCTCAATCCAGGTGTTTGTTCAGGAACTATTGCATGGGGCAGGCTATGCAGTTTCGAGCGCCTACGACGGCGAAAGCGGTCTGGCTCTCATACATCCGTCCGAGCCGAATGTTGTCCTGCTGGACGTGGAAATGCCCGGAATGACCGGCTTGCAGCTGTTGGATCAGCTGGCTGGGAAAAGTCGACTTTTCGCAATTATCATGTTTACGACCCGTTCAGCACTGGATCAGATTGTGGAAGGGCTGACCAAGGGGGCGGATGATTATATCGTCAAGCCATTCCAGCCCGAGGAACTGCTTGCCCGCGTGGCGTCGGCAAAACGCTCGGTTGCCATGAAACGGGAGCTGGCACAGGCACACCGACAGGCGGATGAGGCGCTGCTGCGACTGGGGGAGGCCCAGTCGCAGTTGATTGAGGAGAAGAAAATGCAGGCAATAGCACGCCTGGCGACCGGAGTTGCCCACGAAATCAATAATCCGCTCGGTTTTATCCAGAGCAACCTTGGCACACTGGGGCGCTATGCCGGTTATCTGCTTACCTGAATCAATTTTTTCGAACATGCCGGTTCATATTCCACCACCGATACCGATGGTCATCCGGCGATTGACCTGAAAAGATTGAAAACTATCCGCAGAGACATGTTTCCCCTGATCCAGGAAACTCAGGAAGGATTTGGCCGAATCGCCGAGATTGTTCGCAACTTTTTGTACCTGGAGCAAAGAGTTGGAGCCGGTGAAGCGCAAGAGTATAATCTGAATGATATTCTCGCCGGCATTGTGAATTGCGCTCAAGCGGAGCTTTCCGACGACATACGTATGACGCTGGAGCCTGCGCCGTTTCCCTTGCCGGTCATGGGAATGCTCACCATGCTCAACATTGTGTTTGTCAACCTCCTGCGGAATGCCCTGGAGGCCGTAGGGGCGCACGGGGAGGTACTGATTCGGACCGGAAGAGATGCCGCCAGGGTATACTGTGAGTTGTGCGATTCCGGTTCCGGCATCAAGGTTGAAGACTACCCGCACATTTTTGATCCTTTTTTTACGACAAAAGCGGATGCTACACACCTCGGGCTGGGCTTGACCATTGCGGAAAGTTTTGTCCATGCCCATGGAGGGACGATCGAGATCACACCGTTCGAGGGTGGCGGAACCAGGGTCAGGGTTTTCTTTTCGGATGCAGGCTAATAATGGAGAGCACGCCATGGATAGTGACAGTAAGTCGGAAAGGAAAGCCGCAGGACGCCGGAAAAAGTCGGTGAATACTGTAGCTTCAAAGCAGAAAAACATTGAAATGACTTCTCTAAACACAAACGATAAGCGGTTGTTGCATGAACTGCTGGTTCATAAGTTTGAACTGCAGATGCAGAACGATGAATTGAACCGGATGAAGGACGAACTGCTTGTGTCGCATGATCGTTATGCTGCTCTCTATGATCTGGCGCCGGTGAGCTATTTCACCTTGACTGAAAAGGGGGTGATTCTTGAGGCAAATTTTGCCACCGCGACCCTGTTGGGGGTACCCCGGTCCGCGTTGCTCAATCAGCCGATATCCCGATTTATCGCCACAGATGATCTGAAAAGCTTCGTCTCGCACATTAAAAAACTACTTGAAACCAGCTTCGTCCGGTTAGGTCCTTGCATTGTTCTTTGAGAATGTAAAAAAGTTGTA
>JACAAY010000148.1 GCA_013377095.1 Desulfuromonadales bacterium
GTTCTACCGTCTACGGCGGGATGCAGGCTTGGTGGAGAGTGCGCCGCTGGAGATTCAACCAACTTCGGACCAAGAGTGGCTGGTCCGTGTCCGGCAACCGGGCAGCAATCTGGGAAGCGTTCTACCCTGTCTGGAGGTTGGCTGGCGTCCCCATCGTCTGCTCTTCACCGCCCACGGCGAACCTCCCTTTCGTCTGGCATACGGTAGCGCCCGTATCGGGGATGATTCCCTCAGGGATGATACTCTGGCACTTAGCCTCACAACTTGGGAACATCAGCGGATCAAACCGTTTCCGGCCCTGGCCGGGGCGTCGCAGGAGTCGGGCGGCAGACATGCGCTGAGGCCACGTATTCCGGCCGCGACCTGGAGAAATCTGTCGTTGTGGGGAGCGCTGCTCTTGGGTGTGTCGCTGCTGGCCGGAATGGCCTGGCGACTGTTCAAAGAGTTGGGATTAGGCGGCACACAGAAAAAGAGGCTGTGATCCGGTCAATGTGTGCTAGAACAGGGGCGGGGAGGCTGTTGATGAAGATCTTTCCAAACAGATCACACATCCCATTATTGCTGCTGAGATGTGCATTTTTCAGTGGGCTGCTGACCCTGGGAGGGTGCTTTATGTTGGGGATGCCGGGAAAGAGTCATACAGGCCCTTTGTCTTTGACAACGGATGAACAACGCGTGCTGGTGGAACGCCTCAAGGGACAGGTCGCCATGCTGGCGGGAACCATTGGCGAGCGGAATACAAAACAGTACCACCAGTTGCAGCAATCGGCGGCATATATCAGCGAACAGCTTCGCGGGATGGGCTATGCCATCCGACAAGAACCGTACCTGGCCGATGGAAAACAGGTAGTGAATATCGAGGCGGAGCTGAAGGGGACACTGCAACCGGATCAGATCGTGGTGGTCGGCACCCACTATGACTCGCCACTCGGGTCCCCCGGCGCCAACGACAACGCCTCGGGAGTAGCTGCCCTGCTGGAACTGGCGCGGCGGTTCAAGGACGCGCAGCCTGGGCGCACCCTGCGCTTTGTGGCTTTTGTCAACGAGGAACAACCCTTCTTCAAAACTGAATTGATGGGCAGCCGTGTGTACGCCACCGGCTGCAAGAAGCGGGGAGACAAGATAGTGGCCATGTTGTCGCTGGAGACCATCGGTTACTATTCAGACGCACCAAAGAGTCAGCAGTATCCCGCCCCCTTCAGCCTGCTCTATCCCGACACCGGTAACTTCATCGCTTTTGTGGGCAACCTCAAGTCCCGCTCGCTTGTACGCACCAGTATCAAAACCTTCCGTGAAACAACACCCTTTCCATCCGAGGGGCTGGCCGCTCCGGAATTCATCGAGGGGGTCGGTTGGTCCGACCAGTGGGCTTTCTGGCAGGAGGGCTATCCCGGCTTCATGATCACCGACACCGCACCCTTCCGGTATCCCCACTATCACCAGGCGAGCGATACTCCCGACAAGCTGGACTACGGGCGGATGGCGCGAGTGGTGTCGGGTATCGGCAGAGTGGTGGAGGGATTGATGAAATGACTGATGTCCTTTTTATGACAACAGTCCGAAGTGCATGCGCTTGGTTTTGTGTCATTGCGGAAATTGATGAACTCTGGCAAGCGACGCCGAACGGCACCCTGGTGGAGATTGTTCCGTGATTTTTTCAATAGAGGGGGATTTCTATCCTGAACTGCGCACCACCATCCCTGTTTTCGGCGCTCAGTGTGCCAGCCATGTTCTTTTCAATGATATTCTTTGACATATACAGGCCGATGCCCGTGCCGCCGCTTGATTCATGGGTCGTAAAATAAAAGTCAAAGATCCTGTCCTTGATTGTCTCGGGAACCCCCCCGGCATTGTCCGTGATGGTGACAACCGACCTGGCGCCTTCAGCAAAGCCCCTTAATATGACTCTGGGGTCTCCCGTTTTCCGCACCCTGAACACATCCCTGGCGTTGGCCAATATGTTGAGAAGCGCCTGTGCATATTCCTTGGGATAGCCGAACCCCGTCAAGCCAGGCTCCACGTCAAGCTCAACCGCTATGGACTGAAAGCTGAATGAGGGGGAAACGAATGCGAGGGCCTGGTCAATGGAATCTTTAATGCTGAATGTTTTTCTTTCCTTGTCCGGCCGGTAAAACCCTCTGAAGACATCAATTGTCTGCGCCATGTGCTCCAGCAGCGACATGATCATGCTGATTGATGTCTGGAGGCTCTCATCAGTCAGGTCACCGTCGGTCGAGCTGAACGCCATTTCCTGGACGATGAGGGACATGGAGTTGAGCGGCTGTTTCCACTGGTGGGCGATATGGTCAAGCATTTCCCCCAGCGCGGCCTGGCGGTTCTGCTGAATGAGCATGATATCCTTTTCACGGTTTTGCTGTACCTCTTCCTCAACCCTTCTTTCCAACGTGTCGTTCAGTTCCTGCAGCAGTTGCTTCTGTTGCTGAAGTTCCACTTCGGCCAGTTTGTGCTCGGTGACATCGATAACGATCCCCTCGAAGTGTCTGGCGACGCTCGCCTCGTCCCTTTCAATATTGCTGTGCTCGTTTACCCAGCGAATATCGCCCCACCTGGTTATGATCCGGTATTCCAGCCGGAACTGGTCGGTTTGTTCATTGCAGAAATCATGGACTTCCCGAGTTACCCGTTCCAGGTCGTCAGGGTGAATGATGGAGGAATAGGTTAGGGCGCCGGAGAGAAACTCGTCCGTGGAATAACCGAACTGAATAATATTTGCGGAAACCAGCTCAACCGGCCATGTATCAACGCCTTTCCAGCGGAACAGCACTACCGGGCTGTTTTCTACCACCAGGTTGGCCTGCCGCAGTGTCGCCGTCAACCGGTCGCGCTCGGCCACGGAATGCGCCAGCTTGATATTGGCGTAGCTCAGCTTCGAGAAAATGTCGGTGAGCCTCAGGAATACGTCTTTTCCCAGGTTCACCAGTTTTTCACTATGGCGGGGCACCGCTTCCAGGGCGGCGATGTATTCCTGTTCGGGAAAGCCGTAGGTTCTAGCCTGCGAACGGAACAGGTCATAATCGAGCGCCTCGTTCTCAAAAATGAACTGTCCCATGAAGAGATTCCCCATGTGTCTTTCACCGATAATGATCGGGGTCACCATGTGCCACATGTTGTTTTTGCAGCGGTACATCTTGAACTCTCCCTGCGGGACGCCAACCGCCAGATCCGTGTCGCTTTCAATGCACTTCTTCAGTGTTTCCGGATGTGCCCGGTGGAATTTCAGACAGATCTCCTGCCATCCCACATCGGCCAGTACCTGTCCCTTGAGATCGATTATGCTCATTTTAAGGCCCGTGATGCGGTGAAGGTCTTCCATGAGCGCCTGGATCTGCGGCGCGTCCAGAATGTCGGCAAGGTCCAGCTCGCCCGTATCCCCATCAGGGTCAAGAATGCTCTCCAGCTTCCGTCGTACGCGCGACTCGCTCTCCTTTAACGCCTCTTCCGCCTGTTTGCGAGCGGTAATGTCTGTCACGAAGCAGCAATTGTATTCCTTTTCTTCAAAAATCAGCAGATTGGAACGGATTTCCACCGGATAGATGCGGCCATCCTTGGCGCGATGACAGGTTTCGAAGGTATCCGTTCCGTTCTTGCGCAGCACTTCCCAATAGTGCTTTGCCATCTCCGGAGGACAGATAGGGTCGATATCCGGCACCGACATGGTTACCAACTCTTCGCGTGTGTAACCCAGCGCATGACAGGCCGCATCGTTGATGTAAAAGAACCGTCCGTCATTCGTCATCCAGAAAGCCTGGTCTGCCGACCGGTCAACGGCGAACTGGGTGAAGCTCAGCGCCTGCACGGTTTCCGCCAGTTTTGCCGTTCGCTCCTCAACCCGTTCTTCGAGTTCATCGCGCGCCCGCTTCAGCTCTTCTTCCACGCGTTTGCGCTCGGCCAACTCGTTTTCAAGCTCCCCGGTTCTCAAGCTGACCTGCCGTGCAAGTGTCCTGTTCCATACAATAACCGCCGCGACAACGGCGAGAATCGCCGTGAAGGCCGCCAGGATGCCCGCCTGAAACTTCCTGTTGGAGAAGATCGACCTGGGTTCCACGGGGATCCATTTTTTATAAATGGACTTTTTCTCACTGGTGCCGATCCCGGCCAGCCCCTTCTCAAGGATGCGGTTCAACTCCGGCCAGTCCTTCCGCGTGCAGAATCCCATTCTGTAATAATATCCCGATTCACCGGCTATGCGGAGGTTGGCGATGCCCTCCTTTTCGATGTAATAACTGGCGGTCGCAAGGTTTTCCACGAGAGCGTCGCTCAGGCCGAAGGATACTTTCCTCAAACCGGTCCGGACATCCGGGACAGGGTCGAGAAGCAAATGGGGGAAATTTCCGGTGATGAAATCATGGGGAGCATATTCGGACACCACCGAAACCCTCATTCCGTTGAGAGTCTCCAGAGTGAGCGGTCCCTTGACCTTTTCACGGGCAATGATTGCGGCGGGGAACTCCAGGAATGGAGTGGTAAACAGCATGTATTTGGCCCGCTGTGGGGTACGGGTCGCCACAAACACATCGATTTGACTGCTTTTAGCCTTGCTTATAATGTCATTCCAGTCCCGCAGGTGGACAATTGTAAAGCGTATGCCGAGCTCTTTTTCTAGGAGCGCTACGTAATCAGCCGTGATACCGCTGTATCCGTCCTCCTTGTCAAAATATTCGATCGGGGGAAAGTCCGGATCGGGAGCCAGCCGGATGACCGGGTGGGCTTTTAGCCAGGCCCGCTCTGCTGCGGTCAGCAGGTCGGGTTTTGGGCTCTTAACGGTGAGATTCCACGCAATAATTGCCAACAGGGCACACAAAAAAAGCGCCCCTGCCAGCCAAAGCCAACGGAGACGCTTCTTTTTGCCAGGGATGATTTCGGTCATCATACACCTGCTTCAAATTGAACAATTCTATCCCACTTTAATATGAAATCGTTCACTGTTCCGCCACTTTTTTAAGGGTTTTAAAATGACGAAAAATATACAACCAGTTTATGATTGGTGTCAAAGGATAATCGCCTTGTGTTGATAAAGGCGAGGGTTGTTCCGGTGTGGGTTCGCAATCAACCATGTAACAGAAATTTCCTGAACCCAAATGGGATGTATTTGTTCTACGTCTTATAGCTGCTCCAAGTATTTTAGATCTTATTCTTTAGAGCTTCCCAAGTTGTTTTCAGGGTGGTTAGGGACGTCATATCGCTCCAAAACAATGGGAGCATGTTTTGTGCCCCCCATCGTTTGCTGTCTGCATTGCGTGCAGAGGTTCATGTCCTGATAACCCCTGTTGTTGAGGGTGATTATCACTGCGGGCTCAGGATGGTGGTGGGTGTGCCGTTCGTGGTGTTGCCGAAGATATGGTTGTTGCCGAAGGACACAATACTGGCGCCATTCTGCTGATTAATACCCATGACCGCATTATTGGTAATGGTGCTATTCGATGTTGTTATGACAGCCCCTGATCCTGACGCAAATACTCCGTTGCGACCGTTTGTTGTTGCAACACAATTCTCGAGATTGATCAAGGCCTGACCTCCTGTCGAGATGGCAACAAATCCGTTGTTTGTGTTGTTGTTGGCAACGCTGTTGATTACCGAAACAACAGATCTGTCTTCTACTCGTACGCCATAGGAACTTTGCTCAAAACGGCTATCCGTGATCTTTGCCGATGCCGTGCCCGAGGCGCCAGGCTTCACAAACAGGCCACCCTGAGATGCATCACGGACCAGTGTCCGGTCAATCGACAGCTGTGATGATGCGGTTGGCGTGAAAATGATACCATTTTGCGTAAATCCGTAAATCGTCGAGTTCTCGACGAAAAGCATCCCGCCGTTCAGGAACTGGATGCCGTTGATTCCTGTGCCGCTCCCGTTGATATCAAGGTTGCGCAGGATCACGACATCGGTAGGACCAGCATTCACGACTATCCCGTTTGTTCCGCTCGCCAGCACGCCCGCAAGATTGCCACCGCCATCCAGGGTAATTGCCTTGGTAATGGTTACTGCTCCGAACCCGCCGGGATCGAGGACATCAATTTCACCTTTTACGGCCGTCTTTGAGATGGCACCCGCAAAGGTCTTGCATGGTGCCGTGCGGCTGCATGGATTGGCGTCATCACCCACCCCGGAAATCCAGGTGCGTGTCGCCTGGGCATTGACAATGCTGACGAAAAAGATGACTTGGAACGCCATACTGCTTACCAAACATAAAGCTCTATTCATTTCTACCTCCCCGTAATGCCGTAATTTTGCCTCTACTGTTATATAATAGATTAATTATAGACTGATATGGACACTGTCAAGCCAATTCAGATTGTTGGTATTGCCTCATTGCTTTCGCACGGATTAATGTTCATCCACAGGCAACTCCGCTTGTGTCAAATGGCAGGCAGCAAAAATGGTGAGGGGACGGATTGGAGCATTGACTGGAGGGGAATTGCTGAAGTTGCACTTGCCGGGCACCGTCCTTGAGAAAATGCAGGTAGCTCTATTGTCCTGCGGGGGCTTTCTCTATGCCGTTGACATATTTTCCCGGGGTTATTTTCTTGCGATCGAACCAACCGGCGTTCATTTCCAGGCCGTAGCGAATCGGTTTAGATGCGCAGTGGAAGTCCTGAGAGTCTGGCTTCATGTCAACGATATTTATGATCACCCCTTTGGCGTTGATAAAAGCAACGCTCAGCGGAATATGGGTGTTTTGCATCCACATGCAGTAGGCATGTTCCTCCGGAAATACAAAGAGCATCCCGTGATTGTCGGCCAGCCGGTTTCGGCCCATCAAACCCTGGTCGCGGGCGTCGGGGGTTGCGGCGACTTCGGCTTCAAGTTTTTGTCCGCCTATGCTCAATTCAAGCCTGGGTGAGTCCGTCTGCGAAAAAGTCACACGGCTCTGGCTTGCGCAAACAGCTGTTGCTAAAATAAGCACACAAAAAAAATGATAGGTCGTGTGTAGTTGCATTGTTCTCATCCTTGTCGTGGACCTTTCCATTGCCTAAGCGGCACCAACAAAAATTCTGTGCGGGAATTCCGGGGACAGTATACGAAACTACCCAGAATTTGGTTTCGGTCCCCTTTTTGCTGGTATGAGCAGATGCTCCGTTCCAGTGCCCAATCTCTCGACAAATGAAGCTTTTCCCAAGGGGCGTCCACTGCGCTCGTGCTTCTTCAGCACTGCAAGTTCTCCTTCGTCTGTCAGTTCCAGAAATCCTTTCCAGTCATCTACGATGTCCAACAGGACTTGGGGGGCTACCAAGTTGTTAAGGTTGAATCGTTAACTTGCAATCTTGGAACCCCCGCAGCCGTTTTTTTGTTTTGCGGTTTCGGCGGCGGTTCATGGCTGAATTATGTCAAGCACCACCATTCCCCGCAAGGGGGTGGTCTCTACTACAGGTGCTTTTCTGAGAACAGGACCTGAAATTATTCAGGAATTATGAGTCAGACAGCGAAAATCTGCCACTTATCAACAGCAAACTGCGGAAGATGGGCTAGATGGAAACAGATTTTTCAATAGTTTGGACCACGTAAGTTAGCGGAACTGACCAACGTTCCCATACCCCGTTCTTTACCCCTTCACACCTTAAAGAAGGCGGTGCGGGTAATCTTAATTGATTGCTATATTCTCAATTGTTACCGTTCCCAAACCGCCAAAGGTGATACTGCCAAGGATGGTCGAAAAGCCGCCGAGCTGTGATATAAAACCACAGTCGTATCCGCCAATGAGCGTAATATCTATGTTTCTGGTCAGTCCAAGGGCGCCCTCAGGGAAGTACATTGCCTGCATCTTAACAGACTTTCCGTCTGTTGCCGAATCGTAAGCATCAGAAATCGTTAAGTACGAAACCGTATCGATCATAACAGGCGCAGTAGCCGGACAAACATTTATGCCCCCACTACGCACGCAACGAACATAGTAGGTGGACGTACCAGAAGCTCCGTTGGCAAGCTCCCCATCAAATGAGGCTACGACCCACTGACCCGTAGCTTTGCCGCCAAAAATCGCCGGAGTTGACGACCAATAATAATCTTCAAATACGTTTGGGAAAAGAGTTGAATTGAACGCTGGAATGGCATGTGCGTAATCCACCAGCGAAACAAGCTCTTTTATATTCGGCAATCGCCAGTCCGTATAGCCATTTGTTGGTGGGAACGCCAGGGTTTCGCAATAGTTAGGAGCAGCAGCCCGGGTCATTGAGCCAGGCTCGCCCTGCTGCCACATTAGCCCTGTACTGTGATCTGTAACCGTACCATCACCATTGTCAGTCAGACTCTGCGTTGTCTGCACACCACGAACACACCGAACACCGCATGGGTTATAGATAATCGAGGTGAAATTGATTCCACCATTCAATGTTACGGTCCACGATTCGTTCTCCTCTATTACAGCTGGGAGAGACGTCCAAAGACAGTTCACTGTATTCGGGAAATAGGTCGCCTGAATTGCAGGACTTTCGAGCGAATAATCCATAATGCTCATCAGTTCCAGATTTGTCGGAAGCCGCCATCCAGTACCAAGTTCGCCGCAAACGTTTCTGTACAGGCCTGAAGGGTTGTACGTAGGATCGGATGTCCCCGTCGCCTGATACCAGTTGAACAGATATGGCACGGAATTCCCGGGATAATCGCAGGTCGCATTGTTAACTCTACCGGCCATGCACTTCTGCCACAGCAGGCCGGTGTTGTTATCAGTTATTGTCTGGTCGCCATGGTCTGTAAAACTAATAGGATTTATGGTGTATGCCCCGTCCTGTCCAGTATTTGCACAGGAGGTAACATTGCCTGCTAAGTCATGGCACAGCATCTGCCCTGTATCTGGAAGCTTAAAGGCATTGGCAGCAGCGCAGGACAAAAGCAGAGTCATTGCAGCCATTGAAATATTGCTAAGCACTCTTTTCATAAGTCCCCCCTGATACCTTTTTACGAATTGGTCAAGATTTCTGATTTTGTCTTCTGTTTTTTCTTTTATATCAGCTCG
>JACAAY010000149.1 GCA_013377095.1 Desulfuromonadales bacterium
AAAATGCTGGGCGGGAAGCAGGGTCAAAAATAGAGCCATTTTTCAAAGGCCTGATCATGCCACCCACATTCCACCTGTTAGCTACCCTGTCATTATTCAAGGATCGCTTTGCCCAAGGGAGAACAATCTATGCGAAAGAAAACCGTACCCATTTTTTTGTTGTTAGTCCTGTTGGCATTAACAACGGGTTGCGCAAACCGTTCAACGGCTTCGCTGACGCCCGGCTCTGATCTTACCAAAATCAGAAGTTTCTATCTGATACCGAAAGAAAATGACAGGGACAATTATAACCTGATCAAGGCGAATTTGGAGAAGAGGGGCTATGGCGTCACCGTAGGCCCGGAAATGCCTTTACCCTACAAGTCGGATGCCGTTGTGACCTATGTCGATAAATGGATGTGGGATATCACCATGTATATGCTGGAACTGACCATCACGTTCAGGGACCCGACCACTAATTTCCCGCTGGCAGTCGGCAACTCCATGCACACCTCAATGACCCGTTTATCTCCCGAGGAGATGGTTGATGAAGTTCTCACGAACATGTTCAGCGCAAAGCCCAAGTAGAGGCTGGAACTCAATGAATAGCCAGCACAAGATGTTTCACCTGTTTCCCGCCCTTTACCTGGTTCTCCTGCTCATTGTTATGGCAATGCTTTCCGGTTGCGCCACACCAGCCACTTTTGAGGGAATGGTTCCGGAAAGCTACGCCATAACTCAGAAACATCAGGAAACCGTTCGTGTTGTAGTATCCGGCGGGCAGGAAACCAGTGCCATGTGGAAGACACAAATTTCTGATGAGGCTTTTTTACAGGCATTGATCGAGGCAATCGGTAAGTCGCAGGCATTCTCGAAAGTCGTCCAGGGCGCGGAAGCGCAGTATCTTCTGTCTGTAGTTCTCATCAGCATTGAGCAACCCTCCATTGGGACTTCCTTGACTGTCAACTTGGAAACTGGCTGGACACTTTCTCGTCAAGATACAGGGAAAATCATGTGGCGCGAGGCGGTAACATCAGAACACACTGCCAGAGTTGGAGACGCATTCACTTTTGCATCCCGGCTTAAACTTGCCACCGAGATGGCAGCGAAGAAAAATATTGCTGAGGGACTTGCCAAAATCTCCAAGCTGAAGCTGTGATTGTTTCTTTTTGATGTCCACAGAGTGAGGCACACCTCGACCATCGACCTGGGACGTTAGCGGTGTTCACAATATAACCGATTCGCACTGACAATGGGGCTGTTTAGCTTGTCGAAAAGGAGGCGTTGCATAAACCCTGGAGGTTGCACAAAAGAAAAGGGTTGCGGAGTAAATCCGTAACCCTTTGATTTTGTGGAGCCGTTTGTCGGAATCGAACCGACGACCTCATCATTACGAGTGATGTGCTCTACCAACTGAGCTAAAACGGCGAAAACAGGAAAACACTTTTAACTGATTTAACTATGCCTGTCAACCATTGCCACGATAACCGCCGCAAGCGGAAAAACCGATGTACCCTATAACCCCAGTTCCATCTGTTTCCAGGTGAATTCCGCTTTCGTCTGTTTGCGGTTGTAGGGGTAGTAGCGCGGGCACTGGGCGACAACGGCATGCGCCACCTGTTTGCAGGTGCGCCGGCATGACGTGCAGAGTTTGTTCGATTTTTGTTGCAAAAGAATGGTTTTTCTCTGTTTCATTGGTGTCGTTTGTCGTTTGTCGTTTGCTTTGCTTGAATACACAGGGGTGCTTATTCCACAAACTTGACCCAGCCGAATTCATCCTTGCGCTTGCCGGTCTGGATACCGGTCAGGGTGTCGTACAGTTCCTGGGTCAGTTTGCCTACCTTGCCACCGCTCAGTTGAACAACTTCATCCTTGAAGCAGAGTTTGCCCACCGGTGTAACAACGGCCGCGGTACCGCTGCCAAAGGCTTCGGTGACCTTGCCGCTTCTGATGTCCGTCATCAGATCATGGATCTCGATCGGACGCTCTTCGACCTCGTAACCCAGGGATAGCGCCAGGGTGAGTATGGAGTCGCGGGTGATGCCGGAGAGGATCGATCCGTTCAGGGCGGCGGTGACGATTTTGTTGCCATAGGCAAAGAACATGTTCATGGAACCGACTTCTTCAATAAAGCGCTGTTCGCGGCCGTCCAGCCAGAGTACCTGGTCGTAGCCCTTTTTCTTGGCTTCCAGCGCGGCTTTGAGCGAGCTGGCGTAGTTGCCGCCGGTCTTGGCTTCGCCGGTGCCGCCCGGCACGGCGCGTACATAATGGTCCTCCACCAGAATGCTCACCGGATTGAAGCCGGCGGCGTAGTAGGCGCCGACCGGAGAGAGGATGATAAAGAAGTAATAGTGATTTGATGGATTGACGCCCAGCACCGGTTCAACGGCAATCATGGCCGGCCGGATATAGAGCGAGGTTTCCGGAGCGCTGGGAACCCAATCCTTCTCCAGGCTCAACAGTTGCTGGAGGCCCCCCAGAAACAGATCTTCCGGCACGGCGGGCATGCACAGGCGCTCACCGGACTGGTTGAAGCGGCGGGCATTCATCTCCGGGCGGAACAGCGCCACACGGCCGTCGGCCCACTTGTAGGCTTTCAAGCCTTCAAAAATCTCCTGGGCGTAGTGAAATACCATCGCGGATGGGTCGAGCACAAAAGGTGCGTAGGGCTGGATACGGGCGTCAAACCACCCCCGGTCGGTTTTCCATTCAACCAGCAGCATGCGGTCGGTAAATTGTTTGCCGAAGCTGAGCTTAGTCTCGTCTGCAATTTTCTGCTTCATCTTTTCCGCGGGGAGCGGCAGGATTTTTATATCCATATGGGTATGCCTCCAGGGCAGCATTAATCCTGATTTTTGTATCATATCCGCTACGTTACGGCAAGACCAAAAACCCTGTTGACAAAGTCCTGTCAAACATGGTTTATTGCCTAGTTTGTGTAGGTCTAACTATATAAAATAGCTTGAATCTTTTGAGCAGCAACTGTGATGGGTTTTTATTGCGACGTGAACCGTTTACAGAGATATTTTCAGGATCAGGAGGGCATTTCAATGCAGAAGAGGAAATTCAGTAAAATCATGGCTGCCAATCGTGGCGAGATTGCAATCCGCATCTTCCGCGCCTGTGCCGAATTGGGTATCAGGATGGTGGCCATTTATTCCGAAGAGGATAAGCTGTCGCTGCATCGTTACAAAGCGGACGAAGCCTACCTGATCGGCAAGGGCAAATCGCCCGTGGAAGCCTATCTGGGGATCGATGAAATCATTGCCCTGGCGCTCAAGGTGGGAGTGGAGGCGATCCACCCCGGCTATGGTTTCCTGTCGGAAAATGCCGAGTTTGCCGAGAAGTGCGAGGCCAACGGGATTGTCTTCATCGGTCCCACGGCCGAGATGCAGCGCGCCCTGGGAGACAAGGTGGCTGGTCGCAAGGTGGCCATGGCCGCCGGAGTCAGCGTGGTTCCGGGCACCGAGAATCCCATCGAGAAGGAAGAGGACGCCCTGAAGTTTGCCAAGCAATTCGGCTACCCGATTATCGTCAAGGCTGCGGCCGGTGGCGGTGGCCGTGGCATGCGGGTGGCTACCAACCAGAAAGAGTTGCTGGAGGGGTTGGTTGCTGCCGGCAGCGAGGCCAAGGCGGCCTTCGGCAATGCGGCAGTTTTCCTGGAGCGCTATCTGGAGAACCCCAAACATATCGAAGTGCAGGTGTTGGGTGATAACTACGGCAATCTGGTGCATTTTTTCGAGCGGGACTGCTCCGTACAGCGCCGCCACCAGAAGGTGGTGGAGTTTGCTCCCTCACTCTGCCTCACTCCGGAACAGCGCGAGGAACTGTGCAACGCGGCCCTCAAGATCGCCGGACAGGTTGGCTATCGCAATGCGGGAACGGTGGAATTCCTGGTGGATCAGCAGGGCAGGCACTATTTCATGGAGATGAATCCCCGCATCCAGGTTGAGCATACCGTGACCGAGATGATCACCGGCCGCAACCTGGTGCAGAAACAGATTCTGGTGGCCTGCGGCTATGCCCTGGGCGATCCGGAGATCAGAATTCCGTCCCAGAGCGCCATTGACATGCGCGGCTATGCCATCCAGTGCCGCGTAACCACCGAGGATCCGACCAATAACTTTGCCCCCGATTTCGGCACCCTGACCACCTACCGTTCAGCGGCCGGATGCGGGGTCCGTCTGGATGCCGGCAACGCCACCACCGGCGCCCGGATCACCCCCTATTACGATTCGCTGCTGGTCAAGGTTAGCACCTGGGGGCTGACCATCCAGGATGCTGCCCACATCATGGACCGTGCCCTGCGTGAGTTCAGGATTCGGGGCGTCAAGACCAACATTGCTTTTCTGGAGAATGTCGTCACCCACCCGGTCTTCCTGACGGGAGAGTGCGATACCTCTTTTATTGACAAACACCCTGAGTTGCTGGTGTTTAAGGATAAAAAAGACCGCGCCACCAAGCTGCTCAACTATCTGGGCGAGGTGATCGTTAACGGCTTGCCCGGCATTTCCATCGGCACGAAAGTATCCGCAATGCCCGAAGCCAGGGTACCCGAGGTGGATATCCTGCTGCCTCGGCCCACCGGAACCCGCAATCTGCTCAAACAGATGGGGGCCGAGGCCTTCTGCAAGTGGGTTCTGGAGCAGGACAGACTGTTTTTGACCGATACATCCATGCGCGACGCCCACCAGTCCAACCTGGCCACCCGTGTGCGTTCCTTTGACCTGCTCAGGATTGCCGAACCAACCTCCTTTTTGGGGGCGGAGCTTTTCTCCCTGGAATGCTGGGGCGGCGCCACCTTTGACGTCTCCATGCGCTTTCTGAAGGAAGATCCCTGGCAGCGGCTGCATGGTCTGTCCGAGAAGATTCCCAATATCCTGCTGCAGATGCTGCTGCGCGGCTCCAATGCCGTGGGGTATACCAACTATCCGGACAATGTGGTGGAACGTTTTGTACACGAAGCGGCCCAGTCCGGCATTGATGTTTTCCGCGTGTTCGATTCGCTGAACTGGACCACCGGCATGAAAGTGGCCATGGAGGCGGTGCGCAAATCCGGCAAGATTTGCGAGGCGGCCATCTGCTATACCGGTGATATCACCGATCCGAAGCGCGACAAATATCCCCTGGAATACTATGTAAAGATGGCCAAGGAACTGGAAAAGATGGGCGCCCACATTCTGGCCATCAAGGATATGGCCGGTCTGCTGAAACCGCTGGCTGCCTACCGGCTGATAAAGGCGCTCAAGGAGAATATCGGTATCCCGGTCCACCTCCATACCCACGACACCTCCTCCAATGGCGGTGCAACACTGCTCAAGGCCAGTGAGGCGGGTGTGGATATCGTGGATGCCGCCCTGTCATCCCTGTCCGGTCTGACGGCCCAGCCCAGCCTGAATGCGATTGTGTCGGCCCTGGAGGGAAGCGAACGCGATCCGCTGGTCAATGGCCGCGGTTTGCAGCAGCTGTCCAACTACTGGGAGACGGTGCGCGAATACTATGCTCCCTTCGAATCCGGTCTCAAGGGCGGTACGGCCGAGGTCTATGAGCACGAGATTCCCGGTGGCCAGTATTCCAATTTCAAGCCGCAGGTGACCGGTATGGGTCTTCTGGACCGCTGGGAAGAGTGCAAGGATATGTATCGCCAGGTCAACCATCTGTTCGGCGACATCGTCAAGGTGACACCGACCTCCAAGGTGGTGGGTGACATGGCCATGTTCCTGGTGAAGAACAACATGCAGCCGGATGACATCTTTACCGCCACGGAAGATCTGGCTTTCCCCGAGTCGGTGGTTGGCATGTTCAAGGGGATGCTGGGGCAGCCTTACCAGGGCTGGCCGGCCGTATTGCAGAAGATCATTCTCAAGGGGGAACAACCGATCACCTGCCGTCCCGGCGAACTTCTGCAGCCGATCGATTTTGAACTGGAACGTAAGAAGCTGGAAACGAAACTGGGGCATCCCGTGGATGACAAGGCGCTGCTCTCCGCGATCCTGTATCCCAATGTGTATCCGGAGTTCGACAAGCATTGTCAGACATATTCCGACACTTCAGTGATCCCGACCCCGACGTTCTTCTACGGTCTGGAACCGGGTCAGGAAACCTCGTTGGATATTGAGCCGGGCAAAACCCTGATCATCGGGCTCAACTCCATTGGCCGGCTCCACGAGGACGGCACCCGCACCGTCTACTTTGCATTGAACGGCCAGACCCGGTCGGTGGTTATCCGTGATCAGTCGGTGACAGCCGGCGTGTTTGTGCGTGAAAAGGCGGACAGGGACAACAATCACCATGTCGGCGCTCCCATGCCGGGCAAGGTTTTCAAGGTCCTCGTCAAGCCCGGATTTGAGGCCAAGGCGGGTGATGTGCTGATGGTGACGGAAGCCATGAAGATGGAGACCAACATCAAGGCCAGAATCGATGGCAAGGTGATGGAGGTAAAGTTCAAGGAAGGTGACAAGGTTGAAAAGGATGATCTGGTGATCGTAATGGGCTAAGTGCCCGGTCCTGCAGATTATTTTAGAAAGAACGCCCCGTGGCTATTGAAGCCACGGGGTTTTTTTACGCCAACTGCTCCATGCGAGAGGGCTGTTTGGGAGAGGCTCCCCTCAACGTTCACACCGGTTGGCATTTTTCCGTAAAAGGGGTACTGTTAAAAATAATACACCTATGACAGGTGTCCGTTTTTAAAGGAGAATTGGTATGAACGCTACACAACCAACCGATAATCGTCCCCTTTCCCTGGCTGATCGCGTTGCCGGTGCGGTCTGGGGCCAGTTTGTGGGTGATGCTTTTTGTCTCGGCAGTCATTGGATCTATGATCCGCAGGAGTTGCAGCGCCGTTTTCCCGGTGGTCCACAGGGTTTTGAAGAACCGGGGGAGGGGCACTACCATTTTGGCAAACAACCGGGCGATTTTACCCATTACGGCGATGCGGCATTGCTGCTGCTCCGCTCACTGGTGGAGCGCAGCCATTTTGATGTTGCTGATTTTGGAGTCCGTTTCGTGACCATGGTCGCTTCCCCCGGCTATAAGGGGTACCGCGATCACGCTGCCAAGGGAACCCTGGCCAACTACCTCGCTTTTCGCGAAGCCCACTGCGACGGGGCCTACAGTTTTCAGGACGGGGCGGACGATGACCAGCCAGCCACGGTCAGCAGACTGGCGCCGCTGGCGGCGCGCTGTTTCCGCTCTCCGGATTACCTGCTCCAGGTGGAACGGGCCACGCGGGTCTGTCAGAACAACGATCTGGCTGTGGAGTATGTGCGGGGGTATGCCTTGACCCTGCGGGAACTGTTCGCCGGAATAAGTCTGCAAGAGAGTCTCAGGAGTGTGGCGCAGCAGATTTCGGCAGATTCACCGTTTGCCCATGCAGTTGACCTGGCTTTTTCCGCTGTCCGGCTTCCGGTGGGGGAGGCAACCATGCGTTTCGGGCAGTCGTGCCCGTTGCCCAGTACTGTTCCGTCTGCGCTGCAGTGCGCATTGTGTCACGGCGATGACTTTCGCGCGGCCATGCGCGCAAATGCCGCTGCCGGAGGAGACAGCGCAGGGCGGGCGGCCATGGTGGGAACCATGATCGGAGCGGCCTATGGTATTGGGGTTGTCCCTGCTGACTGGCGGGAAGCGCTGACGGCCTGCGCGGAGATTGCTGCGGGTGTTGACTGGCTGTGTGGTCAGCTGGAAGGGTGAAGTGGGAAGAGGGGCGTCACTTATACGTGCTGCTCGAGAAGCGCTGCCGGGCAAAACCGGCCAGGATGGCGGCGCATGATACGGCCAGACCCACGTAGAGCGGTGGCAGGGGCGAAGAGCATACCCCGGCAATGATGACTGCGACCGGGGCGGTGAAGATGGAGAGCGCGCCTCCCCAGGCGGTGGTCCGTTCATGCAGAAAGATGGCCAGCAGCAGCGGCAGACAGAGGGTGGCGCCCCGCAGACCCATGGAGAGGAAGCTCCACTTCATGATAGCCGAATCCAGGTTAAAGAGCAGGATGCCGAAGGATGCCAGCAGCGCCCCCAGGGTCAGGAGCCGCATCAGCAGCAGTTCGTGCGCTTGTGCCCTTTTCAGCTTTGAAACCACGTCCACATACAGGGTGGTGCCGACCCCCATGGCCAGACCGGCAGCCGTGCCCACCGCGGTGATCAGCAGAGCGGCAAAGGCGATGCCCGCCAGTGCGGGGGGGAACTGTTGGGCCAGAAAGAGCGGTAATGCCTTGGCGCTGTCGATACCCGGTGCGTGCAGGCGCATGAAGAGTCCGATGGCAATGGCCAGCAGACCGAGCGGCGGCATCAGCAGGGCGCTGATCAGGGCGCCGTTGCGGGCCGCGGCGGTATCGCGGGCCGAGAAAATCGCCTGCAGATAGGTCTGGGTGGAGATGACCCCCACCAGCAGGGAACAGAAATCCGCAAGCCCCTCCTTGACACCGTAGCCAAACAGGGAAAACCAGGGAAAGGCGGGTAGGGCGCGCTCCAGTGAACTCAGGCCGCCGCAGCGGGAGATGGCCAGTATCCCGGCGGTCAGCATGGTGGCATAGATCAGCAGCACCTTGATGATTCCCAGCGGTCCGGCGCTGCGCATGCCGCCCCCCACGGTGAACAGGGCTGTCAGCAGCAGGGCGATCAATGCGCCCCCCAGCAGGGAAATGCCGAACAGGGTCGAGAGCAGCGCACCCCCGGCCAGGAGCTGGGCCAGGATGTGAATAAACATGCCCAGCGCCGAAAACAGGCTGGCGCAGACCCGCGCCCGCTCATCATGGTAACGGGAGATGAACTGGGGAATGGTGGCCACCATGCCGCGTCGCAGGGAGGGGGCCAGGGACAGGCCGAGAAACAGGCAGGCTATGCCGGCGCCCAGGGTGAACCACCAGGCCGAGAGGCCATACAGGTAGGCCAGCTGAGCCGTACCGATGGTGGCAGCGCCTCCCACCAGGGTACCCAGGAT
>JACAAY010000015.1 GCA_013377095.1 Desulfuromonadales bacterium
AAATGGCGGTGTTTCCGTTATCGCCAACAACCCACAAATTCTGCTGAAGAACCAGATAAATAAAGCGTCTTGCCGGTCATACTTGAGACACCTTTTACCGAATTTATTTTGTTTCGGCTTTGAAGTCTGCATTCCAAACGCAGCACTTTTTTGAAGCGCCAGTTGGTTTTCAGTAAGCGTTGCCAACAGGTCAATTGGGTCGTAACGTCTCGCATGCCCGGTCCAGTCATCAAATACCGTCCAGAGATGTGTATGGAGGGGTACTGAAATAATTAAAATCCCGTCGTCTTTAAGTACTCGGCTAAATTCAGCAATAGCTTGCCGGTCATCACTGAGGTGTTCAATGACATCAAAGGCGCACACAAGATCAAATTGTTGATTGCTGTACGGCAATGTCCTGAACTCGCCGACTAAGGCATTTCCACCGCACAAATTCAACTCTTCAATCGCTGGTGTGCTGATATCGATGAAATGTGTACCGTTAATTGGCAACCTTGGACGCAACCCTGGGCCAACTTCCAAACGCTCTGGGGAAGAAGGTAGCAGTTCAGAAATTATTGGCCATGTGTTAAAGCGGTCCGGTTGTACAAGGGAAGCGTTTGACCAGAACGTATTGTAGAACAAGCGATTCGTTTCGGTGATGTCCTGCAAATTAGCGTGTGGTGTCATTTGAATACCTTTCAACATATTCAAAAAGTGATTTCATGGGCATATGGGAGGTGAAAGGCAACTAGTATGCCACAACGAACCTGGAGGTGTGCCACGTGTAATCTGCTGATACTACGAGTGAAAATATTAGCGATACTGGTAGGAGATGGGAAATTCGTCAGCGGTATCCGTCATATTTAACATAACTATCAAATGTAACGGAGTCGCCGGGGCATGATCGATGTATTTTCCCGGCACATGGTGAAATCCTAGAAAATAAATGGGAATCAGAACCGGAAAATTAATGGGCAGTTTAAGGTCTTGCCCGGGACTGGAGTCAGCAGCCTTCTTTGCAATGGGCTATAGCCCTCATCTGATGACCTTTTCCCAACATGGGAGAGGTCAAATAACCTTCTCGTTTCCTCTCATACCAATTCTCCTTTTCGATCGTAGAAAATGTTTGTCGTGTTTTGATCCGGTCTATGCAAGACGGGCTTCGACCGCTTTCCAGTCAATGCTTTTGAAAAATCCTTCGATATAATCAGCCCGTTTCAGTCCGTAATCGAGCATATAGGCATGTTCAAAGACATCCATGACCAATAGAGGAATACAGCCTGCCGGATTGGAGACATCATGTTCGTTTATCCAGAAATTGATGAGACTGCCGTTGGTTGAGTCCATGTAGAGTACGCTCCAACCGATACCGCGCATTGCCCCCGTTGCGCGGAAATCCTTTTCCCACTCTTCAAGACTGTTGAAGTTTTCGATCAGCTTCTTCCCCAACGGGCCATTTGCATCAAGAGGAGCTGTGCCCCCCAAATTGTCGAAATAGTATTCATGAAGTCGCATTCCGTTGAATTCCCAGCCGAGTCTTCGCTTCAGTTCCGCAAACTCCGGGTTGGCGGTTTTTCCCTCTTTCAGCATCTGAACAAGAATACCGAGCACCTTGTTGGTGTTGGTCACATACCCTTGATAGAGGGTGAAGTGGTTATTCATCATTTTATCGCTGAAATCCGAGGTCCCAATAAGCTTTGTATAGTCTTTAGCCGTGTATTCCATTCTGTTTCCCCTTTCTTTGTGTCCGTAACCAGTGATTCACTACTGCCCCTTTGGCCCTTGTATTAACGCTTGGAAACTCGTTTTCCCCTGTGAGTTCAGCTTGATAACACTTTTCAGCAGCAAATCCGCCCGAGACTGATATAATGGTTGCCAGAACTACGAACAAAACAGTTTACTTTTTCCATTCGCATTCCTCCCTTTTCTTCAGTCAGTTGTTTGAACAAATAGTACTCAACTCTGGCAGAAACTTTTTAAAGAGGTACATTTTGGTTCTCATTTCAAAATATCTTCTCGATTTGAGCAGAGAGCTCAATCTGGGTTTATGTGCTGCGACAGGTCATATTGCTACTACTGTGCCAGCGAAGATTCTTGAGTGCTGACAGTGTAAAGGTCAGAATTCACAATATAAATTGATAGGGGTTTGTGTGGGGGGGTGAGGGAAACCCTCAACGCAATCCGTCATATTTTGAATAACTGCCAAATGTAATGGATTGCGTTGGTGTAATTGGTTGAAATATTCTCGGTCGTGGGATTAGGACGTAATGGCATTTGAAACACGGTTAAGGGTCCATTGATTGGGGCGGTGTGACGGCTGTAGCTCGCATTGTGCCGAGCAGATTTCGAAATAGGTATTTAAAAATCCGGAATAAAGGTCGATTGCAATGGGATGCGACAAAAACAGGAGCCTGTTACCAGCAGACATCGAGCTGCGCAGAAGAGCGGAAGAACAGCTGAAAGTGAAAACCCCTGAAGCTGTTTTTTCACGGATGAACGATGTGTCGCAGAGACTTGTTCAGGAACTGCAGGTCCATCAGATCGAGTTGGAAATGCAAAATGCAGAGCTCTGCCGGACCAGGGAGGATGTGGAAACATCGCTGGCAAAGTATACCGACCTCTATGATTTCGCTCCGGTCGGTTACTTCACCCTCGACCGGAATGGGACCATCAGTGCAGTGAACCTCAACGGCGCAAGCCTCTTCGGTATAGAACGTTCCCTATTGATTGGCCGTCGCTTCGTGCTGTTTGCAAGTGACAAAGATCGTCCCCTCTTCACCGGTTTTTTAAACAAGGTATTTGCGAATCAGGGCAAGGAGTCTTGTGAAGTCACAATTAAGACTGAGGGAAAATCCCCGCTCTCTGTTCAAATCGAGGCTGTTTCTTTCGTGCCAGACAGGGAGTGTCATCTTGCAGTCATCGATATAACCGCGCGCAAGCGGGCAGAAGATGCGCTGCACGAAAGTGAGGAACTGAATCGCAAAACATTGCAGGCCTTACCGGCACATATTGCCGTGATAAACCGTCAAGGCGAGATCATAGCAGTCAACAATGCCTGGATGGAGTTCGCGCACAGCAACTCGGGATCCAACTCACCTGATGTTGCCGTGGGGGCTAACTACTGCGATGTCTGCCGCCGGGCAGCTGACAATAATGATGCCGATGCCATGCAGGCCCTCGCCGGTATCGAGGATGTGCTGAGCGGAACCAATGAACAGTTCACGATGGAATACCCCTGCCATAGTCCACAGCAACAGCGATGGTTTGTCATGACCGTCGTCCCGCTGGGCACAGCCGGTCAAGACGGAGCGGTCATTACCCATCTCAATATCACCGATCGCAAACTGGCTGAAGAGCAGTTGCAGAAAGCTCACGACGAGATGGAATTGAGAGTCAAAGAGCGGACAGCAGAGTTGAACAGTACGAATTTGCAACTCAAACAGGAAATATCTGAACGCGAGAAGATAGAGGAGTCACTTATAAAAGCCTATGCGGAAATCAATCTGATGAAAAACCGTCTCAAGGCTGAGAATATCCACCTTCAGCAGGAGATTGCCGGCTCATACAACTTTGGTGAAATCATCGGTCAAAGCACTGCCATCTCATATGTTTTCTTCCGGATCGAGCAGGTGGCGCCCATGGATACTTCAGTGCTTCTGCTGGGCGAAACCGGCACCGGCAAGGGAGTGGTGGCGCGTGCCATCCACAGCAGGAGTGCCCGCAAGAGCCGTCCAATGATAACGGTCAACTGCACTGCGCTACCGGGGAACCTGATTGAAAGCGAACTCTTTGGCAGGGAAAGGGGCGCCTTCACCGGGGCCGATTCCCGGCAGATGGGGCGTTTTGAACTTGCCGACGGCGGCACCATTTTTCTCGACGAAATAGGCGAGATGCCAATGGAGCTGCAACCAAAACTGCTCAGGGTTATTCAGGATGGTGAGTTTGAACGGCTGGGCAGCCCCCGCACCATCAAGGTCAATGTACGAATCATCGCAGCCAGCAACCGGAATCTGGAGGAAGAGATCAAAAACGGCAGGTTCCGGAAAGACCTGTTTTACCGGCTCAATGTTTTTCCCATCACGATACCGCCACTCAGGCAGCGCAAGGATGATATCCCATTGCTGGTCAATCATTTTGTCGCCAAATTCAACAAGAAGGTCGGCAAGAAGATAGAGACCGTTTCGAAACAGACCTTGAACAACTTACAAGAATACCACTGGCCCGGCAACGTGCGGGAGCTGGAAAGCGTTATCGAACGAGCTGTGATCACGAGCCAGGGCAGTGCGCTGCAGGTCTTTGAGCACTTCGATACTGTCCGTAAGACAGGGGAGCCGACAGGGCAAGATGTCAAGGCCTTGGCTGATTTGGAACACGACCACATTATCCAGGCACTTCAGAAAACCGGCTGGCGGGTCGAGGGTGAAAACGGTGCAGCAGTAATACTTGGTCTCAACCCCAGCACGCTTCGCGCCCGAATGAGGAAATACGGCATCCGGCGTCAATAACCTATTTCCCGGGAAATATGCCTTAACATGGTCCACCATATATGGCAGTTATGTCAAAAATGACGGATTTATAAACGGTCACGTATTCAACTCTCCCCCCCTTTCCCCTTTTTCCTCCATACAAACAGACCCCTTGCACAAACAGTAGTAGCAGGCCGCCTCTGGCACGTTAGTTGCGGTTTGTCTTCACAACAACGATAAAAAGGAGAATCGCCATGCTCAACTCTGAAAGAGGAAAAATTGGGTGGATTTTACTTTGGTTAGTGGGAATTCCCCTTCCGATTCTGTTAGTGCTGTTTGTCCTGCGTGGGTGCACCTAAGGCGGATTTGGGGCACATGTACATGAACGCAAAGAGTGTTGAAATCAACTTTCCCGTTGTGTGCGTGGGCGGTTCGGCCGGTGGTCTTGATGCCTATATCCGCTTGCTACGCCCTTTGCCTGCCGATATGGGCGTTGCCATCGTCATTGTAAACCATCTGCGAATGGTAGCCACTCTGTTGCATGAGATTCTACCGCACTACACGAAAATGCCGGTAGAACTGATAACTGAAAAACTGGATATTCAGCCCAACCATGTGTTTATCATACCGGAAAAGCGGGATTTGCACGTTCTTGATGGCGAGTTTCGACTGAAACCGATATCCAAGCCCAGGGGGTGGCCCGATGTAATTACGGTTTTCATGCGCTCCCTGACGAAAAATTGGGATGGGAAACTTGTCGCTGTCATCGTCTCCGGCTTTGATGGTGATGGCGCTGACGCACTGTGCGGCATACAGGAAGTGGGCGGTATTACCATCGCACAGAAACCAGACACTGCCGGGCAGCCTGATATGCCGGAGAGTGCAATAGCAAGCGGATGTATAGATTTAATCCTATCACCGGAAGAGATTGCTCAAGAAATCGTACGAATTGCTCATGCGTTAACAATGACAGCATGAAAAGGGGCATTCGAAGCAATCTGGTCCGCCATGGAGGGGAATATTCGTGAAACAGCCAGGTGTATCCTCAGGTTAGCGGGTGAATGAGAACGTTTGACCAACCGTACCCGAAATGGAGGTTTTTCATGGAACATGCAATCGATGTGTTGGTGATAGGGACGGTCACGGCGGGATACCCCAGCACACTCCGCGCCCGGATGAGGAAGTACGGCATCCGGCGTCAATAAAGGATCTCAGTTGCCTGCGTCTGTAGTCAGCGATGGCCGTCATTAGTTGCGGTTATGTAAAATACAACAGTTTGCGCTGACGAATCCCCTCCCTCCCTCATACTGTTTATCCCGTATAATCAATGCATTGCACTCGTAAAATCCATGGATTTTCACTGGCACGTAAGTTGCGAAATAGCTCCGTATGGGAATCTAAAAATCCAGATTTACTGGCAAGGAAGTGATTATGACATATGAAAAATACCAAGCAGGAATCAAATTATCGGGACATTGGAATCACTCAGGCCTGGTTCACCAGATAGAGTTGCTCTCTACATTACATCAGCTGGAACCTGCCGAAGGCAACCATCTTCGTATTGATTGTAGCGAGATACACAGCGTTGACAGGGGTGGGTTTCAGCTTCTTTTCGTCTGGATTCAGTGCATCAGGATGTGTGGAATAAAGCCCATGTTGGTCAACCTGTCTGCAGTAATGAAAAAAGCAATGAAGAAATTCGGACTTGAAACCTGTTTTTCTGATTTTTACCGGGATTTTCCAGATATGTGCCCCATGCTCGTTTGTACTATATGACAGCAATGGGAATCGAAACAGGCAAGACCAAGCTAACAACAAACGACAAACTGCGCCGTAATGCAGAAGAACGGCTACATTCAAAAAAAACTGAAACCCATCCGTTCCGGACCGATGATGAGACACAGAGACTTATTCATGAACTTGAGGTCCACCAGATTGAGTTGGAACTGCAAAATGAAGCGCTCGAACATGCCAGGGACGAGGTGGAGGCGACTCTGGAAAAGTACACCGATCTCTACGATTTTGCACCGGTCGGTTACATTACCCTTGACCGCAACGGGTTCATCAGTGCTGTGAATCTCACTGGCGCCGGACTTCTGGGGATTGAACGCTCTCGATTGATTGGTCGACGTTTCGCCCTGTTCGTCGAATCAACGGATCGTGCCGATTTTACCACCTTCAACGATACGGTCTTTACCAGTCGATGCAAACAGTCCTGTGAAGTTTTGCTCCGGAACAAGGGATCTCTTCCACACATCATACAGATCGAAGCCAAGGTCACCGCATCGGCCCAGGAGTGCAGCTTCACCCTGATCGACATAACCGGGCGCAGACTGGCTGAACAGGCCTTGCATGCAAGTGAAGAACGAATGTACAGGCTTACGGAAATGGCTGCCGACGCCATTTTCATGCTGGATGATAGCGGGACAGCTACGTTTTGCAATGCCGCGGCGGAAAGAATGTTTGGTTGCCCTGCCGAGAGCATCACCCACTGTGATTTTCACCGACTGTTCATTCCCGAATGCTACCAAACAAACGTTAAACAGGGGTTAGCCCATTTCAAAAAACAGGGTACCGGCCCGTTAATCGGCAAGACGACAGAAATCATGGCGCTCCGCAAGGATGGGACGGAGTTTCCCGTGGAGCTTTCCATCTCATCCCTGAAATTACAGGGGAAGTGGCATGCCATCGCGATAATGAGGGACATCACAGAACGGAAGCAGTTGGAAACGGAAAACCAGGATGCCCGGAAATATGCCGAGAACATAGTAGAAACCGTTCGCAGGCCCCTGGTGGTGCTGAACTCCAACTTGAAGGTCATCTCATCCAACCAGAGCTTCTACAGCACCTTTTACGCAACTCCCGAGGAAACCATCGGGAAATACATTTACGACCTGGGTAACCGACAGTGGGATGTTCCCGAGATGCGGGAACTCCTTGAAGAGAGCCTTCATCATGATACCGTGTTCAGTAACTATGAAGTTGAGCATGATTTTCCCACTATCGGCCACAGGGTTATTCTGCTCAACGCACGGCGGATGTTCTGGAAAAACAAAGCCTCACACATTATCCTCCTGGCCATGGAAGACATTTCTGAACGCAAGCAGGCAGAGGAGCGTATCAGTGAAGTTATGCGGCAACAACAGGCCATTTTAGACAATATCCCCAATATGGCTTGGCTGAAAGACAGAGATGGCAGGTATGTCGCGGTGAACGAACCATTCAGCAGTCTGTATGGCAAGGCGCCCAAGGATCTGGTCGGTAAAAGCGATCATGATATCTACCCGCTGGAACGTGCAATGAAGTACGAACAAGAATCCAGTGAGGTTATGGAGTCCGGTACGCGCACCTATTTCGAAGAATCCATTGTCAATCACGAGGGGAAAACTCACCACATAGAGAAGATTGAAACCCCCATCTATAATGATTCGGGGGTTTTCATCGGAATCATCGGCATTTCCCATGACATAACAATCCGCAAGGAGGTAGAAGTATCACTTCGTCACGATAGCACTCACGATAAGTTGACCGGACTCTATAACCGTGCTTTTTTCGACGTAGAGTTGGAACGCTTTGCCCATGGCAGAATGTTTCCACTGAGTATCGTGATGGCGGATGTCAACGACCTTAAAACGGTCAATGACACCTTGGGGCATGAGGCAGGGGATAATCTGATCCGAATGGCGGCCAGAATTATTTTGAAAGCATTCCGGGTCGAGGACATCGTTGCCCGCATCGGGGGGGATGAGTTTGCCGTTCTTCTTCCGCAAACGGACGAGACCGTTGCAGAGGAAGCTGTTCAAAGGATTTTGGCCTGTCCCGAAATCAGTAGCTGCCAGGTGAGCATCGCTTTCGGAATTGGTTCCGCAATAAACAAGGAACATCTGGCAGAAGCTTTAAAAGAGAGTGACGAGAGGATGTATTTGAATAAATTTGCACTGAAGAAATTGAAAAGTATTCAGTAGGCATCACAGGTACATTCAGCATTTCTGGTTGAGTTTTCACAGAAGACAGGGTTGTCTGTGATTGTCATCCGTGTCAACTGTCATATATTGCAGACATGTCAAATATGACGGAATTGTATGACGGTTTATCCCCTCCATTCAACACGCTCTTGTCAAGTTTTTTCATATAATCAATCTGTTACACAAACAAAATCCTAAATCAATTTTTGGCGAGTTAGTTGCTGTAAGTGTCATCTAAGCTAAATCTGATCGCTGATGCACTTTGCAAAAGGTGACAAGCAGTTTGGGAGTTGAAAAAGCGCGATTTTAGGATTTTCCCTGATTGTGGATTCACATTCGGTTTTGCTGTGAGACGTGCATCGATTTTTGACAACGCCACATTTGCATCCAAGACCGATTATAAGGCTGTATGCACATGACATTCAGCCCAAGAGGCATATCAGACATGCAACCAACAATCCTGCTCATAGAGGATGATGATTCCACCCGGTTCGGGTTTGTCCGCTATTTTTCAACAGAGGGGTATCAGGTTAGTGAGGCATCCACACTTGCCGAGGCAGCAAAAGCCATCGCCGCCCGCACCTTCAAGGCAATAATACTTGACATCAACCTTCCCGACGGCAATGGGATCGACTTTATTGCCATAGCCCGGACACACCAACCCTCGATTCCAATCATAGTCATTACCGGTTCAGGTGATATACCCCTTGCTGTGGAAGCTATGCGACGCGGGGCAGACAATTTTCTCGCCAAACCGGTCAACAATGCTGCCTTGGCTGTTTGTCTACACAAAACAATCGAAAACAGCGAACGAAAACAACAGCTGCTCGTCAAAAAAAATCATGGGTGGCGGGATGGGTTTTATTTCGGAGAAACCGTTGCCATGCAGGAAGTACTCCACCTGGCGCAGACGTCGGCATCCAATAACAACCCGGTCATGATTACAGGAGAAACCGGCACGGGAAAGGGAATGCTTGCGCGCTGGATCCACAGGCAAAGCGCACGCGCTCCTCATGAATTCGTTGGAATAAATTGTTCCGGCCTGAAGGGAGAAATGTTGTCGAGGGAGCTGTTCGGTAATGTCCGGGGAGCATATACATCGGCAAACCAGGACCGAAAGGGACTTCTGGATAGTGCCGACCAGGGAACTCTGTATCTCGACGAAATTGGTGACATGGAACTTGCTACTCAGTCCCAGTTACTCAAAGTATTGGAGGAGAAAAGCTACCGCAGATTGGGAGATGTTGAGCTCCTAAAAAGCAATTTCCGGCTGATCTGTGCAACTCACCACGATATGGAACAGTTGGTTGAGGAAGGCAGGTTCCGGCAGGATCTTATGTACCGCATCAATCTGCTGTGTATTACTATTCCGCCGCTTCGCGAAAGAACGGATGATATTCCTGCACTTGTTTCCTATCTGCTGCATGAACTTGGCTCTTCAGATGCGGTGATAACAAAAGACGTTATGAGCATACTCATGGCCTACAGCTGGCCTGGCAATATCCGGGAATTGAAAAATGTGCTCGAACGGGCGCTGCTGCTCTCACCACGCGGGTCTGCTCTGAGCTACCCGTTTTTCACAGTCCTGGAAAGCGACCAGCACCAGCAGAAAAGGCACCATCCGAAAACATTACAAGAAATGAAGGAGCAGCACATCAAATTTGCACTGAAATTATTTGGTAACGATGTTGAAAAAGCAGCCAAACACTTGAGTATTTCGCGTTCCACCATCTATCGAAGGCTAAAACAGATCGAAATGTGAATGTAATGCCAACAAGTGCCACGTCCTCTCCGAAGGGCACCGACCGATATTTCACTTTTAGCGATACACCATGAATAATATCAAAACATCAAGGAGGTGTTTATGGCACGAACCCAAAAAATCGAGACAAAGGAAACTAAGGTAACGCGCACTAAAAAGAAAGAAAAAGAATATTTACAGAACATAATCACGCTCCGAATTAGCGATAAACAGAAAATAACGTTGAAAAAGTTATCCAAGGCCACATCCAAAAGCATCTCGGATATTATGAGGGAAGCGGTAAACCTTTGGAGCGCTAAACGACGCAAATTGTGCCTGGATTAAATACTCCCTTTCTGTTCTGTTCATAGAGAGATAACAAATAATACACCAGAAAGGTATGCGGATGCATCGAGTGTAAGTGTCTTATTGACAGATGTGATGGACTGGGGTGATGCAGGACTCTTCAGGAAGGTTCTGTGTTTTCTTTATCAGTCTCCAGTGTTTGGCCGGTATCCGTTACATCCCGCCATACGGTGATAAGGATCGCGAAAAGAACTGGCCCCAGGATAAGACCAAGAATCCCCAGCGTAAACACTCCGCAGATCGCTCCCAGCACAATCGCGGCCGTTGGAATACTGCTCTTTGCGTCAATGGCAAGCGGACGAACTATGTTATCGGCAAGTCCAACAAATAACACGCACCAGAGCGCCAGGAGTCCTGCCTTGAGATAGGCACCGTTGATGGCGACCAGGGCAGCAAGTGGCACCCAGACAACAGCCGTGCCGACCACCGGCACCAGCGCGGCCAGAGCCGTCAATGCACCGCACAGAATCGGGGCGGGGGCTCCGGCGACAAAATACCCGAGCCCGGCGGTTGCGCCCTGGACAAGACAGGTGAGGATTGTTCCGACGGTCACGGCTGTTGTCGTGGAGCGAATCTCGGAAAAATAGTACCGCGCCTTGTCCTGATTACGAGCGAAGCGGTTGATGGCAGTCGCTACAATTGTTTCTCCATCCCGGTAGATAAAAAAGAGTATGAACAGCGCCACAGCCAGGGTGAAGACAAGTTCCCAGAGGTTCAGTGCGGTGTTGGTCGCCAGGCCGAGAAGATAATCCGAAGCACCGCCAGCAAGCTTTGCTCCGAACCCGGCCAGATCGATGCCAAACTGATCACCCAGGGTGAAGAGTTTGCGTGCGACGGGAATATGGCTGAGAGCACCTGCACCGCTGGTCGTAAATGCCAGAACAAGCCGCTCACCTTCCGAGTACCAGTCGGCGGCATTTTCGGCGACCATTGCGATCAGGGCTGCAATGGGCAGGATGATGCACACGGTTATCGCGAGAACCATCAGTCCGGCTGAGCGGTCAGGATGACCGGGGAACTTCCTGTTCAGTCGATTGTAGTGGGGCAGGGTCGCAATGCCGATGATCAGTGACCACGCCAGCGGCTTGGCGATTGGGGCCGCCAGCAGGGCAACCAGCCAGACAGCGGCGGCCGTGGCCAGGGCTGCCATGATGCTCAGGTATGTTTTTCTGTCCATGGTCGTCTTTCGCCAGCTATTGCGAAAAAATCAGCACGCTGTAGGGGCCAATGGAAAGTGTCGCGTGGAAGGGGAAGCCATCGTACTCCCCTGTTTCGGCAACGACGTCGCTGCTGGGATGACTCAGGAAGTCGTTGCTGTAGCCGTTCCAATCGCTGTTGAATCGAAGCTTCCATGAACCTGCGGCCGGGAAGCCGACGATGTATCCGTCCCGCGGGGCGTTGAAAAAGTTGGCAACGATCACAACATCGTCCGATGGTCCGCCCGTGTCCCAGCGGTGGAAGGCGATGATTTTGCTTTCGTCGTTCAGGTGATGGACCTGGGTGAACTGCCCGCTGAGTCCGGCCGTGCCGCTGTCGCGGTTGAGGCGCAGTCGGATGAGGTCGCGATACAGCCGAACGATACCGTGGAATTCCTCGTTTTGATCCCAGTCGAGCGGGACCGTGTCGCGGAACCATTCGCCTTCAAGAAATTCCTGGCCTTGGAAGAGCATGGGAATGCCCGGCGCGGTAAAGACCATGGCGGCGGCCAGGGTTGAACGTTTTCGCGCATACCACCCCTTGGAATCGTTCGGGTTGATCTCTTGCGGCACGCGTTCATGGCCGTTCGCCACCTCGTCGTGGGATTCGCTGTAGATGACCCGGTCGAAGGCATCGTCGTTGTAGCGGTAGCAGATGGCGTCGCGGATGGCTGAAAGCGAACGCTGTTCGTCCTGCGGAGTGACCACCGCCTGACGGATGGGGTGGACGAACATGGCGTCCCACTGCGAGCCGAACCCGGCGCCGCCGGCTCCCACATCCCTGGTGAGCCATTTGTAGTTCTGCAGGTCCTCGGCGATGGTGATCCGGCCGGGGTATTTTTGGGAAATCTGGCTGTTGATCCATTGAAGCAGGCTCCACCCTTCGGGAATATCATGGTCGCGGGAACCATCAACGGTGCGAATAAACTGGGTGCAGTCGAAGCGGATGCCATCCACGTGGTATTCCTCAAGCCACATCATAACGTTATCGAAAAGGTATTGTCGGACCTCGCCACGCCCGTAATCGGGTCGGGTTTCCCCCCACGGTGTAATGGCCCGCTCGTTGTTGTAGAAGTAGATCCCGCCGCGACTGTTCTCGGACCATCCGTCAAATTGCCAGAGATCGAGGTCGTTGGGCCCCAGGTGGTTATAGACCACATCCAGGATAACCGCGATGCCCTGCTGGTGGGCGCGCTTTACGAACCGTTTAAATGCCAGGGGACCGCCATAGGTGAGCTCCACGGAAAAAATATGGGCGGGGTTGTAGCCCCACGACCGCTCTCCTGCAAACTCGCCCACCGGCATGATCTGGATTGCATTGACGCCGAGCTTTTTCAAATGTCCCAGACGGGCAGATACCGAGGCGAATTGCCCAGACCGGTTGTCGTCCTCCTGGTCGTTGAACGTTCCGACATGCAGTTCGTAAATGACGAGTTCGTTCCACGGCGCGAGCTTGAAGTCATCCCCCCCCCAGTCAAAGCTCGGGTCGTGAACGATGGCGTTGCCGACCGAACCGGTTACCTCGCGGGCATAGGGATCGATGCGGCTTAACTCGCCTTTGTCCGTGGTCAGCAGGAACTTGTACTGATCGCCGATACGGGCTTCAGGTACATCAGCGTACCAGTAACCGTTCTCCTCGCCTTGCAAGGGGTGTTTGTCGCCATCCCATCCGTTGAACGATCCGATGACGGATACCCGCTCCGCATGGGGCGCCCACAGGCGAAACGCGACTCCTCCCCCGTGGGGGATCGCTCCCATGCCCTTGATCTTGGTTTTATCGCTCATGAGGATAACCTCCGTGTTCATCACTTGAATGCCTTGATCAACGCGTCAAACTGCACTTGAAGTGATGTGGCATGTGGCGTTACAGCCGGGATTGTTCGGTCGATAGCAAGCAGCTCGTATACGGCCATCTGAGCCGCCCGCACCGAGTATTCCACCGTAAAAACGACATCATCAGGAATTTCCACGAACTGGCTGATGAACGCGAAATTCTTTGAACCAGGCGGCACCGGCAGCGGTCGATCACCGAGTACGCGCGGCATGAACATGCTGGTGAGATACGGCATTCTGCAGGGGATGCAGATGGCCGTTTCAACGGTCTCCGGATCGAATCGCAGGTGACCGCACAGTTCCCGCAGAATTTCCTCACCAGTGCATTCGGCCATCGGTTTTGGAACAAAATCGCCGACCCGGTCCGGAAACAGCGCGTAGCCCCAGAACACCTGCACATCGGCAGGCTGGTTCGGGAAGTGAGGTTGAGCGGCCAGTACTATGGACATCAGCCAATTCGAATCCTTGAACGTCACCAGACCGCCGGTACCCGGCTCGTTGCCGCTAAATTGATACATCTTGTCGAAGAAGGCCGGGGTCTTCAGGGTTACCGTAAACGACTCCCAATAGGATTGCGCAATGCAGCTGTTAAAAACCGCGGGATTGCCAAGCTGTGGTCGTCCCTCAGCCAGCTTTTCCCAGAGTGTCCAGCCGCTGCTGTCTCTTTTTGTCAGTTTTGCAGGGGCGCTTGTCATTGAACCCAGGCTGGAGGCATCGGTCATGGAGCCGTTTTGAATGAAGACGAGGTCTCCGGCGTTAACGGCAATCACCTCATGAATACTCTGCCGCAGACACTGGATGCCGGTCACGGTGAACGTTTTGTCCACGGTCGTAAGGTCGAGATCCGTCACCGTGCAATCCATAACCAGATGGACGCCCTGGGCTTTGAGCCAGGTCTGCAAGGGCAGCACCAGGGAGTGATACTGGTTGTAAATGGTACGCTTGACACCCGCAAGCGTCTCAATACGGGAAAACTCGAGCATGAAGCGCCGCAGGTACCGTTTGAACTCAACAGCACTGTGCCAGGGCTGGAAGGCAAAAGTGGTGGACCACATGTACCAGAATTCGGTGTCAAAAAAAGCGGGCGAAAACCAATCGGTGATACAGCTTGCGGCCAGGGTGTCTTCATCCGACTTGCTGAGTTTCAGCAAGTCCATGCGGTCCTGCATGGTAAAACCCATGGAGGTCACCGGGACCTTTGCGCGTCGTTTGTCCACAAGCCGTGCCATGGAATGCGCCTGGTGCTTCTGATTGAACTCCACGGTTTCTTCCAGTACTGATTTGCCGGGGTGGTTCAGCGAGGGAATCGATTTGAAAAGATCCCAGGTGCATTCGTAGTTGTCGGTAGTCAGCATGCGTCCGCCGCGCAGTGAATAGCCTGACACCGGGTCTCCGGCGCCGTCCAGGCTTCCGCCCAAAACTGGAGCTGCTTCAAGGATAAATATATTTTCGCCGGGCAGGTTGCCGTCGCGGATCATGAAGGCTGCAGCAGCCAGGGATCCGATACCGCCACCCACGAGATACGCCTTTGGTTTTGTGTCCATGTTGTATGATTCCTCCTCAGAGCTTGGTTGAGTACCCGATGCAAGACTGCCAGGGAGGTACGTCGCAACGAACGTGCCAGAGAAAACATCACGTGGATCGGGTGCAATAAGCTGATTTCAGTGGTTAAAAACCGAATGGGGTGGGGCGGGTAAAAGGAAAGCCGTCAACGGTATCTGTTATATATAACAAAACTGTCATAAATGACGGACCGGCTGATGCCTTCACACTCTTCACAGGAGCTGTCAGGTTTCCAATGGGTGGCGCGTGAAACGTTTTTTTCAGTTTTGGTCATGGTTCTTGTAATTCTTGCGTTGTTTTCTGGTTAAGGAGTCCAGAACCGATTTTTTTGTAGGTAACCAGTTTCTGCTTTGTTTTCCGGGATGCTTTTAGCGTCCCGGCGTTAATCCTCCTCAGTGCATCTTCTGTAATGAAAAGAAATTCTCCATAGTCCTCTCGGGCAAAAGATTTCTTTGCGGCGTTCAGATACTCTTGCACGGTTTTAAAGGAATACCTTTTTTGCGGAATACGTGGTTTGGCCAGTGGTTGTGGCTGTTCCTTGATTTCTTGCGCAGGTGGTACAGGTGGTATCGGTTGCGCAACTGGTTCGACTTCCGTTGTTTTTTGCTGGGGGACAGGTTGGGTGGGTGGTGACAGCGGATCCGGATTATCCATCCGGGAGGCGGGATTATAAATGTTGGACGCCGGGTTACTGATCGGATTCATTGCTGCTTTTGCAGCTATTTGAAAGAAAATAACTATGGCTATTCCGGTAACTAATCTTTTCATGTACATGACTTCCTCAATATGATTTGGATTGACGCTTCATAGTCATTGCGCCCTAATAATTCATGTTTATGGGGAGATCGGCAGTTTGAGCTCGACAAAAAACGGCAGATGGTCTGACGCCATTCGAACCACTCCTTCGGCCGGAACCTTTACCGCTTCCACGTCAAGATCGTCGGAAATGAAAATATGATCATAGTTGAGAAGAGGGTGCGAACTTGGCCAGATCTTTTCACTGCGGCCGTTTACTTTCAGTTTTTCCACATTCCTGAGTCTTTCTTCCAATAACCTGAAAACCGTCGATCCGGACTGGGTGTTGAAATCACCACACAGAATCACGGGCGGATGACAGTCCGGACTGTTCAGCCATTCCGGGCCGACAAGCACCCGTGCCTGGTTGAGGCGTGAGGCGGGAGTCAGTCCCAGGTGGGTATTCAGGATCTGGATTCGGACGCTGAAAGCCTCGACTTCCACCCAGAGTGCGCCCCGTCTTGCAAGAGTATGCCATCTGCGGGGCCTGTGCAGCCCGCCGGCCTTGACCATTTTCATCGGATAACGGCTCAGTATGGTATTGCCGCAGCGTTCTTTCTCGATCCATACCTCCGGGAAATTCAAGCTTTGTGCAATAATGGCGGCCTGGTCATGTAATGCGGGACGCACCTGCCCGTAGTCGACCTCTTGCAAAGCCACGATATCCGGTTGATGGGCGGAAATTACCTCGGAAATACGTTCAGGAGATATTTTGCGGTCTCCGCCAATGCAGCGGTGAATATTATAGGTAATGATGCGCAGGCGGTTTGGCATTGGATCTCACGTTGTGCTGCCTGCTCATGCTCTTTCCATCGCGGCACTGTATTCGCCTCGGCGCGCTGAACGGTTGCAATTGGCTCGATGATAGAGAGCATGCTGTGCCGCCATAACATGGATATCTTTACCCTGCCAGATCTCCAAAGCCGGTTGCTGGATGGCGCGGGCATACGAAAACGTCAACGCCCATGGCAGTCGCGATCTGAATCTGGCATTCATGGCATTCAGGCGGGCAGAGGCCAGTTCACCGGATTGGCCGCCCGAAAGGAAAGCAATCCCCGGAACAGCAGCAGGGACAGTTCGCAAGAGGCACCTGACGGTTGCGTCGGCCACCTCGTCCAGCGTTGCTTGCGTGCGGCAACTTAAACCGGGAAGAACCATGTTGGGCTTCAGGATCATTCCCTCCAACACCACCATTTGACGGTAAAGCTGATTGAAAACCGAATGCAGGACTTCCTCCGTTACTTCGTAGCAACGCTCCAGGGTGTGATCTCCATCCATCAGGACTTCCGGTTCGACGATGGGGACCAAGCCAGCTTCCTGGCACAACGCTGCATAGCGAGCCAAAGCATGGGCGTTGGCTGCGATGCAACCCCGGCTGGGAATGCCGTTGCCCATGGTTATCACTCCGCGCCATTTTGCAAAACGGGCCCCCATGTGGAAATATTCCTTGAGGCGGTCACGCAAGCCGTCCAGACCTTCGGTAATTTTTTCCCCTGGATGGCCTGCCAGCTCCGTGGCACCCCTGTCAACCTTGATACCGGGAATGATTCCCGCATCAGTGATGGCTTTGACAAAAGGAGTGCCATCTTTCTTGCTTTGGCGGATCGTTTCGTCGAAGAGGATTACGCCGCTGATGCTCTCATTGAGACCGGGTGTGGTCACAATCAGTTCCCGGTAGGCGCGCCGGGCCTCTTCGGTCCGGGGAATACCCAGCGCGGCAAACCGCTTGTCGCAGGTCGGGTGGCTTTCATCCATGGCAAGCAAACCCTTGTCGGTGGCGACCAATGCCTTGGCGATGTCTCTTAGTTTTTGCGTATGCATGTGTAGTTACTCCATTCTTATCAGCAGGAACAGGGTATCCTGAAGATATGGCATCCTGGCCGCTCCCGAAGAGTGCCTGTTCACGGCACTCCTCCCCATGGACAAACATGATGATCAGGTTTGAATGTTACCCTTTTAATTTCAGGGCGATACGCGCCACATGCGCGCCCTGGAAACGGGCTCCGGCCAGCTCATTGTCGCTGGGCATCCGTTCTCCCTGACCGCCGGTGATGGTCGAAGCGCCGTAGGGCGACCCTCCGGTGATTTCTCCGATTCCCATCTGCCCGGCAAAAGAGTAGGGCAGGCCAACCACCACCATCCCCTGGTGCAGCAGGGTGGTATGGAAACTGAGAATGGTGGATTCCTGGCCGCCATGCTGGGTTGCGGAACTGACGAAAACGCTGCCGACTTTGCCCACCAGGGCCCCCTTCAGCCAGAGTCCGCCGGTGGCGTCCAGAAACTGGCGCATCTGGCCGCACATGTTGCCGAACCGGGTTGGCGTGCCGAAGATAAGCGCATCGGCTTCGGCCAGGTCATCCACCGTGGCAAGCGGGATATGGGCCATATTCTTCTGGGCTTCCAGGGCACCCATCTTCCCCAGAACTTCCGTGGTCAGGGTTTCCGGGACGCGTTTTATAACCGCCTCGCAACCGGCAACCTCACGAACTCCTTCTGCTACCGCTTCCGCCATTTTGTAAATGTGTCCATACATGCTGTAATGAACGATGAGTACCTTGCACATGTCGTGTTCCTCCTTGTGGATAGTTGCTGATAGGGGCTAACGGAAAAGATTGATCTTGGCCAGATCGATGATCTCGTCGCCGTGCCCGCTGAGAAGCGCTTTGAGCATGAAGAGGCTGAAGCCGGACACCTGGTCGAGGCTGATCGTCGGGGGGAGCATGAGTTCCTGCCGGTGGACGAGAACTTCGACCAGAGCAGGACCGTCATGCTGGAGAGCCTGTGTGATCATCGGCCGCACCTGATCCGGTGTTTCCGCGGTCAGCCCCAGCAGTCCGGCTGCCTCGGCAATTTTCGCGAAATCCGGGTTTTGCAGGTCGGTGGCGAACTCCCGGATGCCGGCCGCCTTCATTTCCAGTTCGACAAAGGCCAGGGCATTGTTCTTGAAGACTATCACTTTCACCGGCGCCTGCAATTGCCGCAGCGAAAGAAGGTCGCCCATGAGCATTGCAAGCCCGCCATCTCCCGACAGCGAGATGACCTGGCGACCGGCATTGCTGACCTGCGCGCCAATGGCCTGCGGAAGGGCATTGGCCATGGACCCGTGAATAAAAGAGCCGAGTAACCGCCGTTTGCCGTTCATCGACAGATACCGTGCCGCCCAGATCGTCGGTGTGCCCACGTCGCAGGTGAAGATGGCATCCTGGTCTGCAAGCTCGTCCAGCACCCTGGCAACATACTGCGGGTGGATATGCGTATCGCCCTGCTTTTCCTTTGCCAGTCCTTCTAGGCCCCTGGCCGCCTTGCGATACTGCTCGAGTGATGCCTTCAGGTGCGCATCGTCCTTACCATCGGCCAGCTTTGGCAGAAGGGCGTGAAGTGTCGTGCGCGTGTCCCCCACAAAACCGTAATCGACCTTTGTGCGCCGGCCAAGCTGTTCTCCGCGGATGTCAATCTGCACGATCGTTGCATTCTTGGGATAGAACTGCCGGTAGGGAAAGTCCGTTCCGATAATCAGCAAGAGATCGCAGTTCATCATGGCGTGATAGCCGGATGAAATGCCGAGCAGGCCGGTCATACCCAAGCTGTACGGGTTATCGTATTCGATGAATTCCTTTCCGCGCAGCGCATGCACGATCGGCGCGTTCAGTCTGCCGGCGAGTTCGATCAACTCCGCGTGGGCTCCTGCACAGCCCGCTCCGCCAAAGATGGTGATTTTCCGGGACGTGTTGAGAATTTTCGCCAGTGTTTCCAGTTCGCCGGCGGAAGGACAGGTGCCAGGCTGCGGTTCGGGGAAATGCAGACGGGGCTGTTGTTCAATTGCATCGTGCAGGCCGATGTCTCCCGGCAGGGCAATCACCGCCACACCGCGCTGCGAGATAGCGGTTTGCATGGCAATCTCCAGAATCCGGGGCATCTGTTCGGTCTGGGAAATAAGTTCGCAGAAATGGCTGCATTGGGCAAAAAGATGCTCCGGGTGGGTTTCCTGAAAATAACCGCTTCCGATTTCACTGCTGGGAATCTGGGCCGCAATCGCCAGCACCGGGACACGGCTGCGATGGCAGTCGTAGAGTCCATTGATCAGGTGCAGGTTTCCCGGCCCGCAACTTCCGGCGCAGACCGCCAGGCTCCCGGTCAGGTGGGCATCAGCTCCCGCTGCGAAGGCAGCGGTTTCCTCGTGTCTCACCGGAATCCACTGGATGTCATCCCGCGTGCGGATCGATTCGGTGATTCCATTGAGGGAGTCTCCGGCCAGGCCGTAGACTCTCTTTACTCCGGCAGCAACCAGGGTGTCCACCAGCAGATGTGCAACCGATTTCTTTGCCATAATCTTTAACTCCTTCTGTGTGGCCATACCACCATCGCATAATGGACGCAGCTTGTTGCGCCAGCCCGGTGAATGACGTTTCAGCCCCGTGCGATGCGAACGATCTGTTTGCCGAAGTTTCTGCCTTCCTGAAGTCCGATAAAGGCCTCAGGAGCGTTCTTCAGCCCATCGACAATGTCCTCGCGGAATTTGATACGCCCCTCGTCCAGCCAGGCGCTCATCTGCTGGTAGAATTCGCCGTAACGGGCTCCGTAGTCGTCGAAAATGATAAAGCCCTGCATTTTTATACGCTTGGTGAGTATCGTGCGGGTCAGGAGCCCCAACCGGTCCGGGCCTTGCCGTGCGACGGTGTCGTTGTAGTGGGAGATCAACCCGCACAGCGGAATCCGGGCACGTGCATTCAGCAGGGGCAAGACGGCGTCGAAGACCGCGCCGCCGACGCTCTCGAAGTAGACATCGATACCTTTCGGGCAGGCACGTGCCAACTGCTGGGGAAAATCGCCGTCGCGGCGATCAATGCAGGCATCAAACCCCAGTTCTTCGACGACAAAACGGCACTTTTCGGCGCCACCGGCGATACCGACCGCGCGGCATCCCTTGATTTTGGCGATCTGGCCAACCACCGAGCCGACGGCTCCGCTCGCGGCGGCTACGACCACCGTTTCCCCCGTTTTCGGCTGGCCGATGTCAACCAGGCCCATGTAGGCGGTAAAGCCGGGCATGCCGAGGACTCCCAGGGCTCGCGAGACATCCGTTATGGGAAGGTCGAGTTTGGTGAGACCTGTTCCGTCGGAGAGTGCATAGTCCTGCCATCCGCTGTAGCCAAGCACCACGTCGCCGGAGTGGTAATCCGGGTGATAAGAGGTTTGCACTCGTGAGACAGTACCGCCGACCATGACGTCACCAATCGCCACAGGCGCGGCATAGGAAGGCGCATCGCTCATGCGGCCACGCATGTACGGGTCAAGGGAAAGATACAGGGTACGCAACAGCATTTGCCCTGTTTGGGGAACGGGAATGACGAGTTCTTCAAGACGGAAGTTTTCCAGGGTTGGGGCGCCGACAGGGCGGGAGTTTAATACGATTCTGCGGCTTACGCAGTTATTTTGGGACATGGGTTTATTCCTCGTGCAGATGCAGTTCATAGTCAGTAATCATGAAATAACCGCAACGACCGTGCCAGAGATAAACTGTTGCAGCTATGTGCGTAATTATCCGTTATTACGGGTGAAAGTGAAGAGGGGAGGGGGGGACGACGACAATAACCGCACATAAAACCGTTATGTTTGAACAATTTGCCATATATGACGGCCCACCATAAGGCAGGCGAGTGTACTGCAGCATTCCGTTGAGGTGAATCATTGAAAATACTTACTTCAGAGTCAATTTTCTAATTACCCGACACAATTCTTGCGGTAGATACGGTTTTCTGAGAACCGCACTGAATCCGTAATCCCGGTAATTGGCCATGACCGGGTCGGAAGAATAGCCGCTGGAGACGATCGCTTTTACGTTCGGGTCTATCTTGAGAAGCATTTCGATGGTTTCTTTCCCGCCGATTCCTCCAGGAATTGACAGGTCAAGGATAACGGCAGAAAACGGCGCGTTTTGCTCTCTTCTTTTCTGATAGAGTTTTGCAGCATCAGTTCCGTTCTCAACACATTCAACTTCGTAGCCGAAATTTTCCAGTATGGCCTGAACAACATCTCGTATGATTTTTTCATCATCCATTACCAGGATTTTTTCACTGCCACGGAATATTTCTGCTGAACAGGATGGTGCAGGTTCCGATATGTTTTGAGAAGCCGGAAGTGATATCTGGAAGATGCTCCCCGTGCCCAAAGTCGATGTAGCCCTTATTTTGCCGCCATGTTTCCTGATGATCGAGTGGCAGGACGCAAGTCCCAGCCCTTTCCCCTGCTCTTTCGTTGTGAAGTACGGATCAAAGATTTTCGGCAGATCCTGTTGTGATATGCCGGTTCCGGTGTCCATGACAGAAATTTTCACGAATCGTTTGCCGTCTGTCGAAGAGCTGACATTATCAGCCTGTATGGTGAGCGCTCCTCCCATAGGCATAGCCTGGACTGCATTGATAACGAGATTGTGAATGACCTGGCTGAGTTGCTCTTCGTCCGCTTCAACCGGCCAGATGTCTTCCTTGAAGATGAAGTGGCAGCTGACAGTGGAACCGTTCAGTGAACCTAAGGTTGCATTCTTCAGCAGGTCGCCCAGGGCGAGCTGCTTCTTTACGGGAGCGCCCCCCTGAGCAAAAGTTAGAAGCTCTTGGGCAAGGTTTTTTGCACGTTCTATTGAATTCTCGGCAGCGTGCAGATGAAGCGTTGCCTTTTCAGATTCAGCTAAGTGGATGCGTGCCATAAAAATATTGCCGAGGATGGAAGTCAGAATGTTATTGAAGTCGTGCGCAATCCCGCCTGCCAGTATTCCCAGTGATTCAAGCTTTGCTGTTTTTAACATTTCCTCGCGGATTTGGCGGAGTTCGGTGATGTCTTCTCTGATGATTACGAAATGTGACGTGCCTCCTGCCTCGTTCAGAAGCCACGAAATGTCCACAAGTTCCCAGAAGGTAGCGCCGTTTTTTTTCTGGTTTTCAATTTCTCCATGCCACGTCTGGCCGGCGCTTACGCTGCTCCAGATAGTTCCCTTGGGATCCCGTAGGTGCGCGGGCGCAGTTTGATCAAACACATTTTCCCCAACGATCTCTTCCTGGGTATATCCGGTAAGATCGGTACATTTTGAATTAGAGTACTCGATTACACCATTGCTGTCGGTTATGAGGACTGCGATTGGGCTTTGTTCAACGGCTCGCGACAGTTTGCGGATGTGCGCATCTTGATCAAGTACCTGTCTTCTCAGATATACCTGCGCACAACAGGCGTCAATCGTCTCAAAGAGCTCGCTGAAGACAATGGGTTTTAAGATATAGCGGTTTATCCCGGTTCTGATGGCATCAAGCAGATAGTCTGTGTCACTGTGTGCCGTGAGAATGATGATCAGCGCCGAGGGATTAAGGGTGCGGATCTCCTTAGTCATTTGGATGCCATTCATTATCGGCATGTTTATGTCGCTGATAACCACATCGGGGTTCTGCTGTTGAAATGATTCGAGGCCTTCCCCACCATTTTCCGCACAAAAAATTGTAAAGAAGGGATACTTCAATTGAATGGCATCGCATAACACGGCCCGCATTTCGCAGTCATCTTCAACGATCAACAGTTTTATTTTCGAAGCTAAAGTTCTCAAAGCGGTCATCTCATACCTCTATCCTGAATTCAGCTCCTTCAGCTGTGTTGCGAACGGTAAGCGTTCCTCCCATATTCTTCTCAATGATCGTTTTTGACATGAAAAGTCCGATCCCCGTTCCTGCCTGGGGCCCCTTGGTGGTAAAGTAGGGTTCAAAGATTTTGTTCAGGATTTCCTTCGGGATGCCGCCGGCGTTATCGGAAATGGTTACAACAGCACTTCCGTTTTTCGAGCGTGAGGTGATCGTTACGCGGGGTTTTTCAGTTTTTCGTTCTGTTAAGGCATCCCTGGCATTGTTCAGTATGTTGAGTAACGCTTGCGCAAATTCATTCCGATAACCGTAGAGTACGGTACTCTCCTTATCAAGGACTTCGATTTTTATATGCTGACTGATGAAGCTGTCTTCAATAAGTTTCAACGTAGTAGAAATAGTCTCATTCACTCTGAACTCGACTTTCTCCCTGTCCGGCCGGAAGAAGTTCCTGAAATCGTCAATGGTTTTGGACATGTGCTGAACCAGCTGCATTGATTGCCCAACACTGTTGCTCAGAAACTCTTTTGTGAATTCGCCAAGTTCATACTTCAGGGGCAAATGCTGAACAATGAGACCGAGGCTGTTTAATGGCTGACGCCACTGATGGGCGATATTGCCGATCATCTCACCCATGGCAGCTTGCCGGCTCTGGTGAATCAGCATCTGTTCCTTTTCGCGCAAGGCTTCCACGGCTTGCAGACGTTCGACGGTCTCATGAAGCAAAGACGTTTCAGCCCGTTCCCGGTCCTCAATCTCATTATGGAGTCGTTCGATTGAATTCGCCAAATCCTTTGTCCGCTCGTGCACACGCTGTTCCAGTTCGTCGTGAGCCTTCTGTAGCTCCTGTTCAGCCTGTTTGCGTATAGTGATGTCAGTAGTTACGCCTACGAGTCGCTCCAGAGTTCCGCTGTTGTAGAACGTGCCATGTCCAACCTCTTCCAGCATGATCTCGCTGCCGTCGTTACGTATAACTCGGTATTCGGTCACATAGCTGCTGTTTGCAGGCGTAAGCTTATGGAGTATGTCCAAAAAGCCCACCCGGTCATCCGGATGGATTTGCTGGATAAAATGCTCACCCGTGTCGTTCAAAGCCTCGTCACCCGTGAGGTTGAGGATCTCTCCGCAACTGGCGGAACGTTGCACATGATCGGTGTCCGGCAACCAATCGAACGTGAATGATCGACTAACGCGCAATGCCTGCTGAATCCTTTGTTCACTTGCCTGAAGCGCCTTCTCGACCTGTCTGCGCTCGGTGATGTCTTCAAAAACCGTGAATACTTCTGAAGGCGCAGTCTCGCCGGGATGAAACACCGGCACAGCATCAATACTGATCCAGCGGTACTCGTCCATTTTCGGATTAAACACACCCATAATAACTCCACGCACAGTTATGCCGGTCCTCAGCGCCACCATGGCCGGATGCTCCATACCCGGAAACTTCTCTCCGTTTTCATGGATGGTATTCTCTTCCACATCAACGGAACTGTTCCCCAGAAAATTCTCAAGACCCTTGCCCAGGATTCGTTCGGCGGATGGGTTCATGGTGATGATCGTGCCATTGGAATCATGATGTACCACTCCCTGCAGCATTGTTTCCGCCAGAACCCGGTGACGTTCCTCGCTCTCCCTCAGTGACAGTTCGACGAGTTTCAACTCGTTGATATCCGTGTTGGTCCCGAACCACTGCTGCACGCGACCAGCGGCATCCTTTAACGGGATTATTCGCGTCAGAAACGGGCGGAAGTCACCGTCAGCCCCGCGTAGCGGGAATGTCATTTCAAAGGGCTCACCCGTTGCAATGGAAGTTTGCCAGCGCTCCAGCACCCTTGCCAGTTCGCTCGGGTCGTGGACGCTCTGCCAGCCCCAACCCTCCATCTGTTCGGGGGTTGTTCCTGTGTACTCATACCAGCGCTGGTTGTACCAGAAAATGTGGCCATCGGCTCGGGCAATCCATGCCAGTTGCGGGATGGCGTTGGCCATCGTTCGAAAGCGCGACTCGCTTTCATTCAACGCTTCCTCTATCCGCTTGCGCTCGGTGATATCAATGGCAATACCGAGCATGCGGATGGCATGGCCGTTGCCGTCATACAGAAAAACTCCCTTTGACTCAATCCAATGCAGGCTGCCATCGGGCCAGATGATTCTGTATTTGAAATCAACGGGCGTGCAATCCTGCATGCAACGGCGAGATTCCTCTTCGATGAGCGGCAGGTCCTCCGGATGCACGCGATCAGACCACCTGCTGCGATCGTGTTGCGTAATAGCAGTAGAAGCAGTCGTAATGGCCGTTGTAGGGGCATAGCCGAAGATTGACTCATGGGTTTGTGTCCAGAAAACCTTTCCCGTGGCCACGTCCCAGTCAAATATGCCGACCTGGGTGGCGCTGGTTGCCAGGGCCAGCCGCTCTTCGCTTTTACTTATTGCCTCTTCTGACCGTTTTGATCTTTCCCAAAGCTGTTCCAACTCCTGATTTTGATTCTGGAGCGCTTCGCTTTGCATCTGAAGTTCTTCATAGGCAATCTGGAGTTCTTCATTTACGAACTGGAGGTGACTGTAGGCGGACTGGAGGCGGATTTCACTCTGCTGCAGCGCCTGTTCCGTCAGTTTGCGCTCGGTTATGTCGGCAAGCGTTACAATACTGCCGTTATTTTGGTTCCGAATGTTTTTAAGGTGAGTTGCATTGAGGAGTAAACTGAATAATTTTCCGTCATTTCGTTTGAATTCGACTTCGATACTGCTGAAACGATTCACCTGCATATGGGGTAAAAGAGAAAAAAGTGCGCCTGATTCTTTTATTCGCAACCGGAACATTTTTGCAAAAGGTTTCAAGAGAGGGTTTGTACCACAGAGGCTATGTGCTAATTGACTGGCTCGTATGATTTTTCCCTTTACATCGCATACAACAATCGCGTCACTGGCCTGCTCGACAATTGAGGTTGAGAAATGCTCCGACGCCAATATCTCTTCGTTGCGCCGCTGTTGCGTAAGGTCCGTTACCACAACACTTATCCCCTGTGCACCGGAGGTCTCATTGGCGCAACAGGACAAAAGCACCGGTATGGAGCCCCCTGCCATGGTTGTCATGGCGATTTCTTCCGACAGGGACTCCTGGACGCAACTCTCAAACAGGGCTGTAAAGGTGTGAAAGTCTTTCGGAGCCACATGCGCACCCAGTTTTGTGCCGATCAGGCGTTCCAACGGAATTTGCAGCATGGTTGATAAACGCTTGTTGCAGTAGAGGATGGCGCCATCAGCAGCCAATATCGCGGCTCCTTCATTTATTGACTCCACCAGGATGCGGTAGGGTTGCTCCGCACCCTTGAGAGTAAAAACCTGTTGCTTGCCCTCCGGACTAGTGATCACGAAGGCATCCACTCCGCCGCTGCCGATGGCACGCAGGGTCTCTTCGGCCTCCTCCAGGCGCAAACGGAGAATTTCATTTTCAGCCAGAAGCTCTTTTTTTGTCCTGTTTCCGGTTGTCACTACGTCACCTCTTCGTCCTGACATCCAGACCCAGGAGAATTCGCTCGGTTTGCGACATGTCGCCAATGAATTTGCGCAGCGGCGGTGGCAGTTCCTTTACCAGTGTGGGAGCCGCAACGATCTGCCCCTCTTTGGCAAAAAACGGTTGCTGATAGATATCAATTATTTCCAATTGATAGCGCCCTTCCAGGTGCTCCGCACAAATCTTGCGGATATTCTCGATCGCTCTTTGAGAGTTGGGAGTCATGCCGCTCACATAGAGACGCAGAACATAGCCGGCCTGGTCAGATTCCTGCAGAGCCAGTTCAAACTCTTTGGTCGCATCCTGAATAGCTGCAGGGCCGGTAGTTTTCTTTTTACTCATCAATGGTCCCCATGCTCTCTTATGTGCTGAGTGGTTTGATATCCAATCCCACCAGCACACGTTCAGTGTTGGAGAGATCACCGATAATTTTCTTGATCGGTACGGGAAGTTTACGTACCAGGGTCGGCAGGGCCAGGATCTGGTCTCCCTTTGCCAGTTGTGGATTTACCAGGAGATCGATTACCTCGATGCGGTATTTGCCTTTCAAATGCTCTTCGCAGATTTTTTTAAGGTTGGCAAAAGCCACAATGGATTTGGGAGTCTGACCGGCGACATACAGCCGCAACTGCCAGATCTCGTCAGCTGGTTCAGTTTTATCTTTTTTCAGCACCTTCGGCTTTTGTTCTCCGGTCATTTGCCACCTCCCTTCCGGGGCTTGGAGGGTGGCGCCTTGTGGGTAGGGAGAACATCCGCTTTTCGTGTCCGTTCCATGGCGAGGGTCTCTTGGCAGAGGACTTCCTGATGCTGTCTTTCGCGGGAGATTGCCCGTTCCAGATCGTCTTTTTCCGCCTCGAAGCTGGTGCGTAGCGCCGCAATTTGAGCCTCAATCACCGTCTTCTTCCGCTCGATCTCGCGCTGTTTGTGCTCGATCTCCTGTGTGCGGTCCAGAGCCTCGGCTTTTTCCCGTGCCTCCTGGGCTATCCTGCCGGCGCCGGTCAGCACACCACCGGACCCCACATAGACATCCCGCAGCAGGATGCCGTTGTCACTGAGACAGAACTCCCTGACCTGGTTGGAATGCTCCATGCCACGGGATTTGAGGATGTACAGCCCACGGTTGCGCTCGCCACTTCCCTCCATAACCTGCAAGAGCAGCCAGGTATCCATGAGCGAAGATATGCCCACATCGGTATGCTCCAGATTGCCGCCAACCGAGGTGAGGTTGGTGCAGAAGGCGGTGATCTGCTCCATCTTCAGGAAGTCAATCAGACGCGAAAGCATCGACTTGACCTCCATCTCGCTGGCTGCAGATACAAGATTTGATATGGGATCGATCACGACAATGGCCGGTTTGAATGACTCTATGGCCTTGTGCATGGTTACCAGGTGCATCTCAAGTCCATAGAGGGTCGGGCGGGAGTTGCGGAATTCCAGCAGCCCCTTGTCCACCCACTGTTCCAGGTCGATGCCGATGGAGCGCATGTTACGGATAATCTGGTGTTGGGATTCCTCGGAGGCGAAGTAGAGGCAGCGCTCGCCACGACGGCAGGCGGCGTCAACGAAATGGGCGGCCATACTCGATTTACCGGTTCCGGCGGTGCCGGTTGCGAGGATACTGCTCCCCCGGTAGTAGCCTTTTTCTCCCAGCATGGTGTCGAGACGGAGGACGCCGGTGGAAACCCGTTCACGGGAGGCGGCATGGTCGAGTCCCAGGGAGGAGATCGGCATGACGGAGAAGCCCTGTTCGTCGATCAGGAAGGGATACTCGTTGGTTCCATGGGCAGTACCGCGGTATTTGACGATTCGCAAACGACGTGTTGCGATCTGTTCAGACACGATGTGATTGAGGAAAATAACGCAGTCGGCAACATATTCCTCCAGCCCAAAACGGGTCAGGGTTTTCTCCCCCTGTTCGCCGGTTATGATAGCGGTGACACCTTTTGATTTGAGAAAACCGAAGAGACGTCGCAATTCGGCTCGCAGGATCACTTCGTTGGAAAAGCCGGAGAAAAGGGTTTCCACGGTGTCGATGGCCACTCGCTTGGCGCCAATGGAATCGATGGCGTGGCCGAGACGGATGAACAATCCTTCCAGGTCATACTCACCGGTCTCTTCTATCTCGCTGCGCTCAATATGGACATAGTCGAGGCATAGCTTCTTGTGTTCCTCCAGATCGTACAGGTCAAAGCCCAGCGAGGTGAAGTTTGTTGCCAGTTCTTCGGACTTTTCTTCAAACGACATGAATACGCCCGGCTCGTCGTACTGGGTCGCCCCGCGCACCAGGAATTCCATCGCCAACAGGGTCTTGCCGCATCCGGTGCCGCCGCAGACCAGTGTCGGACGTCCCGCAGGCAATCCTCCACCGGTTATCTCGTCCAGTCCTTTGATTCCGGTCGGGCATTTCCGTAAGTATTCCAGCGAAGATGCTTTTTTTTTGTTCGGTTTTGTCATGTGAACCCTCTTGGTAATCATTGAAATGAATAGATGTACTTATTGGCGGTGGATGTCGAGTTTCCGCATCCGGGCGCGAAGCGTGCTGGGGTTGAGACCAAGGAGCAGTGCTGCTCCGTTGATTCCCTCGACTCGCCAGCCGGATTTCTGGAGCACCTGAAGGATGTGGTCGCGTTCCAACTCGGCCAGGGATTTGACATCCTGCCCTGCCGTTTCCCTTGCTGTGTGGACAGTATCGAAACGGTCCAGGACCTGCAGCGCGCTCCCTTCGCTGGTGATAACCGCCCGTTCGATAACGCTTTCAAGCTCCCGCACGTTACCGGGCCAGTGATATTCCTGGAGGGCGTTCAGGGTCTCTTGCGAAACGGTCGTGATTTTTTTGCCGATTTTTTTGTTGAATTTTGTAACGAAATGATTGACCAGCAGCTGGATGTCATCCTGGCGCTGGCGGAGTGGCGGGACCGTGATGGGGAAGACATTGAGCCGGTAGAACAGGTCTTCCCGAAAGCTGCCGTTCTTGATCTCTTCCTCCAGATTGCGGTTGCTGGCAGCGATGATCCTTACATTTGTTTTAATGGTGCGGGGGCTGCCCAGTCGCTCGAACTCGCCGTCCTGGATGACCCGCAGCAGCTTGCACTGCAACTCCAGCGGCATCTCGCCGATCTCGTCGAGAAATATGGTGCCGCCGTCAGCCAGTTCGAAACGCCCCATCTGGCGGGCATCGGCCCCGGTGAAGGCGCCCCGTTCCCGTCCGAAGAGCTCGCTTTCGATCAGGTTCCCTGGCAGGGCCGTGCAGTTGACCGTTATCATCGGCCGGTCCTTGCGGGTGCTTCTGCTGTGGATGGCGCGCGCCACCACCCCCTTGCCGGTGCCGGTCTCGCCCAGCAGAAGCACCGTCGTATCCAGGGGCGCCACCTGTTCGATGCGGAAGAAGACATAGGAGATGGCGCTGCTCTGACCGATAATCTCGCCAAAGTTGTATTCACGGGCAGCATCCTGGTGCAGGTAGATGTTCTCAGCCTGGAGACGTTTTTTGAGACGTTTTATTTCCTCATAGGCGCCCTGAAGAGAATTTTCTGCAATTTTGCGGATATACTCTTCTTTTTGTTTGAGTTGTTCAGTGAGGCTTATTTTGTTGAGGCATTGCTCTATTGCAGAGGTGAATTTTTCCAGATTGATCGGTTTTAGCACGTAATTGTTGATGCCGATGTCGATGGCTTCCAGAATGTAATTTGTCTCGTCAGCTGCAGAGAGGACGATAATGTGTGCATCCTGGTTCAGTTCCCTGATCTTCTTTGCCATCTGTATTCCATCAACAATTGGCATGCGAATATCGGTTACAACGATTTCAGGACGTTTTTTTGTATAAAGATCGAATCCATCCTGGCCGTTCTGGGCAAGGAGGATCGAGATTCCGGGGAATTTTAGTCGCAAAATCTGAACAACAAGCTCTTGAGCGTGCTCTTCATCTTCCACATAGAGGAGCGATATGGCGGGTATCGTATCGGTTGAATTTTTCAATGTTTGCGCCCCTCTGCGAATGGCCATGCCAGATTGATAGCTGTTTTCCAGCCTTAATAACATTTCTGGTTGTCTGAAATAGTCACGCTGAAACCCATGGTCATGTGTCCCGGATGCACTTGGGAGAAAGGAAGGAGGGTGTGGAGCTACTTGTCGTGGAGGAAATCGCAACTTACGTGCCAGCGGAGGCTTGAAGGTGCTGAGATTATAACAGGTTGTTTGTATTGATAAAAATGGAACGGGGCGGTGTGCAGCCACTAACATGCCCGTACAGGAAGGCGTCATATATAACAGATCCGCCATATGTGGTGGCACGCGGAGCGTCAACCAGGTATGGGTCTTGATGAATGGCATGCAGCATGCGTTTGACCGAATGGCGGCATTGTCGCTCTGCTCGGAATGCGGAAATGTTTAACGAATTGTTTCCGTCAATGCCCGGACGAATCAGAACGGTCATAAATGAAGCGTTACAAACGTAAATCAGTCAGGTAGTACATGGAAGAGCGTCAGATCACGTCTTGACAACTACACATGAGTGCCGTGTTTGTGCGCCTGCTCCCTGAGATGGACTCTACCTGTCGCAGATGTCCTTAACCCAGGTATGATGGTTCTTCTCAGCTTCTCCAACCATCTTTCTGGATTGGGTTACGATAGAGTGTAACTTTTTCGGATTCATCCCCGCAATTCTTGCCAATCCTTTTTCTTCAGCGGCAGCAACCTTGGCAATTGTGTCATAGCTCGCTTCAAGTAAGCGCCTGGATAGGACTTTCCCTATCCCCTCGAGTTTTTGCAGTTCTTTCAGTTGATTCTTCATGGTGTTCTCCCCTGTGTTCACTTTGAGCGTATATGGCGCATGAGTCCGACGTTCCACTCCTGGCGCCGCAGGTTACGGGGCAAAGTACAGACGAACCTTTGCCGCGATCTGACGATCGGTCATCTTGTCGGCTGTTTCAACTGCTACAATGCGTTCCCCCAGCTTGTTGCCATCAAGGCGCTCTTTCAGTTCATCCTTTGCCTCGCCCGGACCAAAAATCATAAGAGACTCGGCATCACGAATACTCGCAATAACCGTGTCATAATAAGAGTTAAGCTGTCCCGTAAACGTTCTCTGGCGGCTGTCATCTGCGGGCACCTGCTGTGATTCAAAGTTACCTTGAAGAGGTGTGTCTCCGGTACGGCGGAGCTGCTTTTCCGCATTTGACAGTATCAGTTCCATCTCTTCACCCGTTTCCGCAACGGTCACCACAACCGCCTTCCTATGGTCTATCCACAATCCCATTTTTGTTCCCATCGATCTCTCCTTTGTAAAAAGCAGCTCATCTGTTGCTCAGCCACGAAAGTGTATCTGTTTGCATAGAGAGAATCGCAACTAACGTGCCAGGAACGTACGAGGGGTTGGGTGAGCGTAACATTTCAATTGTACGGGAGAATTCAAAATAATAGCGTTCAGGATGAGGGGTAAGCCGTCGGCTGAATCCGTCATGTTTGACATAACTGCCAAATAGCGCAGGTTAGGTCGATACAAAGAAACTACGTGGGGAGATCAGAATTCGGTTCGCCGCGAAACGTCCAGTAGAGGAACAGAAGTGACGGCGCAAGAATGATGATGCCGATCACAAGTACGAAGAAAAATGCATGAAGCGTGGCACTGGGCGCTGCCGCCGCGGCCAGGGACAGCTGGCCCATGAGCAGGTCCGGGTACATGGCAGCGCCGAAGCCGGCAATCGTCAGGGTAACGGTTCCGGCGGCGGCTATCTGCGCCCACGGGTAACGGCATCTCCAGAGCAGCAATTGGGTTGTGATCCCCAGGATCGCGGCCAGGACAAGCACGGGTACCGTCCGTAATGCGAGCAGACGGCTTACAAAGAGCGGCGCATCGATCATGGCAAGGGGTATTTCCACCGTGGTCAGGATGCCGAGCACCAGTCCGGCGAGTAGTCCCTGCCGCCTGAAGTCTCTCCGTAACTCCCCTTCGGTGCGTACTGTCATGTAGATCGGCGCCAGATAGGCGCAGATGGCCATGCCTGTCACTCCTCCCACCAGGGTGAACGGGCTGATCCAGAACCAGGGCTTGGCCTGCACTTCGCCGTGTACGAGTAGGATGTTTCCGGTGGCGGTGGCAGTTACCGCCATGCCGAGGGCCAGGGGCGTCAGAATACTCGCTACGCCGAATGTGCTGGCCATGAAGGGGATCTGGTTACCGGTCTGTCTGCCGAAGTGTCGGAAGGCAAAGGCGGCCCCGCGAAAGTTGATGCCGATCAGGGCGATCACCAGGGGGACCAGCAGGGTGGTAAAGAGGGCGGCAAACCCCTTTGGAAAGACGGTGAAGAGGGTTACCACCACGAAGATCAGCCAGACGTGATTCGTTTCCCAGACCGGTCCGATGGCATGGAAAAGCCCGTCCCGCTGCTCACGCGCCCGGGGACCGGAGGCAAGGGCTGTCCAGATGCCTCCGCCGAAGTCCGCCCCGCCGAAAACCGCGTACATGACAAGCCCGAGCAGAACAGCCGCAGCTCCCAGGTTTTCAAGATTCCACATGGCGACCTCCCTGTGTTGTTCCGGTTATATCTCCCGCGGCCGCAGGTCTCAGCAGCAGTTTCAGCAGCCCGGCTGTCAATACCAGATAGACAGCAAAGAACATGAACAGTACGAGGCCAATGCCGGTTTGGGGCGTTACCCCTTCCGAGACGCGCATGAGATCCCGGATGATCCAGGGCTGGCGGCCGAATTCGGTGACCAGCCAGCCGCTTTCCAGGGCGATCATCCCGAACGGGGAGGCAAGCAGGAGCGCGCGCAGCAGCCATGTGTCCAGAGGTACGTCACGCCGTCGCCAGCGCAGCCACCAGAACCAGGCGGCTGGCGCAAGCATGATGAAGGTGGAGCCGACCATCAGGTCGAAGAAGGGATGGACAATTCTCGGGTCAGGGGTGGTACCGGGGGGGAAGGCGTCCAGTCCTTCAACCAGGGCGTCGGGGTCGCGATGGGCAAGGACACTGAGGAGCTTGGGAATTTTGATGCCGTACAGGACCGTTTTGGAAACAGGATCCGGCCAGCCGCCAATGATGAGCGGTGCACCCCTGGTTGTGGTGAAATGGGCTTCCATCGCCGCCAGCTTGGGTTTTTGCTGAGCTGCGACGGCCATGGCGGCCCAGTCTCCCGTGACCAGCATCAGGGGCAGGGACAGGGACGCAACGGCCAGGGCCAGCGTCAGGCCGAGTTTGTTGGAGTCACTGCCCTGTCCGCGCAGCAGGGCAAAGGCATAGACACCGGCCATGGCAAATCCGGTGGCAACGTAGGCTGCCAGGGTGCCGTGCACCGCCTCATGGGCCCACGCCGGATTGGCAAGGGCCTGAAAGGGGTGCACGTCAACCAGGGCACCGTTTACGAGGCTGAAACCGGTGGGGGTATTCATCCAGGCGTTGGCACTGATCACAAACGCGGCCGAGGCTGCCGAGGAGATGGCCAGGATAATGGTGCAGAAAAAGAGCATCCGGCGGGAGAGCCGTTGCTCGCCGTAGATGTAGAGGGCCAGGAAGATCGCCTCCGTAAAGAACGCAAACCCCTCCATGGAGAAGGGCAGCCCGATCAGCGGGCCGCTGATTTCCATGAAACGGGGCCAGAGAAGTCCCAGTTCAAAGGAAAGGATGGTTCCGGAGACGGCGCCGATGGCGAACAGCAGCCCTGCCGGACGTACCCAGCGGCGGGCAAGCTGGTGGTAGAGTTCGTCCCCGCTGCGAAGCGACATCCCTTCGGCAATCATCAGCATCAATGGCAGCCCGATCCCGATGGTGGCATAGATGATGTGGAAAGCGAGCGAAATTCCCATCAGGGCTCGCGCCGAGAAAACAGTTTCCAATACATATCCTCCTTTGACCAGCTTTAACCAGGGGTGACCATGGCTGTCGAGCAATACGGACTCGTAATTATCCCTCTCTTGTCGTGATGAACCTGATTCTTTTTACCACATCAGTCACTGCTCTTTTATTGGATAGTCCTCCACCGGGTCAATTGTCCCGTCACCGAAGTCAGTTATGCTGTGCCAGGTAGAGCTAAAGGAAATGGTTCCAGAGCAGGTATGCCAGGGAAGCTGAGCCCATAGGCATTCCGGGGTGGCCGCTGTTGGCTTTCTGCACGGCGTCGATTGAGAGAAAGCGGATGGTATTGATGCAGAGGTGATCGAGTGCAGGGGGAGAGTAATAACTCGTCGATTCACACTTCATTGCCGTTCCTTTACTGTGGAAACGCGTGCTCGTAATTTCAATGTTGACGTAAAAAACGTAACTCGGCGCGCAGGCACTCCACCTCCTCGAGGAGATCGAACATGGTTTTCAGCAAGGCCAGATCGGGGCTGTGCATGGTCCGCACGTGCTCGATTTTTCGAACGGTATGGATCGCCTCTTCCGTGAATGCCATGACTCCATAGGGCGGCTGAGAGACGGATCGCACAAGACCGGAACGGCAATAGATCAGAATGGAACGGCGGGGAACTCCGGCGATATGCGCGGCCACATCAAGGCTGTAGAGAATGTCCGGCTTCGGCTGATACACCTCCAGGGCTAACGTCGAGTGGGTGTCATGAGCTCGTCTTGTACTCATACGGTTCTCCTTGGATTGAATGTCGCTTCAGCGGCCAACTGCTCCCACAGGACTTTCTGTTCCGGTGTGAGCTCCGTCGGAACCTGGATACTCACGGTGGCATGCAGATCACCCCGCTTTTCCTTGCCTGCCGGCAATCCCTTGCCGCGCAAGCGGAATTCCCGCTCAGCCGTTGTGCCGGACGGAATTTTCAAGGATACTGTTCCATCGAGAGTCGCTATGTGGATGGAGGCGCCCAGCACCGCTTCCCAGGGTGCAAGCGGTACATCGCAATACAGATTTGAGCCGCGTACCCTGAAATCCGGATGTTTGGCGAACTGCACACGCAAATAGAGGTTGCCTGAATCACCACCGCCAAGGCCTTCCTGGCCTTTGCCCGTGAGGCGGATAAGTTGCGCTTCCCGTACACCGGGCGGTACTTTCACCCGCAAGGTCTGCATTGTTGTCTGTCCGTTTGCCGGATCAACCCGTTGCAGGTTGATCATGCGCGTTGAGCCATGCATGACTTCGTCGAGCGTTACCAGAAAATCGCTCTCAATGTCCTGACCCCGCTGGGCGAATGACCCTCCTCCCATGCCATCGCCCCGGGTTTGGCCGAAACCACCGGCGGTTCGCCCGCGACTGCCAAAGAACTGCTCGAAGAAGTCGCTGAAGCCCGTGCCCTCGAAATGGAATTCGGGGCCTTCTTGGGCGCCTCTGCGGAATCCGCCAGTCTGTTGCGATGACTGCCGATCGGGACGATTCCAGTCGGCGCCCAGTTCATCATACGTGCGCCGCTTTTCTGGGTCGCTGAGAACTTCGTTGGCTTCATTGATTTCCTTGAACTTGTTTTCCGCATTAAGTTTGTCTTTGGCGACGTCGGGGTGATATTTTCGCCCGAGCTTGCGGAAGGCCTTCTTGATTTCAGCGTCGCTGGCGTTTGAGGCAACGCCGAGGACGTCGTAGTAGTTTTTGAACTCAACGGACATGATTGTCTCCGGTGACGGGGCATACGGGATAAACCATGCAGCTCATCTCCGGTCTGATGCAGCCGAATTCCACACTGCACGGGGTAACATTCGCGCTACCGCGTGCAGGGCAGTACATGGTTACGTGCACAAACACCCACATATGCTAGACGAGATCTTTTTTGACCTGAGACAGCTGCATGAAATGCTTTCGTTCCTCGTGGATGATCTTGTCAAGGGTCGGGTGGTCTTCAACGGGAACAAAAGCCTTCAGTTCCTGATAATAGTGCACGGAGTCCATTTCCCGCTGGATGGCGAACTCAAGGGCATGTGCAACACTGCTGGATTCGGATTTTTCCGATTTGTCACTCAGGTCCACAAAAATCTTGTCATCGATGTAGTTATGAAGATAGTGCAGATATTCACCCGGATAGTCTTCAGGGGGCTCGGACAGGGTTACTTTTGATAAAAATTCTTCAAATGTCTTTTTGTGATTTTCCTCTTCATTGGCCAGAAATATAAACAGATTCTTGACCTCAAAATTTTTCGCGCGTTCTGCTGCTTCGCGATAAAACGTCACACCATCCTCTTCCATACGCAGTGCAAACTGCAAAACATCACTGGCGGTAAATAAGTGCATTTGGGTGCCTTTTTCCTGGAACTTTGAACTGATACTCATACTATTCTCCTTTGGGATGTGAATGTATATTTTCAGAAAGCAGGGCACCGTCCATGCTCTGCCTGGAAAGTAAATCGCAACTAACGTGCCAGATGAGATAAGCTGGTCAGGAGGGTGCAACAGTTTGTTAGCGCAAGGTATAATTGAATGGGTAGGTGGGGGATGGGGAAAAAACCGTCATGCTAATCCGTCATATTTAACATAACTGCCATAATTGACGGACCACGTTAGAACAGGCATGGAGAGGAAATAACTCTTGTACTCTCATTACCTCCGGCAATCAGCCTTTTGAGCCAGAGTGCCCACAGATTTTATCTGGCGCGTTAATTGCAAATTTTTTATGGCCAGGACATGGACACAATCTGTGCTTCTGGGTGGAGAGACCCATGACTGAGAGTGTTGAAATACGATCTTGGATGAAAAAACTGAAGAATTCCAAGTTGCTCTACTGGGGGGCTGGTGGAGTGCTTGTCGTAGTCCTGGTTCTCTATGGTACATCTTATTTTCTTGATGAACCGCTGCGCAGCAACATGGAAAAGAAAATCAACCGGGATCTGAAAGGGTATTCGGTTCGGTTGCCGAAGTTGCATGTCCATTTGATAGGTCTTTCCCTGACCTTGAAAGGACTGACCGTTGTGCAGCAGGCCCATCCGGACCCCCCCATTTTATATCTCCCGGTTCTCACGGCCAGCATTCACTGGCGAGAGCTCTTCTTCGGGAAGCGCGTCGCCGAATTCAGGCTTGATCAGCCGAAATTAAACATCAACCTGCAGCAGTTGCGCAGCGAGGCAACGAGCAAGGTTTCTCTCAAGGAGCGCGGCTGGCAACGGGCGGTGGAGGACATCTACCCACTCAAAATAAACACCCTGAAAATCAACGACGCCAGCATCACCTATATCGACCAGGACCCGAAAAAACCCCTCGTTCTGAGCCATCTGAATCTCAAGGCGGCCAATATCCGCAACATTCACCTGCCGGACCAGGTCTATCCCTCCTCGTTTCATGTTGATACGGCAATCTTTAGTACCGGGCGTGGCAGTGTTGATGGGGCAGCAAACTTCCTGGGAGAACCGTATCCCGGAATCAAGGGACGCATAAAGCTGGAAAAGGTGCCGCTCGATTATTTCACTACGGTGATTGCCCGCTCGAATCTCTCCCTGCATGGCGGGTTGCTTCAGGCAGTTGGCGAAGCAGAGTATGCGCCAACGGTTAAGGTAGCGCGCCTGGAAAACATGGAGATCCAGGAAATGAGCATCGACTACATCCATACTAAGCGCACCGCCGGTGCAGAAAAAAAACGTGCTGCCGAGGTGAGGAAGACCGCCAGGGAACTCAGCAACAAGCCCGGCCTCCTGATACGCGCCGATCAGGTGAATTTGAAGAGATGCACCCTTGGTATGGTGAATGAGGCGGCAAGCAAGCCGTATCGCGTGTTCTTAACGGATACCGACTTTCAGCTGAACAACTTTTCCAATCATTTTTCCCAGGGACCTGCTCAGGCGCGACTCAAGGCAAAATTCATGGGAAGCGGAAGTACAACCGCAACCGTGAATTTCAGACCGGAAAAGGGGGGACCTGATCTTGATCTCCAGCTGAAAATTGAAGAATCCCAGTTGACGGCAATGAACGACGTGCTGCGCTCCTACGGAGATTTCGATGTTTCCGCCGGGGTCTTTTCTCTCGTCACGGAGTTGCATATAAAAAATGACGCAATTTCCGGCTATATCAAGCCGTTTTTCAAGGATATGAACGTGTATGGCGGACGCACGGACAAAAAACGCAGCATTCCCCACCAAATGTACGAAATGATGATCGGCGGGGTTGCCACGGTTCTTGAAAACAGGCCGCACCAGGAGGTTGCCACCAAGGTGGATATTTCCGGTACTCTGAATAAACCTGAAATTAGCAACCTGCAGATCGTTGTTGAACTTATTAGAAACGCTTTTTTTAAGGCCATACTGCCCAGCTTTGAAAAAACGAAATAATTTTATAAAAAATACTTTTGGATGTTGCACCGCTCTCGTACTAATAACAAAAGGCTCTCTTTTTCTGATCCAGACCGATTATCACGTAAAGCAGCATTCCCAAGGGCGCTAATACAATAACCAAACATAACCATTTAGACTTGTTGCAAGAATATATAAAGTCACTTCTGACAATATCAGCAACAATGAGTATCCATGCTATTGCGAGCGCTGTTGAAAAGATAATTGCCGCAGCCAGTAATTTTGTAATGGGTTCAAAATCTCCTGTTGTATTTATCAAAGAGTTGTTTTTGAGCGAATTCATCGGAAGCAAACCAGTTTCCATGATATTTCCTGAAGCATGTCTTTGTTCATGTGTCATTTGTTTGCTATTAACGGCATGAGATTCAATTGGTTGTGGTTTTGTATTTATTTTTTCTTCGCTTGGATCTTTAACTGCACTATTCCGGTATTCTTCAGGAATGGAATCAATAGTATCGGTAAAGTGTATCGCAACCTCATTTTCCCACACGTACGTTTCTCCATGTGAGAAAGAGCAGGTAATGATCAATATAAATACTGCAAGAGCTGCTTTCATGATTACTCCAATCATAGCGGCGCCATTTGATAAACATTAACGCCGTAATGGCGGCTCATTGATTGAGCCAAAATCAGACAGGATGCTTTTTGAATATGTTTATCGGAAGTTCTATCTCAACAATGCGCTCAACTGGTTTCTTTTTAGTCGCATCACGTTTTTTGTGGTAGGTGACAGTTACCCTCTCACCTTGTTGTCTTACAGATAAATTAGTACATTTTCTATGTAAGCACGTCATAGGTAGTATCCTTTCTTGATTAACGAAATCCTCGGCATTCCAATTCAACGTTTGAACCGATATTCAGGTTTCCATCAATAAAGACCGAGGGTTTGCTTTTCTGTTGTAATTCGAAAAACCGTAATTCTGCGTCAGTGGCAAGGCGTCCATGATCGCAGTACGATACAAAGAGTCGAGTTCGTTACGTGTGTCTTCAATGATTTTACCTGGAAATCCCTGCAAATAGCTTCCCGTATAGAGTTCTCTGGCCTTGGTAAATTTTCTGAACGCTACTGTATGATCGCCGATCGATAACAGCCTGAGCCCTTGTACAACAGTGCTACGAAACTCGAAGGCATCCACATAAATGCCTTTCCGGTTAAATCGTATGCTTTCATTTTCTGTAATAAGAGGGTTGAAACCAATTTCATCGATCAGGAAGCTGCTGAGAGGCTTGATAACGGTATCCTCCAGCCGGTGACCGGTGAAACTGGTCGCTGAAATTTCCCCTATCGAGCGGCAGATACGTTCACACGTGAAGGAGAGGTCCAGCGGGGAAAGCAGTGAGCAGAAAAACAATTTAAGCGTTTGATTCGGCCACTCAGCCGCCACAGGTTTTCCGTCAACAGACAGGCTGAGGTGTCCCAGTGTCTGGATTTTAATTTTGATTACAGGCCGTTTCATGGAACCCTCCTGGTACGGTATGGTTGCGTGAATAGTGCCGTGATCACGACGGTGCCCACGCACTTCATTTATGGAGAATCGCAACTAACGTGCCCGGGAAGATTAGAATGTGTAATTGCTGCAATGGTGTGATTGTAGTGGATAAAATGAAAATAGTGCCTCTGCAGCGGGGGTAAAGCCGTTACCATAGCCCGTCATATTTGACATTACTGCCGTGGGTGGTGGATTCACTTGACGGCTTCCCCTTTACGCAGAAGCACGTGCATTAAACTTGCTGAATACAATCGGAGCGTTACACTGAGTCTGATCGCCTGTTGGCTCTGGCACGTTCGTTGCGATTTATCAAGCTGAGTCGCTTCACTGGCTTTAGTGACTCGCCTTGGATAAAACGCTTGGCGCATACACTACAAATAAAGGAGAACGGACATGCCACAGGGAACAAGCTGGTATACAGTTGAACAGGCCAATGCGAAATACTGCTTGGAAGCGTCGTTGATTCTGAAATGGGTTGAACAAGGCGTGGTTCGCGCCGAGCAGGCTGATACCCGGAAGATGCAGGTTAATGCCAAAGATCTCGAACAAAAAGTTCGGGAGTCGAGCGGAATTTGAGTTGCGCTGGGATGTGAGCGATCCGGGTGTTCTTCATGGCGAGCCTTTCCTCAGACGGAGCCGCTTGACAAACTTTTCCATCTCCACGGCGAAAAAGACCACCGTTGACAGGGCCAGGGTCACGGCCAGCTCGCCCATGGGCAGGGGGGTTGTCTTGAAGACGGGATTCAGCTGCGGCACATAGAGGGTTGCCATCTGCAGGCCAAAGGTCAGCAGGAAGGCGCCTGCCAGGGGCTTGTTGGAAAAGAGTCCCTGGCTGAAGAGTGATTCCCGTTCCGACCGGATGGCCAGTACATGGCCCATCTGGCTCAGGCAGAGGACGGTAAAGACCATGGTCTGCCAGTGGGCATGTCCCGCCTTGATGAACCAGGTTTGGGTGCAGAGGGATACCCCACCCATGAGCAGTCCCACCCAGAGGATATGGACAGCAAGTCCGTGGGCGAAGATGCTTTCCGTCGGGTGACGCGGCGGTCGTTGCATGATCCCCGTTTCCGCCGGCTCAGCTGCCAGGGCAAGTCCGGGCAGGCCATCGGTGACCAGGTTGATCCAGAGGATATGGATGGGGAGCAGGGGGATGGGGAGCCCCAGCAGCGGGGCGAGGGCGATGGTCCAGATCTCGCCCGAGTTGCTGGTCATGGTGTACTTGATGAATTTGCGGATGTTGTCGAAGATGCGCCGCCCTTCCTTGACAGCCTTGACGATGGTGGCGAAGTTGTCGTCCAGCAGGATCATGTCGGCCGCTTCCTTGGAGACGTCCGTACCGGTAATCCCCATGGCCACGCCGATATCGGCCCGTTTCAGGGCAGGGGCGTCATTGACGCCGTCGCCGGTCATGGCAACAAACTGCCCCCTGTCCTGCAGAGCCCTGATAATCTTCAGTTTCTGTGCCGGAGCAACCCGGGCATAGACCCTGATGCTTTCAACCCGCCTTTCAAATTCCTCCAGCGATAACTGCTCAAGCTCCCGTCCAACCATTACCCCGTTGTCACCTGCTTCCAGGATGCCGAGTCGCGTGGCAATACTGGTTGCAGTCAGGGGATGGTCTCCGGTGATCATGACCGGTCGTATCCCGGCGGCCCGGCAGAGACGTACCGCCTCCCGGGCTTCTTCCCTGGGAGGATCCAGCATGCCCACCAGACCAAGGATGGTGAGTCCGGATTCCACATGCCCGGGCGACATGTCGTCGGGCAGCCTGTCCCAACTCCTCATGGCAATTCCCAGAACCCTCAGCCCGGCGGCTGCCATCCTGTCATTGACCGTCTCCATCCCCGTGGTTGAAAAGGGTGCTGCTTCATCGCCTATTACCGGCGTCGCCTTGTCCAGCAGCACATCTACAGCCCCCTTGGTAAAGGAGATAAATCCACCCACGGTCACATTTTCAAGAAGGGTGTCTGTGGTGACTTTATGAAAAGTGGTCATGCATTTACGGGTGCTGTCAAAGGGTATTTCCGAAACCCGGGAAAATTTTTGTTCAAGGACCTGTTTGTCAAAGCCGGCCTGCAAGGCCATCAGATACAAGGCCACTTCCGTCGGATCTCCCAGCATTGCGCCGGCTGCGTCCGGGGTGGCGTCATTGTTCAGGGCAAGGGCGGTGAAAAACTCCCTGTTGCTCCCCTGTGCGACCATCCCGGCATTCAGAAGTGTTCCGCCGACATAGAGCTCTTCCACGGTCATTTTGTTCAGGGTCAGGGTTCCGGTCTTGTCTGAACAGATATAGGTCACGGATCCAAGGGTTTCCACCGCCGGAAGCCGCCGGATCAGGGCGTTCTGCACGATCATCTTTTTCGCGCCCAGGGCCAGGGAAATGGTAACCACGGCGGGCAGCGCCTCGGGAATCGCCGCAACGGCCAGCGAAATTGCCGTCAGCAGCATGAGCAGCGGCGGCTCTCCCCGCAGCACGCCGACTACGAAGATGATTGCGCATATGGCAAGCACTGCCAGGGCCAGTTTTCGGCCAAAGGCTGCCAGCCTTTTCTGGAGGGGGGTCTTTACCACCTCTTCGTTTTGCAGCAGGGTGGCTATCTTGCCCAGTTCGGTTGTCATGCCGGTTGCCGTGACAACTCCACTGCCGCGGCCATAGGATACGATCGTCCCTCTGTAGGCCATATTCTTCCGGTCAGCGACCGGCAGCTTTTCATCGGGCAGTGGCTCGACACGTTTTTCAACCGGCAGGGATTCTCCGGTCAGGGGTGCCTCCTCAATCTTCAGTTGAGCGACCTGGATCAACCTTATGTCGGCAGGCACGATCATGCCCGCCTCCAGTATAACGATGTCGCCGGGAACCAGCTGTGTTGCCGGAATGGTGGCCGGATTGCCTGCTCTCATCACCAGGGCGGAGTGGGCAGACATTTTCCTGAGCAGTTCCATGGCCTTTTCGGCCCGATATTCCTGCACAAAACCAATCACCGCATTCAGAACAACGATCACGATAATGGCAATGGTGTCGGTGGCTTCTCCAATGATGCCGGAGATGACTGCGGCGACAATCAGCACCAGGATCATGAAATCCTTGAACTGGTCGAGGAACATCATGAACAGGGTTTTTTGCGCTGTTTCCACCAGCTCGTTGAGACCCTGCTCTTGCAGTCGGGACTGGACCTCCTCCTCCGCAAGGCCTCTTGGAGTAGATCTCAACTTCTCCAGTACTTCTTCAGGTTTCCTGGTATGCCACTGCATGCTGATTCTCCCGGATGATCAGGGTCGTGTTCACTGTGGAAAGTATACCGCAACTCAATGTTACTTCGGGATCAGCGCTGCAAGATGGTCGGCCATCTCCCGGGCGAGCTTCCCGGCAGCCCTTCCCATCGCCGCAACCAGAGCCTCGTAACTGTTCCCCGCCACAGCTTCCGTTATTGTCGATTCCCGGGTGAAGAGATGCTTCTCGTGCATGTCCCGTTTCTCAATTATGCCCCAGACGACGCTCAGAGCGACTGTCCCACCCCGGAAACCGTCGAAACGTATGACCTTGACCGGTATCCGGTACCATTTCACCGTATCGGGGTAGCCAGAAAACTTCCCGGACAGGACAGCAATGCGCGGGGAAGCCAGCTTCTCAGCGATGCCGGCAACAAGAACGCGGGTGACCTCATCTTCCAGCGGTCCACTCCACTGGTCGAACTCGGCCAGGGCAATCCCGTTCTGACCGGAGCGACTGACGATCTGCCGCCGGTCCAGGTATTCAGGGAAAGTGAGCGGGCCAACCCTCAGCACGACGTCCAAACCCGCTTGCGTTGGTCCAGTGGGGATCTCAGGGGATGAGAGTGTGTAGAAGCGGGTTGGGGGGCTCGTCCCGAAACAACCGCTCAACTGAGAGCCAAGGCTGATGACGAGCAGAAGGAAGGTGAAGCGGCAAGCATTCAAATTCATGTCACTCTCCTCGGGAAGGCTGTTTACCTTTAACAAATGCCTCGGGATGGCGTTCCAGGTATTCGCTGAGCGAGCGGATTGAGCGGGCTGCCGCCTTGATCTCCCCGAGGGTATTGCTCAGGTCCTGGCCAATATCGGTGTTACGTTCAGCAATGTGCCCATAGGAGCCGATGCTCACACGTATCTTCTCCAGAGTCGTCCCGGTTTGCGCCAGAGTCTCCCGGACCCCTTGGGCAAGTTCTCCCGGAACCCCTTCCTTAAGGGCAAGCGTTTTTTCAACCTGTACAAAGGCGTTGCGGGCGGCGTCCGATGTGCCCCGGATGCTTGATGACAGTGGTTTAACCTCGGCGTCTATTTTTCGGACAAGACTACCCAGCTCTTTCAGGCTGGTCCCCAGATTCTCCAGGCCTGACGAGATTTCCGGTGAATTCACAAGCTTCTCCACGCCATTGGTCAGTTTCACGAGCCCGTTGACAATCTCGCTGACCGGTACCTTGTCCAGGGTTGCCATCAACACATCAGCTGTCGAGGGTATGGTGGGTATTTCCGGGTATCTCTTCTCAATTCCCACAAGTTGTATCGGTTTGTCCGGATACAAATCCAGCGCAACAAAGAGTTGACCGGTGACGTAACTTTTCATTTTGAGTTGCGCCTTGAGCCCCTTTGCCACCAGTTTGTTTATAAAAGGGTTTATGTGGGTTCCCATTTTGTTGTTGAGTCTCTTCGCGGTGGTTATGCTCTTGGGGTCGATTTCAATGTAAACCGGGATCGTAAAGGAAAGGTCTTCAGGGTTGAATTGCGCTTTTATTTCGGTTACCTCGCCAATCTTGACTCCGCGAAACTGGACCGCTGATCCGACCGCGAGGCCGTTGACCGACCCGGAAAAAAACATCACGTATGTGGGGCGCGACGCGAAGAATTTTCCCGATCCGAAGAGGGCAACTGCTGCAACCCCGAGGATCACGGCTCCCACCACGAACAGCCCTATCAGTGTTTTACTTACCGGTTTCGCCATGGGTATTCTCCTGACCCTGATAAACAGGATAAGTGCGTTTACGAAGTTGTTTTCTGCCAGAAAATTGCAGAAAATAACTTCTAACTTACTAAACGCTTCAGCTGCTGTGGTTGATCTCACGCCAGAAAGCAGGACGCCGAAACCTCTCCCGGATGCGCCTCCGTCTTTGCTTCACCCCTTGTCAGGAAGTTTTGCACCGTGGGATGGGCGCATTCCTTCAGGAGCCGTTTCGGATCGCCGCTGGCGATCATCGTCTTTGCAACAGCGTCGATGAATACTGAATTGGTGCCGATGGCAAAGATGCTCGCCAGTTCATGGGTGATGACGACCACCGTGGTGCCGAGGCTTTCCCTGAGTTCCAGGATCAGGTCATCCAGAAGCCGCGCGCTGATCGGGTCCAGCCCCGACGAAGGCTCATCGAAGAACAGCAGTTCCGGGTCGAGGGCCATGGCTCGGGCAATGCCGGCGCGCTTCTTCATCCCACCGCTGATCTCGGATGGATAGTACTCTTCGAATCCCGCCAGTCCGACCAGGGCCAGCTTTAATGACGCGATCTCACGGATCTCGACCGGCTTCAGGCTGGTATAGAGCTCCAGGGAGAGGGCAATGTTTTCCACCAGGGTGAGCGAACTCCAGAGAGCCCCGCTCTGGTACATGATTCCGCAGCGCCGCATCATCCGGTCCCGCTCCTGCGGCTCTGACTCCCAGAAATTCATGGAACCGTAGAACACAGCTCCCCGTGTTGGCGCCTTGAGGCCGATCATATGGCGCATCAGGGTGCTCTTGCCGCAGCCGCTGCCCCCCATGATGATGAAGATGTCTCCCCGTTTGACGGTGAAGTTCAGATCATGCTGGAGGATGTCGCTGCCGAATGACATGGTCAGATCCTTGACGATGATGTGAGGTTCAGTGGTGTTCATCGCTCAGATCCTCAGGATATTGCAGATTATCGTAATGATTGCCGTTGCAACGACAATGCAGACGATTGCAGTCACCACCGATGAAGTGGTGGCGTCACCCACCGCCGAAGCGCTCCGGCCGCACTGCATCCCGCGCATGCATCCGGACAGGGCCACCAGAACCCCATAGACAAAAGCAGAAACGAGCCCTATCCAGACGTTGGTGAGACTTACGGACTTGAGCGTCTGCTGGTAATACTCTCGTGCTCCCAGATCGAGACCAAAAACACCAACTAAGAGCCCACCTAGGATCCCCATCAGGTCGGCATACAGGCAGAGCAGCGGCATCATCAAAGCCAGAACGAGCATACGGGGAAGAACCAGGTAATCCATGGGGGAGATTCCGGTGGTCTTGAGGGCGTCGATTTCTTCGTTGACCCGCATGGTGCCGATGGTGGCGGCAAAGGCGGCTCCGGTCCGGCCGGCAATGATGACGCCGGTCATGACAGCTCCCATGGTCCGAACCGTTGCTATCCCCACCAGGTTGGCAACATAGATTTGCGCGCCGAAGGGTTTGAGTTGGATGGCGCCAACAAAAGCCAGAATCAGTCCGACCAGAAGACTGATCAGGGAGACGATGGGCAGGGCTTTTGAGCTGCATTCCTGGAGGATAATCCAAACATCGGCACGACGGAACTGCGCCCTACCGGTGCAGAGCCGGCCAAAGGAAGCTGAAGCCTCGCCGATAAAGGCGAGAAACTCCAGCTGGGATTGCCAGAAGTCGATGGCAGCCAGGCCAATGCGGGCAAGAAGAGGAGAGGGAGAGACATTGCGTTGCGTCCCCTGTTGTTCGGGCACCGCAGTGGCAAGGGTCAGCAGGCGGTTGACTCCGGCAGGGAGCCCCTGTCTATCCAGATCAATTTTCTGTTGGGCACAGAGGCTGATGACTGCAAGGAGAAAGATTATCAGGCCGCTGTCCCAGTCACCCAGTTCATGGGTGCCAAAGGTGACCTTCTGGCTACCGTCAGATGCTGAAAGTTCACCGGTAACTGTCTGTAGCGAAGGGAGCTGATTTCCGAGCTTCCAGTCGCCGGCAAGGATGATCAGGAAGCTCCCATCGGTTCCTTTTTCTGTTCTCAGGCTGGCTGTGACCATGGGGATCATGTCTCTCCGGCAACGTATGGATGGTGCCTTGCTGTGCCCTGTCTGGAGGCGACCGAGGACCGAGGGAGGGGGGAACAGAGCCTTAGTCCGACACCGGATAGGTTTGAAAGATGACTTCTGATTCAAAAGGGATTGATTGTCCAGATGCACAAATTTCCAGGTCGATATCAAAGGCAAGGTGGCTGGAGAGGCTACAGATGGTGTCAGGCTATACATCTGACAATTCCGCCCGGAAAGCCGAAAAGGTGAAATGGATAGCTCTGACACCACAGTCATTCGAAACGGATTATATCAACCTTATGGCAGCATCACAGGGTCGACATGAACCGTTGCTGTCAAAAGAGGCGTTGCTGTAATGGACTGAGTTGCGAATCTGACCGGGGTAGCTACGTCTGTGAATGTAAAGGTGTACGTTGTACCAACAGTCTCCTGGAAGGTATGTATGCCTGTTGCCGTAGTAGTAAAAGATTCAAGTATCGTTCCCGCAGGATTTTTTACATCAATTCTAATATTAGCCAAAAAAGCTCCGCCACTATCTCTGACGGAAACGTCGATTTGACCATTCCCCTGGACAAAATTTTCAGTTCCTCCACCTCCGCATGCGCTGATCATTAAGCAGGCGATAATAAGTAACGATGAAGCAACAGCTATTTTTATAAGGTTTTTCATGGCATTCTCCATTTATTCTTTGGGTTATGGGTTGTTTTGTCGAGTAGTACCTTCATTGCCCTGAGCCTACTTGCGCACGCGGTAACGCTCTCTCACTCAATATTTTGCTTGATCTAATATCACGATAATCCCCCTGAACTTATCCATACTTTGAAATAGCCACGATCATTCGCGCCTCCTTTCCACTAAAAAAAAGTCCTAACTTCGTGCTACGAAATGTGTTGTGTTCTCTGCTTTTGCAGAAACGTTGACAGTGTCTGATGCGCTGCTGAAAAGGTAATAGCATCTGACGTGCCAGAGAAGAGCCGTGGCTGAGGTGGGCGTAATGTGTTGATTGTTTTCGGGAATGTATGAAGAGAGCCTGTGATGCGAAGGAAAAACCGTCAACGGTATCCGTCATATGTAACGTAACCGGAATATGTGACGGACCAACTGGGACTGCTCACTCTTGTACAGGGGATGTTCGCTTTACGCGTTCTGCCGGATCCTGATGGTAGTAAGTGCTGAGGACATGGTAGAGGTCGGGTGCGTGCTTTTGAAGGGCAAGGGGGCGGTCGAAAAATTCCTCAGTTGCAACGGCAAAAAACTCGGCCTCGTTCCTGGCACCATAGGAATCGAGGAATGTTTTGTGGCCCTTTTCAGCCAGTCCGCGCAGTCGCTGGAATTCGCGGGTGCAGACCGCCACCCACTCGTCAAGCTGGTCACGGTCGGCCAGGGGCGGAGTGCCATCGGCGGCTCCGTCGAGCATGTCGAGTTTGTGGGCAAACTCGTGGTAGACCACGTTATGACCCTGTTCCGGGTGGCGCGCGCCATGGAGGACCGCATCCCAGACCAGGATCACCGGACCCTGGGAAAAAGCCTGGCCCAGGAGGGGGGCGGATACCTCCAGCGGAGCATCCACACGCTCGAAAACGCCCGGTTGGCGCTGGGGAGGCACGACGGTAGAGGGGTAGACGATGATCGACTCCACGTTGCGATAGTAGTCGTGGGGCAGTCCCAGTTGCAGCAGGCAGGCCTGGGCTGCGATGGTGACACGGATCTCGTCGCTGAGGTCAAGGCCACCGCACCCCTCCCACTCTTTCTCCTCCAGAAAGACCTGCATCGTCGCCTGCAGTTCGGAACGTTCGCTGTCGTCAAGCACGCAGTAGTGGGCCAGGTTTGAGCGCAGGAAAGATTCCCACTCAATGGGGAACAAGCGTTTTCGAGTCTCGGCTCGGTTATGGTCGCGCAGCCAGTGGAACATGGGCAACACCCTCCTTCGGTCAGTGGACAGGATAAGCAGGACAGAGGTTATCATCAGCAATAAGCGTGCCCCTGTCAGTGACTGCAGTTAAATACCATATTAAGCTGCTGTTCCATCCTGCGGAGTAACCGTTCTTGCTCGTCATATATGGCCGTTATGTTACACCTGACGGATTCGGATGACGGCTCTTCCTCACCCCTCTGCAATCGGACCTGATTTTACCTCGCATAATCAGATTGTTGCATGCTCTGTACCGTTAGTTCGTCTCCGGCACGTTAGTTGCTCCTTACCTTCCTCGTTCATCACGCGTGCTCATTGATTTCAAAGAAGGAGAGATGTTTATGGTATCCAATTTTCCGGTTGAAGGGGATAGCTTGTCCTTATATCTGGGAGAGATTCGAACGTTTTCAGTTATGAGTGTGGAAGAGGAACATCAGACGGCCGTATCATTTTTTGAAGATAGGGACCTGGATTCCGCCCATAAACTGATTACATCGAACCTGCGTTTCGTTATCAAGGTTGCCTATGGTTTTCGTCAATATGGCCTGAAAATGCTCGATCTTATTCAGGAGGGAAATATCGGGCTTATGCTCGCGGTGCGCAAGTACAATCCCTACAAGGGTGTCCGTCTGATTTCCTATGCCGTCTGGTGGATTCGCGCATACATACATAATTACATTATCTCGTCCTGGAGCCTGCTTAAAATCGGTACTACCCAGGCACAGCGCAAGCTGTTTTTCAAGTTACGCGAAGCCAGGAATGTCATCCGACACTTGAACAGTGGTGATGATGATCTCCATTCAACCGCTCAATTGCTCGAAGTTTCAGACCGGGATGTGGTGGAGATGGAACAGCGTCTTCAGGGTGAATTCTCTCTGGATTCGGAGTTGCCGGGCAGGGATGGCAGAACGGTTTTGGATGGTTTTGCTGATGACCGGATGAACCAGGAAGAGCTTCTGTCCACGTTTCAGCAGACAAACATACTAAATAAGAAGGTTGCGCATGCAGTTGGGCGACTCAATGAAAAAGAACGTTTCATCATCAACTGCCGTGTATCCGCTGACGAACCGATGACGCTTCAGGAGATCGCCGACCATTTTTTGATTTCTCGTGAACGGGTTCGACAAATCGAAGTGGTGGCGCTCAAAAAAGTAAGGCGTTCTCTCCTGCTTGCCCTGGCAGTACCCGCATGATTTGTCCGGCATGACAGGCTCCTTTTTTTGGGAAGTACATCCTGTTTGCGTGGATGTTTGTGTGAATTACTACAATAAATCTACGAGAGGAGCAGTTACATGCGGGATATCATCGAGATTAAGCCCAACATTTTCTGGATCGGCGCAGAGGACCCCCAGCTACGGGTCTTTGACGATCTCTATCCGACAGAGCACGGAACCACGTACAACTCCTACCTGATCAAGGGCAACGGCAAGATCGCCATCATTGATACGGTCAAGGCCAGGTTTGCCGGGGAATACCTGGACAAGGTCAGGCAGTTGACCGATCTGGCGGCTGTCGACTACATCATCGTCAATCATACAGAACCGGACCACTCCGGTTCACTGGCCCCGTTGTTGGAGCTCTGTCCCAATGCACAGATATATGCCAGCCAGGCTGCCATAACCTTCCTCGGCAACATGATTCATACCCCTTTGCCCTCCCATGTTGTCAAGGATGGTGAAGTACTTGACCTGGGCGGCAAGCAGCTGAGCTTCATCATCGCCCCGTTTCTCCACTGGCCCGATACCATGTTTACCTTTCTGGAGCAGGACGGGATCCTTTTTACCTGCGATGCATTCGGGGCCCACTACTGCGGCGCCAGCCTGTACAACGACGAAAACCCCGACTACTCCGGAGAGATGAAGTTCTATTTCGACTGCCTGGTACGACCGTTCAAGGACAAGGTGCTGTCGGCGATTGCCAAGGCGGGCACGCTTCGGTTCGACATGATCTGTCCGGGGCACGGTCCGCTACACCGTACGGACGCCATGATGTCCGTGCAACTCTATCAGGAATGGAGTACGCAAAAAACAGACGGTAAAAAGGTGGTTATCCTTTATATGTCGCCCCACGGAAGTACCCGCAAAATGGCCATGGCAGTGGCAAAGGGGGCAGCGGTTGCCGGGGTCGAGGTGCTTGCCTGCCATTTCCCGGAGAACTCTCGAGACGAGATTCGCAACCTGCTGGAACAGGCCGATGCCCTGATCTTCGGCGTTCCGACCGTTAACCGCGATGTGCCGAAACCGATGTGGGAGGTGCTTGCCGATCTCTCAACGGTACGTTTGAAAGCCAGCATCGGGGGGGTATTCGGCAGCTTCGGGTGGAGCGGAGAAGCCTGCAAGATGGTTGAGGAACGTTTGAAGGGACTTCACTTCCAACTTCCGACCCCGTTTGTCAGAGCCCAGTTCGTTCCGAGGCCGGAAGTTTTGGAACAGTGCAGGGCGCTCGGCCAGAATGTCGCCGAGGAGGCGCTGATGAAGTAAACGCGATCAGGCATCCATGGTCACGATATGTGCGGAAAAGGCAAACAAACCGGATGATTATGCTCCAGAATCGCTGTCTGTTCCGCTCTGGCAGGGTAAAGATTCACTAGCGAAACGCAAGCAACGAAAGGACACCATGTTAATCAAAGCCAAAACGCTGAGAGGCTATACGTTGGAAAGTGTCAACGGTGAAATAGGGTCGGTCAAGGAGTTTTACTTCGATGACTGTCACTGGACGATACGCTACCTGGTTGCCGATACGGGTAACTGGCTCACGGGCAAACAGGTGTTGATCTCCCCGTATGCATTGCTTTCAGAGAATAAAAAAACAAACCGCATCGTCGTTAATTTAACCAAAGAACAGATTGAAAACAGTCCCTCCCTGAACAGTGACATGCCTGTATCGCGGCAATTCGAGGAAGTCTATAACGGGTATTATGAATGGCCGACATACTGGGGCGGCCCCTATATGTGGGGCTCTTGTCCCTATCTTGATGTGCGCGACCGAGAAAATAGATGTGAATCCACCCTGGGTAAAAAAGTGTGGGATTCTCATTTGCGCAGCACTCATGAAGTGAGTGGCTACCATGTCAACGCCGTAGATGGTGAAATTGGCCACATCGAGGATTTTATAATCGATGACGAAACCTGGGCGATCCGTTATCTGGTCATCGACACACGGAACTGGTTTCCGGGAAAAAATGTCCTGGTTTCACCGCAGTGGATCGAACGCATTAGTTGGAATGAGTCAAATGTTTTCTTCAAAATTCCCATGCATACTATCAGGCAGTCGCCGGAATACACGGATGAAACGCTGCTAAATCGGGATTACGAGATTAGTTTGCATAAACATTATAGCCGTCAAGGTTACTGGGTTGATGGAAATCACCCGGCAAATTGACTTTGCTCTGTCACCGCTTGACCAGTGCCCTTACTACAGTTAATACCCAACAGGTAACGGCAGAAAAAATGGAGGATGGTTTGCGTTTGATTCTATTAGGTGCCCCGGGTGCGGGTAAGGGTACACAGGCACATTTCATCAAGGAAAAATACAACATTCCGCAGATTTCCACCGGCGATATGCTGCGCGCTACCGTCAAAGCCGGAACAGAATTAGGTGTTGCGGCCAAGAAGTTTATGGACCAAGGTTGTCTGGTTACCGACGATATTATCATCTCGCTGGCGATACACCGGCTCAAGGAAGTGGATTGCATACATGGCTTTTTGTTAGACGGCTTCCCGCGGACGATTTTACAAGCCGAAGCGCTTAATAAAGCGGGGGTACACATCGATTACGTGGTGGAAATCGACGTGGCTGACGAGGAAATTGTCAAACGCATGGCGGGTCGACGTGTACATCTGGCATCGGGACGCACGTACCATGTGGAGTACAACCCGCCCAGGGAAGCTGGCAAAGACGATCTGACCGGTGAAGATTTGATTCAACGCGATGACGACAGGCCAGAAACAGTCAACAAACGTCTCGGCATCTACCACTCACAGACCGAACCTCTGCTGAAATACTATTCCGATTGGGCAAATACCGGAGCGGTTGGCGCTCCCCAATACGTGAAGATCGCTGGCACGGGAAAGATCGAAGAAATCCGCGATGCTCTTTTTGATGCGCTGAAATCACGCTGATTGAAAACGATAATAGTTCGATACCGTGGTGCCAGATAGTTTGTTTCAAGATATCCAGTTCAGCGCCTGCCTGTGGTAATAAAAAAAGTTTGCAGAGAACAGTCCGCCATATAGTGCGGTTATGCTAATAATGACGGTTTTAGTTGGCGGTTTTCCGCTCCCTCCACACAGTTTTATTTTAAATTACCTCTTATAATCAGCTGATTACGCTTACTTCGTCTTTAGACCTTCTCAGGTACGTTAGTTGCTCTTTACCTCCCTGGCAGCACGGGTGCGATATGAGGCCGCCTGCGGAAAATGAGTAACAAAAATGAACCAAAAGGAGGATTACACATCATGAGTAACGTAATCGGAATCGATCTGGGAACAACCAACTCCTGCGTCTCAATCATGGAGGGTGGTGAGCCGGTCGTTATCGCCAACTCGGAAGGGAGCCGCACAACGCCTTCCATGGTTGCGATTTCAGAAAGCGGTGAGCGACTGGTGGGGCAACAGGCCAAACGCCAGGCGGTTACCAATCCTGAAAATACCCTGTATTCAATCAAGCGCCTGATCGGACGTAAGTTCGATTCAGAGGCGGTCAAAAAAGATATCGCCATCTCCCCTTTCAAGATTGTCAAGGCAGATAATGGTGATGCGTGGGTTGAGGTGCGCGGCAAACGCTACTCCGCACCTGAGATCTCGGCCATGGTCCTGCAGAAGATGAAAAAGACCGCTGAGGATTACCTGGGATCCGCCGTTACCGACGCTGTCATTACCGTTCCGGCATATTTCGACGATTCCCAGCGCCAGGCAACCAAAGATGCCGGAAAGATCGCCGGATTAAATGTTCTGCGCATCATCAACGAACCGACGGCAGCTGCTTTGGCCTATGGCCTCGACAAAAAAAAGGATGAGAAGATTGCTGTCTTTGATCTGGGCGGGGGGACATTCGACGTTTCTATTATGGAACTGGGCGATGGCGTTTTCGAGGTCAAGTCAACCAACGGTGACACGTTCCTGGGAGGAGAGGATTTCGATCAGCTGATCATTGACTGGATCGCCGACGAATTCAAAAAAGATCAGGGTTTTGATTTGCGCGGCGACAAGATGGCTCTGCAGCGCCTGAAGGAAGCAGCGGAAAAAGCCAAATGCGAGTTGTCGACTTCAGAGGAGACCGACATCAACCTGCCCTTCATAACAGCCGACGCCTCAGGGCCGAAGCACCTGATCCTTAAACTCTCCCGTGCCAAGCTGGAGTTGATTTGTGCCGAACTTCTGGCGAAACTGGACGCTCCCTGCCGCACTGCGCTGAAGGATGCCGGGCTGTCTGCCGGCGAGATTGACGAGGTCCTTCTGGTAGGCGGCATGACCCGTATGCCGGCAGTTCAAAAGATAGTGGAGGGCATCTTCGGCAAGGCTCCCAACAAGGGGGTCAACCCCGACGAGGTGGTTGCCATCGGCGCCGGTATCCAGGGCGGCGTACTTAAAGGCGACGTAAAGGGCGTCCTGCTGCTGGATGTGACCCCGCTCTCGCTCGGTATCGAGACCTTGGGCAGCGTCATGACCAGATTGATCGAGAAGAACACCACCATCCCCTGCCGCAAGAGTCAGACCTTCTCCACAGCCGCGGACAACCAGGCGGCGGTCTCTATCCATGTTTTGCAGGGTGAGCGCGAAATGTCTCGCGACAACAAGACCCTCGGCAACTTCGAACTGACCGGTATCCCGCCCGCCCCGCGCGGCATGCCCCAGGTCGAAGTAACCTTCGACATCGACGCTAACGGCATTGTGCACGTTTCCGCCAAGGATCTCGGCACCGGCAAGGAACAGTCGATCAGCATCACCGCGTCGTCCGGCCTGTCCAAGGAAGAAATCGCCAAGATGGTGCGCGATGCAGAGGCCCATGCCGACGAGGATAAAAAGAAGCGCGAGGTGATCGAGGCCCGCAACCATGCCGACGGTATGGTCTACAGCACCGAGAAGTCTCTCAGGGAGTTCGGCGACAAGATCGACGCTGTTGAAAAGGGCGCCATCGAAAACAAGCTGGCTGACCTGAAAAAGCTTATGGAAGGTGAGGACGCCGAAGCCATCAAAAAAGCTACCGATGAGCTTGCCCAATCGGCCCATAAACTGGCCGAGGCCATGTACACCAAGGCACCGGGAGGTGAGGGTGAGGCCGGCGGCGCCGCAGATCAGGCGGGAGCATCAAAACCCAATGATGACAATGTTGTTGACGCTGACTTTGAAGAAGTGAAGATCGACAAGAAGTAATAGATTCAGGTGCAGCCAGCTTGTCACTGTAGAAGCGGGTTTCAAACAGCGACAGTTCTATGGTGGTCAACAATCAGCACTATAAGAAATGTCATAAGAGGAGACAATTTATGGAAGCTGAAGAAGGGAAACGAGTGAGTATCAGCTTCATCTGCAAACTTGAGGATGGAACCATCAGTGATATAGCGTTACGAGATCCTCTGGAATTCGTAATCGGCCAGGGAAACACCCTTCCTTCCCTTGAGACGGGCGTCCTTGGAATGAAGGCCGGTGATTGTCGGACCATCAAGGTGTCTGCCGCCGAGGTGGAGGAGTTCCCTTTTAGCGAGGACGAAGCTCCGACGGAGTCGCATTTTCCGGCTGGAGCTGAAAGGATTCCGGGGTTAAGGTACGATTTCGGCCCAAGTGAAGGTGGGGATGACGATGTGTACATGGCCATCCAGGAGGAATCCAGCGAGCGACTAAGCAACCTCACGGCGTCCAGTCCTGACTTGTTCTTCGAGGTAGAGATGATTTCCGTCGAGGACGACGACCTGGAAATGGAGGAGCTGGAGGAGCTGGAGGAACAGTAACAACGACAATTACCTTTCGGGGAGCATGGAAGATCCCTCTTCTTTTCGGACCGCTCGTGGGCTGGATTGTCGAAGCACTGGAAGGTGCCGCGGTGTTCGGTGCTAGAATTTGCCAAGAACAATATTTTCGGTAAATGAAAATTGCATTTGCCGCACTGTTCCTCGCGTCTGACGAGGCAAAATAGATACCGGGTCAGACCCTGGTGGTAGATGGTGGCCAGACAATCCCGGAATCTGGTTTTGCAGTATCGTAAAGTGAAAGGGTATTTATGAGAGAGTCGGCCATCTTGTTGCTGGCAATGATCTTTATGCTTTCAGCGTGTTCATCGGAGAAGAACAAGGATCAAACAGCGAGTACGCCGATTCCGGTGAAAATCGGCACCATAAAACGCGTACAGGATCGTGAAACCATAACGGTAAGCGGGACAGTCGCCTCGCCGGATGCACCAGCCAATGTGGCGTTCCTGGTTTCCGGAAAGGTGATTCAGGTGGGTCCGCGGGAAGGGGAGTACGTCAGGAAAGGCCAACGACTGGCCACGATTGACCCGACTGATTACGCGCTCTCTGCCCAGGCCGCCGCGGCCCAGGTGGAACAGGCCCGGGTCATGTACGAGCGTTCCCGGGACGAATTTCGCCGGATGAAAATGCTGTACGACTCCCAGAGTCTCGCCCCGAACGATTTTCAGAAATTCAAAGCCGCTTATGAATCCGCACAACAGCAGTTAGATCAGGCTGTCGCACAGACTAAAATAGTCCGAAAACGTTTATCCGATGCAACCCTTTACGCTCCCATCAAGGGTTTTATTTCAAAACGCTCGGTTGAACCTGGTGAGATGGCAGGCCCTGGACGTCCTGTCTTCGAAATAGTTCAGTTGGATCCCGTGGAAATCAGTGTTGGCGTGCCGGAAACCGACGTACACACTGTGAAAATTGGCCAGAGCGCCGAGATCAAGGTTCCGGCGTTGCCTGAAGAATCCTTCACGGGAACGGTTCGGGTCATCAATGTTTCGGCGGATCCGGGTACACGAACCTATATGACTCGCATTACCGTGGCAAATTCCAAACATACTCTTCGGGTTGGCATGGTTGCGCTGGCCAACATTCGTGGAGACCGGATTCTCAATATCTCAACCTTGCCGGGCGAGGCGGTCGTGCGCGACCAACAGGGCGCCACCGAGGTGTTTGTCTACTACCCCGACCAGCGCCGTGTGTACGCCAAGCGGGTCGAAGTCGGCACGGTGCATGGTAGAGAGATCGAGATCAAGAGTGGGCTTTCGGGGAATGAATCGATTGTCGTCGCCGGACAGGGCCGACTCAGGGATGGTGTTGTCGTTTCCGCGATACCAGCGGATGCTTCCGCCGGAACGGTTGGTGCAGCGAAGAGGGAGTTGCACTGATGAACCCCGTTAAAGCTTCTCTTCGTTACCCTGCCGTTACGCTGATCATTACGGCCATGATCGTGATTGTAGGTATTCAGGCCTTTCTGAAAATGCCGCGGACCGAGGATCCGACCATAACCATCAGGACCGGACTGGTAGCCGCTCTTTATCCGGGCGCCACGTCCGAACAGGTCGAAAAACAGGTTACCAAAACCCTGGAAAAACATATCTTCAAATTTCCGGAGGTGCGCAAGGAGAAGACCTTTTCTACCAGTCGCCCCGGGCTGGTCATCATCAATGTCGAACTTGAAAACAACGTAAAAAATTCTGATGTGTTCTGGGCCAAGCTCCGCAACGAGATGAATGAAGCCCGCGTTACTGAATTGCCGGCGGGGGTCCAGGGGCCAATTGTCAACTCCGATTTCGGTGATACCGTGGCCATGCTGATTGCGGTACATGGCAAGCGTTACGGCTATCGCGAACTGCACGATTATGTGGACAAGATTCAGGATGAGATGCGGACAATCCGCACGGTTGGAAAACTGGCTACCTATGGCGGACAGAGCGAACAGATCTGGATTACCAGCAGCCTTGAGCGGGTCTCCCAGTATTTCACGGATCCACGCCGCGTAGCTCAGGCATTACAGCAGCGCAACGTCATAGAGAGTTCCGGTCGCTTTGATGCGGAACACGCCAAGGTTCCCCTGCGAACGACCGGGGTGTTTACAACCGAAGAGCAGATTCGAGACGTCCTGGTGGATGTCTCCAAAACCGGGCAACCGGTTTATATCCGCGACTTTGCCGATGTTGCGCGCCGTTATCAGGACCCAACCTTCCTTGTCCGCTACGACGGCGAACAAAGCATGCTCTTGTCCGTCGAAATGCAAAAGGGGCAGAACATCGTGGAACTTGGGGACCAGATCGCGCTGGTGTTCAATCGCCTGACAACAGTGCTGCCGCCTGATGTCCAGCTTGACCTGATTGCCAACCAACCGGCGGTCGTGAAAAGCCGCATCACGACTCTGACCCACGAGTTTTTGCTGGCTATCGGTTCGGTTGTTCTCGTCACTCTTCTGCTTCTGCCGATCCGTGTCGCTGTCATAGCAGCGCTTGCGATACCGGTAACCCTGTGCGCGACGCTGGGGGTCATGAACTCTCTGGGCATAACGTTGCATCAGGTATCAATCGCGGCCCTGATCATGGTACTCGGTATCGTTGTGGATGACGCAATTGTGATTGCGGACAATTACGTCGATCTTCTTGACCGGAAGGTCCCTAAAGCGGAGGCTTCCTGGCGTTGCGCCACCGATGTTGTCGTTCCCGTGTTCACGGCGACACTTACGATTATTGCAGCCTTTTTACCGTTCCTGATTCTTACCGGTTCAGCCGGTGAATTCATCATGGCCCTGCCCATCACCGTTACAATTGCGTTGTCGGTTTCGTTCGTTGTGGCCGTCATGCTCACGCCCATACTGTGCAGATTCTTTATAAAGAAGGGACTGCATGATCCAGAGGCCGGTACGGCGTCCGACAAAAAGAAGAAATTCAGCATTCTTGACCAACTTCAATCGGCCTACAAAAGTGCCATTACCGGTTTCATGGCCAGAAAATATCTCGCCGTTGCCCTTGGAATCTGCGCGTTTGTCGCCGGCCTGCTCCTCTTCAAATTCGTTCCACAGCAGTTCTTTCCGACCGCCGAGCGCAATCAGTTCGTAATTGATGTCTGGATGGGGCAGGGTTCCCGTATCGAGTCCACCGATGCGGTCATGCGCCGTATCGAACTGCATCTGGCCGGAAGAAAAGAAATAACCCACTACGCCAGCTTCGCGGGACAGAGCGCCCCCAGATTTTACTATAATGTTAATCCGCAACAACCGGATGCAGCCTATGGCCAGCTCATCGTCACTACCTCATCGGAGAAGGATACACCACGACTGGTAGGAGAACTGCGGGTCAGCCTGGCCACGTTGGCGCCTGAAGCGCTGGTTATCGTCAAAGAACTGCAGCAGGGATCGTTGATGGAGGCTCCTGTCGAGGTGCGCATCTCCGGTGATGATATCGCGGAGTTGAAGCGTCTCGGTTCACAGGTACAGAGTATCCTGGCCGACGTTCCTTTTTCCCAGTTTGTCCACCAGGATTATTACAATGACTCATACATGGTGGATGTAAATGTGAACAATGAGCTGGCCAATCGCCTCGGCATAACCGATGCCTCTGTTTCGAGACTTCTTGCCGGAGCATTTGACGGTGGCCCGGTAAGCACCTTCTGGGAAGGTGACCGGCCTGTCACGATCATGCTGCGCCTCGACCAGGACTCGCGATCCTCATATGCCAATGTACTCAATACCTACGTGACATCCCAGGTATCGCATGCCAGCGTGCCCCTTCGTTCCATTGCCACCCTTGTACCGGAGTGGCAGACCAGCCGTATCGTGCGCCGGAACGGGGTACGGACGCTGACCGTTCGCGGTTTTGTCAAACCGGGTTTTTACGGCTCCGACCTCCAGAAAAAGGTTGAACCCCGGATAAAGGCGTTGCACCTTCCGCCAGGCTACCGGATCGAGTACGGCGGTGAAAAATTCAACCAGAGTGAGACCTTTCCCCAGATGCTGGTTGCCCTCGGCATCAGTCTGATAGCGATCTTCCTGGTTCTGCTGATTCAGTTTAAAAATATCTCCGAGCCCCTGATCGTAATGTCGTCGATACCGATGGCATTGCTTGGAGCAGTTTTTGGTCTGGTCATTACCGGCAATCCGTTCGGTTTCACCGCCTTCATGGGGATGATCAGCCTGTGCGGCATTGTTGTGCGGAATGCCATTATCCTGGTTGATTATGTAAATGAAAAGTTGGTCGAAGGACAAACTCTTGAACAAGCCGCCATGGAAGCGGGTGAACGACGGCTGCGTCCGATCTTTTTAACGACGATGGCTGCTGCGGTAGGGGTAACGCCGATGATCTTGTCAGGCTCCAGCCTTTGGAGTCCGCTTGCAAGCGTGATTGCCGTAGGGCTGATTTTTTCCATGTTCTTCACGCTTCTGGTCGTACCGGTACTGTTCGTCATCATTAAATCACGGGCAGGCAAAGCTGTACCTCCTGTTATTGCGATGATGTCGGCAGTTTTGCTTTTGGGGGTCGGCCATGCTTCGGCGGAGACACTCAAACTCACTCTGCATGAAGCTGTTGATCTGGCGCTGAAGCAAAATTCAATCCTGAAGATCAGCCGGACGAGGGTGGTCGAAAACCAGCACAAGGTGGTTTCCGTGCGAGCCGATTATTTTCCGCACCTGTCGAACGACACAAAATACCTGGCCCTCTCCAGTCGGCAACTGGTAACCATTCCTGCCGGTGGCCTTGGAACAATTCCCGGTTTAGGAGCGTTTCCCAGCCAAACGATGTCGCTTGAACAGGGCTCATCGACACTCCTGATCAGCAACACGACACTCACTCAGCCATTAACGCAATTATTCAAAATCCACGAAGCCACCAGCATCGCCAAAAGTGATCAGAAAATCGCGGAGGCTGAAGTAAAGAAGGCCGAAGATGCCGTTGTCTATACCGTGCATCAGCTTTTTTTCGGTTTGCTGATTGCGGGCAAGCAGAAAGAATCCCTCCAGGCTGCTTTGGTTGCAGCAGAGGAATACGTGCGAGAAAGCGAGGAGGGAGTCCGGGCCGGCAATCTGCTTGATGTCGCGGTACTAAAGAGTCGGGTCAACCTGCTGCAAAACAGGCAATCCCTGCTTGCAACCGAGATTCAAATTTTAGACCTGACTTCGGAGCTGGATGACCTGTTGGGACTTCCGCTGGATACCGGACTTGATCTGACCGAGGTGGATACCACCGCTTCATCGACACAAACTCGCACTCCATATCCCGAAAATCCGGAACTGCAAGCGGCACGGGAGACGGTCGTAAAAACCCGCCATGCCTTGAGCGCCGCTCGCGATGAATATATCCCCGACATCTCGCTTTTTGCGCGCCATACCTACCAGGATGGAGCGCCCTTCATTACGCACAATATCGGTACGTTCGGCATGCAGCTGACCTGGAATGTGTTCGACTGGGGTAAGCGCGGGGGAGTTGTCGGTCAGCGACAGGCTCAATACGCTCAAGCCGAAGAAAATCTTACTCGGTTGGAAAAACGCATCACCGTGGAAACTGACAAGGTATATCGAAAACTGGATCGAACAAAAAAGATGCTGGATGTGGCAAAAGAGATGCGGGCATTGAACGAAGAAAATCTTCGCCTGAGCACAAACCAGCTGAAGGCCGGAACGTTAACCGATGCAAAATATGCCGAATCGAGGGCAATGGCGTTGCAAGCCGAGGTGAACGAATTGCAGACCAAGCTCGACCACCTGCTTGCGGAAGCCGAACTCAGGCGGATTAGTGGCACAGGAATACATAAATAAAGCTTGAAATCTCGACAAGATCCGGAAAAACAACCAGATTGATAGTGATGAACTGCAGCTCTGGGTGCATTACATGAAGGAGTATGAAGAATAAATATTTCCCTCAACGTGGTCCGTTGCTTATGGCAGAAATGTTATATATGGCGGATCCTTCATGCGGATTAATCATCACACCACTCTCTTTCCTGTCATTTTTATCCGCATAATCAGACCATTACACTGACAGCGTTCAAATGCTTTCTGCGGCATGATAGTTGCCTTTATTACGACTTGAAAGTCCCCATTCTTTGGGTGGGGATTCAGCCGCCATTTACTCATTACACCGTTGGTCGGATAACACCAACGACCGCCAAAGTGACGGAACGGGAAGGAAGGAGCATATCATGAAAAGAACACTCCTGTTGTGTCTCGTCGTATGTATTGCATGTGTAACTCCCGGATACGGCGCACAAACAGTCTCCAAGCTGAGAGGCATACCGCTCGAATGGAAGCCGACGGAGGCGATCAGTTCCTATGGAGCAATCGACGTGAGCGCTTACCATAATGCGCATTTTGTTATCAGGCCGTTCACCGATGTGCGCACGCAGCCCGCTGACATCGGAATCAATACCGAGAAACGTTTTTCCGGTCGGGACATGCATGTTACGACACGACAGAACGTGGCTGGCTGGTTGACGGGCAAATGTGCCAAAGTCTTCTCGCAGTTTGGCATCAATGCAGTCACCAGCAACGGGACATTCTTCGTGGATGCTGCTGTTGTCAGCTTTTTCGTTACGGAAAGTTCTGATTACAATGCCGACGTTTCATTGAATGTCACGCTGACGGCAAAAAACGGCACGGTTGTTTGGAAGGGAATGACCACCGGAAACGCGACCCGCTTCGGGCGTTCCCATAAGGCTGAAAATTATTATGAAGCACTGAGCAATGCCACCATTTCGGCGGTTCACGGACTCCTGAACAACGATTCATTCAAACGGGCGGTTCTGGAGAACATATAAATAATCTTAATACCCAAAAAGGAACACACATGGATCTCAATCGTCTTACCCAAAAATCCCAGGAAGCTCTTGCCGAAGCGCAGAGCAAGGCGGTCACCTACGGCCATGTGGAAGTCGATGGCGAACATCTGCTCTGGGCGCTGCTGGATCAATCCGATGGCCTGGTGCCACGGCTTCTTCAGCGCATGGATATCCGACCGGAGCATGTGAAGCAGGAGGTTGAAAACGAACTGGATAAACGACCCCATGTGTCCGGACCTGGCACGGAACAGGGCAAGATTCTCATATCCCAGCGCCTATCACGCATCCTTGTGGCTGCTGAAAACGAAGCCAAACGACTCAAGGACGAGTATGTCTCCGTAGAGCATCTGCTGATGGCCCTGGTGGCCGAAGGGGAAAAAACACCCTCGGGCAAGATCCTTAAACGCGCCGGAATCGATCGGGAAAAACTGCTTACGACCCTGACCGCGGTACGCGGCAACCAGCGGGTCCAGAGCGCCAACCCCGAAGCCAGCTATGAGG